>JAGCCV010000029.1 GCA_017651505.1 Bacteroidaceae bacterium | reverse complement strand
TTTGGGGTCCTTATATACATTCTTGCCAATGGTACGAATCATCGAGAAAGGTGTGTTCAGTACGATGGCCGCTTCGGTGGGGCGGTTGACGTATTGGTTGGCATTGCTGATGGTGATGGGACGAACGGCTCTTGTAAGACCGCCACGTATGCCAAACACGGCCAAGGGGATGAATGCCACGAAACATACCAGATGAAGGAGGTAGTACTTAACATACTGAGGGATGGCGGTGAGCCTAAGCTGACCTGTGGGCTTGACATAGAGGTAATACATTGCAACAATGATGCCGATGACAATGAGTACCAAGTACCAATGGTTCAACAGTTCCGCACCAAATATGCCGCCTAGGTTGTCATCATGACTGAACTCCTGAAACACCGTTGTCGTGGTACGGCGACCTGTGTATTTGAAATAGACGGCATCGGCCAGGTTGACCACCACCGCCAAGCTGTTGAAGACCATGAACACCCATTTGGCCACTGTTTGCCAACCGTCTCGCTCCTTGAGGTGAAAAGGCAAGAGCATAAGAACGGCATAGAGCAGGTTGGTGTAGATGATGCCGGCATTGTCGAAAATCCAACTACCATGAATCAGCTTGGGAATGGACAAGGCTGAGAAGCCCTCGGAAAAAGTACTCCAGTTCTCGCAAACATACACCACTCGGCACAGGGCATAGACAACATATACCAGGATGATGTTGAGCACAAAGGCTAACACACTGGATATCGCGGTTCGTTTAATGGGCAGTCCTTTCATTGTTTAAGAATCATTCTTTCGTATAATGGTCAGGCCGTCACGCAAGGGCAGTATCACCTTCTCCACCCTATCGTCTTTCGCCACAAAATCATTGAAATGCAGGATACCCTGTGTCTGTAGGTCGCTCTCGCGTACATGTTCATCAGTAACATGACCACCCCATAAGGTATTGTCGGCCAGAATATAACCACCTGGACGAAGATGAGCCAGCACCAACTCGTAGAAGTCGAGATAGCGACGCTTGTCGCCATCAACGAAAGCCATATCGAAAGTCACGCCTAAGGTAGGAACCAACTGCATGGCATCGCCGATGATGAACTCTATCTGGTGGGCATAAGGGGAGTTGTCGAACCACGGGCGAGTGAATTCCTCCTGCTCATCGTTAATCTCAATGGTATAAATCTTTCCATCCTTGGGCAAGCCTTCTGCCATACAAAGAGCAGAATACCCACTATAGGTACCTATTTCCAGCACATTCTTAGGGTTCACCATATGCGTCAGCATCTTCAGGATGCGACCTTGCAAATGACCTGACACCATGTGAGGGTAGAGCAGCTGCAAATGGGTTTCTCGATACAGCTTGCTCAAATAATCTCCTTCAGGGTCGATATGCCCGCCAATATAACTGTCTATATCCATTGAGAATTGAAAATTGAGAATTGAGAATTGAGAATTAATCTTCGATATTCAACGATAAGAGTTTTTTCGCCTCAAGGCTTAATTGTCAATTGTCAATTTAAAAGTGCTTCGAGAGCAAGTCGGTAAGAATCAAGTCCAAAGCCCAGGATGACACCTTTGCAGGCACAAGAAATCATGGACTTATGTCGGAATTCCTCACGAGCATGCACATTACTGATATGCACCTCTATTACAGGAGCCTCAATGGCACGGATAGTATCTTGCAGCGCGATGGAAGTATGGGTATAGGCACCAGCATTGAGGATGATGCCATCGACATCGAAGCCCACCTCTTGCAGTTTGTCAATGAGGTTGCCCTCACAATTAGACTGATAATAAGCTATCTCAACATCGGGATAACGCTGCTTCAAAGCCTGCAGGTAGTCTTCGAACGACTGATTGCCATAAATACCCGGTTCGCGCTTACCTAACAAATTTATGTTAGGTCCGTTGATTATTTGTATTTTCATACCAAATTATTTTATATCTTTGCAAAGATAGTGCAAGCCTAAGACAGAAACAAATTTTGGAGCACCGAAAACATAAATACTTGTATTTATTGCTGAATTGCGACAAAATTCAGCAAAACTATAATATAGTCTATTAATTGTTGAGGCGAAGCCTATGTTATTTAAAGATAGTGCATATTTTGAAAAAAACAGCTAACATACCGAAGAGCATTCGTGGCAGAAGTGCCATTATCAAAGAATATACCCAATACCTGAAGTTGGAGAAGAACCTGTCGCCCAACACGTATGATGCCTATCTGACCGACTTGGAGAAGCTGCTACACTACCTTGACACGGCAGAGATTGACCCTCTGGAGGTGACGTTAGAGAATCTGCAGCACTTTATGGCAGGACTGCATGACGTGGGCATTCACCCTCGCTCGCAAGCTCGCATCCTGAGTGGGGTGAAGTCTTTTTTCAAGTTTCTGGTCATCGCTGACTACCGCAAAGACGATCCTGCCGAGTTGTTAGAGGGACCCAAGATAGGGTTTAAGTTACCCGAAGTACTGACCGTTGAGGAGATTGACCGCATCATCGACATGGTGGACATGAGCAAGAACGAGGGGCAACGCAACCGTGCCATACTGGAAACGCTCTATAGTTGCGGACTGCGAGTGAGTGAGCTGTGCAACCTCAAGTTGTCGGACCTATACCTCGATGAGGGGTTCATCAAGGTGGAGGGAAAGGGCAGTAAACAACGGCTCGTACCCATCAGCCAGCGGGCCATACAAGAAATCAACTGGTGGCTCGAAGACCGCATTGGCGGCAAAATCAAGGAGGGCTACGAAGATTTTGTCTTTCTGGCTCGTTGGGGCAAGAACATCTCACGCATCATGGTGTTTCACCTCATCAAGGAGCTGGCCGAAAAGGCAGGCATCAAGAAAACCATCAGTCCGCACACCTTCCGTCACTCATTTGCCACCCACTTGTTAGAAGGAGGTGCCAACCTGCGAGCCATACAGGCCATGATGGGGCATGAATCCATCGCTACTACCGAGATTTATACACACATAGACCGCTCTATGCTGCGGGCAGAAATTATTGGTCATCACCCCCGCAACATCAGTTACGCAGAAAAAAATAAAGTTAATCAGCCTTAAAATATGACAAATGTGTACTATTTACACTTTTGTTGATTATCTTTGTGCTTGTACAATAAAAAACAGACATAAATTATGAGAAAAGTACAATTATCATTAGTAGTAACACTGCTGGCAGTGCTCACATCATGTGCCAGCAAGATGGGTGAGCTTTCACCCGAATACTTCACCGTGACGCCACAGGTACTCGAGGCTGTGGGCGGACAAGTGCCTGCGACCATCACCGGTAAGTTCCCTGAGAAATACTTCAATAAGAAAGCCATCGTTGAGGTCACTCCCGTATTGCGCTGGCAAGGTGGCGAGGCCAAGGGACAGACTGCTACCTTCCAGGGCGAGAAGGTGGAAGCCAACTACCAGACCATCAACTACCAGATGGGAGGCAACTATACTCTTCGCACCTCATTCGACTACCGTCCTGAGATGGCAAAGAGCGAACTCTACCTCGACTTCCTGGTACGCATGGGCAACAAGGTAATGAGCATCCCCTCCGTCAAGGTGGCCGATGGTGTGATTGCCACCTCAGAGTTGGTGGGCAAGACCATAGAGAATGCCAATGTTTCGTTGGGTGCTGATGCATTCCAGCGTATCATCAAGGACAAGCGCGAGGAGCAAATCATGTTCCTGATCCAGCAGGCCAACATCCGCTCTAACCAGATGGGAGCTGCCAATAACTTTACCAACGAGGTGAAGGATGTGGATGCTACCTCCAACCAGCGTATCAGCAACATCGAGATTTCTTCATACGCATCTCCCGACGGTGGCGTCAACCTGAACAGAGGATTGGCAGAGAAGCGTCAGGACAACACTGCGGCGCTGATTGAGAAGAACCTGAAGAAGAGCAATATCGATGCCGACATTGACACCCGCTACACCGCACAGGATTGGGAAGGCTTCCAGGAGCTCGTGTCGAAGTCGAACATTCAGGACAAAGAATTGATTCTGCGTGTGCTGTCGATGTATTCCGACCCCGAGGAGCGTGAACGTGAAATCAAGAACATCTCTACCGTCTATCGCACCCTGGCCGATGATATCCTTCCACAACTTCGCCGTTCACGCCTGACCCTCAACTACGAGATTATTGGTAAGAGCGACGAGGAGATCAGTACGCTGGCACGCAACAATGCCCGTGAGCTGAACAACGAAGAGCTGCTCTATGCCGCAACGCTCACCAACGATGCTGCCGAGCAGGAAGCCATCTACACCCAGGCATCAAGGTTGTTCCCCAACGATTACCGTGCTTTTAACAACTTGGGTAAGCTCGCCTACGAGGCAGGGGACCTGAACAAGGCAGAGGGTCTGTTCAAACAAGCCCTCGGCAAGCAGGATGCCCCCGAGGTGAACAACAACCTGGCACTGGTTGCTCTTGCCAAGGGCGACAAGGCAGCTGCCGAGCAGTACCTGGGCAAGGCATCGGGTGCGAAGGAGCTGAATGAAACCATGGGTAACCTCTATGTGTCACAAGGACAATATGACCGCGCCGTAAATGCCTTTGGCGATGCCAAGACCAACAGCGCCGCTCTGGCTCAGATTTTGGCCAAGGACTACAACAAGGCCCGCACCACGCTCGATGCCGTTCAACATCCGGATGCCTATACTTCTTACCTGAAAGCCATCGTAGGTGCTCGTACCAACAATCTCAGCATGGTCACCACTCATCTGCGTGAGGCCATCAGTAAGCAGCCATCGTTGAAACAGCAGGCAGCAGCCGACCTGGAATTCAGCAAGTATTTCACCAATGCCGACTTTGCAGCTATTGTAAGATAACTCATTGACTCATGATAGAAAAAGGAGGGCGCACAAAGAACAAAGCGCCCTCTTTTTTTGGCTTTTACTTTGGCAATATTAACTAATAATAATGAATATGGAAAACAAGAATGGAAAAAGGGTGTTGAGGGTAGAACTCAACACCCTTTTTCCATATTCCTTAGTTATTTTATATTCAAGTTCATATCAAGCCCGGATGCCTGTCTGCTGTACCCCAGCCAAAGATAATCCTTCCACCCATTCGCGTTCCGTCTCCCTTGAGAAACAGGCGTGTTGTGAGGCTATTTATTCCTTGGACATACAGGTATCCCAGCGAAATAATCGACATACTCCAGAGGTAATTTACAAAATCCCCCACCACCAGCCACCGTGTCCAGCTCATCCTCACTGAGTTCCTTCCTCATCACCACTTTCTCGTCGCTGTTCATGCCAGTGATGGATACCTTCTTCACTTCGTTGTCGAGTTCCACCCTCAACACGCGTTTATCTTTGTTTTCCATAATGATAGTAAAAGTAAGAATTGTAAAAATGCTGTTACTCAATGAAACTGATCCCCTCCACCATAAGCATGAAATTGAACTGGATTTAATTCATTATTACCTCTTTGCCACCAACCATCACTTCCACATGCTGTGCCGTGGGAGAAATCCATTGCACCTAAATCATTTACTGCATCTACTTTAGTAAAACTAACGCCACCTGTCACCATATCCAGCTCATCCTCGTCAAGCTCCTGGCGCATAACTACTTTCTCATCGCTGTTCACGCCAGTGATGGATACTTTCTTCACGTTGTCGTTGAGCTCAATGCCCAGCACGCGCTTGTTGTTGTTCTGCTCTTCCATAATCTTGAATTGTAAAGTTATAAATTGCCAACACCTTGTTAGCCATCCGGCTGTAAAGTAACACTTTTTTTTTCAAACTAGCAAAGCGAACAAAAAAAAATTTATTATTTCTGCTGTGAATTTATTACCAGAGGTGTGTGCGATTCTCGGGGTGTAGATAGAGGTGGTCACCCCATTGTACATTGTAGAGTTCGTACCAGCGGTCGGTGTTCATCACCACACCGTTGCCAGTAACCAGAATCCTTTTATCTTTTCATTTAGCTGTCGTTGATAGTATTTTCGTTACAAATTTAGAAAAAAAGATTTTTAGCTTTGGTGGTTAGCAGAAAAAAACGTTACTTTGACGATCAAATTTCAGAAGCCTTAGATGAAACACTTGCCGTTCTACCTGATGTTGGTTTTCTTCCTCTGCATGGCCTGCGGAGAGGAGCAGGGTGACCGTGCTCTGGTGAAGGGTACCATCAAGGGTTTGGGAAACGACACCTTGATAGTCTATGGAGCCGACCAGATGTTCGACAAGGTAGATACCATCTACGTCAAAAAAGGTAAGTTCAGCCGATTCATCACCGTCGATACCCTGGCGCAAACGTGGCTATTGTTCAAGGATGGCAGCACAGTGCCCCTCTACCTCAACAAGCGCAGCACCATAACCATTAAGGGTGACACCACCCATCTGCAACGCCTGCAGATAGAAGACAAGGGCGAGAACCACCTGCTTACACAGTTCACCACAGCCCACGACACCACGCTGACACTTGCTTTGGTAGATACCTTCATCACCCACCACCCCACCTCAACCGTTGGCTTCTACCTCATCAACCGTTACCTGCTCGGTGCTTCCACTGCCGACAGGCAGTTAGTGAAGCCCCTGTTGGATAAGTTAGACGACGACCTGAAGCACCACCTGCAATACCTTTTCATCACCGACCGCTTAGAGAAAGAGGCTCGTGCCGACTCTGGCTCCGCTGTGAACTATTTCCGCCTCAGGGACATCAATAACAACTATGTCTCTCGTGCCGACTTTTCAAGAAAATGGTTGCTCATCAATTTCTGGGCCACGTGGAACGAGAACAGTCAACGTCTGAACCGTACGCTCTACAAGCCCATCTATCAAGAGCTGAAAAAAGAGAAGATAGACGATTTTGTGCTCTGGGGCATCTCGCTCGACATCGACCGCAAGGCTTGGCGTGAAGCCGTTCGTAAAGACACGCTGGAGTGGAATCAGAGCTGCGATGGCAAAGGCTGGCTCACTGAACCTGCCAAATTATTCGACCTCCGAAACCTACCTACCAATATTCTTATCTCGCCCGATGGCAAGATAACGGCTTACAACCTGACGCGAGAGCAGATAGAGGACAAGATGAAGGAACAAAAGGAGAAGAAAAAGAAAGAGAAAAAATAATATTAGTATTTACCAACTAAAAATCATTCATAGCAATTATGTTGACAAAAGTTTACGCCGCTGCCCTACAAGGCATAGATGCAACGCTGATTACTATCGAAGTTAATAGCCTAAAAGGCTGTAGTTTTTCATTAGTAGGCCTCCCCGATTCAGCTGTAAGAGAAAGCCAACAACGAGTATTTACGGCTTTTAATGTTTTGGGAATTAACATTCCTGTTTCGGATATATTGGTAAACATGGCTCCTGCCGATATTCGCAAGGAAGGCTCTGCCTACGACTTACCCCTGTCTTTGGGCATTCTTACATCAACGGGAATATTACCTCACCAACTGCTTGACGACTATATGCTGATGGGGGAGATGGGCCTTGATGGCAGATTGATGCCCATACGCGGTGCCTTGCCTATAGCCATTATGGCCCGTGAACTGGGTTTTAAGGGTATTATCCTTCCACATGAGAACGCCCGTGAGGCAGCTGTAGTGAATAATCTCATTGTATTAGGAGCAGAGAACTTAAGTCAGGTGGTTGAGTTTTTCAATGGTAATGAGAAAAGCATATCGCCAACAATAATAAACACCCGAGAGGATTTCTATAGTCATCAGGATGAGTTTGAGACAGACTTTTCTGATGT
>JAGCCV010000028.1 GCA_017651505.1 Bacteroidaceae bacterium | reverse complement strand
TAGGAACACCTAAACCACTGCCCGTCAGCAAGTGTGCCTCGAGCTCTACTTCTACCACCTCGATGGTGGGAGTTGAATAAGTCTTTTTTTTACTCATATTCAATTATTTTTTATAAGTTAATAAATAATCAAAACAGAATATGCCTTACCCCATGGGGGCAAAGCTCAAGCTGTGGCAGGAAAGTTCCCGTCACCGAAAACGTATGTATTACATTGGTTTTTAAGGAGTTGTAGGGGGGGGTAAAAATCGGCGCTCCCGACAATTCACCAACAGGCAGTATGTAAACAAGCTCCATCATCTCCCTTATAGGATTTTGTTTCTTCCTGCAAATATATGTAAAAGATTCAATAAAGCAAACAGAACCGCAGATTTTGTTAGCAAAAAAAGCAACAGCCGCAGGCACATCCATGAGGCGAAGAGCAAAGCACAAACCCTGCATCACAAAAGAGCGATGTCCACCACATTTAATTTAGCCGAAATGTGCCATAAGTCAATAATTAGTAGCAATAGCTATAAACATACCGTTCATCTTCACTTATTACAGTCGTTAGCGATGCTGGAGGATTGAGCAAAACCTGTTTCATATCTTTGCTGATACCATCACCGCTCAGTTTCAGCACCGCCTCTTTCTGTGTCCACAGCTTGATAAACTCAAAGTCGGGACGTTCTGCCTGCTGGATGCGAGCAACTTCCTCTTCATTCATGGTATAATCTACCAGCGTTTGTTTAAAGGGACGAATCGACTCGATGTCAACGCCCACAGGCTGATTTGACAGGATGCAGATAACAGCCTCACGACAGTGACTGAAGTTGAATTGAATATGGGGATAACCAAGCAGGGACGGCTTACCATGCTCACCATATTCAAAGACAGGCTTCTCGATGATGCCATATTCCTTGCGCAAACCATCGCAAAGCAATAGGTATGCAGCTGCACAAGTGCGTTGCCCCAACTCGTGCTTAAACTTCAAAGCTTGCTCACGACGTTGTTCTGACAATTGCGCCAACGCTTCTTGCAAGTCAAAGCTGTAAATTTTATCGTTGATGTAAATCATTTCATATTCTTCTACATACAACCACACCCTTTCAATTACTTAATGACAACTGTATTCAGGGTGTTCGGAGCTAATGTTATCGTCTGGTTCACCCCATTCAGCTGCAATGTAACAGCCTGTTCATGATCAGTTTGGTTGCCCACCAATGCAACCAAACTACCATCAGTGTTGACAAAAGCCATAGCGTCAGCATAGCTGCCTGACAAATCCAACAGCTTTGCCCCTGGCAACACATAATGACTGGCATGTTTCAATACATAATACTCAGGGGTATAACGGAAAGTCTTATTGTCCTTATCCACCGTCACAAGACTATTCTGGCTCCATCCCCAATGGCTCACACCTCCCTCAAGCAAGGAAGTATTCCAATAGAAATAGGCCTGTACACCATACTTGAAATAATGCTTCATCAAATCCCAAGAATGCATAGCTCCCGACCAGTCGTTCTTGCCGTCACCACACTCTTGTTCTGTCTGATAGCAAGGTAAAGCAGGATACTCAGCATGCAAAGCAGGCAAGGCATCTTTACCAGCCCATTGGAATCCCAATCCACTGATGTATTTACTTGCTGTAGGATGATTCAATACCGTATGGCTCAATTCCAAGTTGGCTCGTTCGATGGTGCCATAATACACCTGGACACCACGTTTCTCCATCTCAGGACCCAGGTAATTGCCTATAAAGTCTGCCAAACTCTCGGGTTTCCACACACAAGCAGGATATGGTTGGGAAGAGTTAAACTCATTCTGGGGCATTACAGTTTGGAAAACAACGCCTTCGCCCCGATAGGCATCGATAAACTTGCCGAAATAGCGGGCATAGGCATCCAAATAACGAGGTTCCTGAATAAATGCATCCTCGCCCTCAGGAATCACCTTGTCGATAGGAAGACCGTTGTCAACACTCAACCACCCTAAGATGCCAGAGTTGCCACCCATACGATGACGCACACTGTCGGGCAACTGAGCCATGCGTTCCTCCACCATCTTACGGATAGCAGCCGTAGAATTACATGCATAGTGCTTATTATACTTCATCCAAGCAGGAGGGCACCAAGGCGATGCAAACATCTTGATATGAGGCTGGACAGCCAATGCGGCCTTAACGAAAGGCAACAACGTCTGACGATCGTGATCGATGCTGAAATCCTTCAAGTCAAAATCTCCATCGGTTTCATCATAGCTATAATAATCCAAGCTGAAATCATTGGCACCCAAAGGCATACGTCCCATCGTAAGATTAGCTCCCTTACCTGGTTCGAAAAGTTCTTGCATGATGCCTTGTATTTCATCATAACTCAACTGGCTTAAAGAATTCCATCCTAATTCATTAAAACAAGTTCCGAAACCCTCAACAGTTTGAAGAGTTTTCTGGGTATCAATTATCACCAAAGAGTCGTTCACGACATTAGTTACCTTAGCCAAAGCATTTACTTGCCAAGGGGTTTCGTATGAAGTAGTTACCCACTCAGTCACTTTTGGTCCTTGCTGGCACGCAGTAAAGACACCTAACAGTACCGATAGCATTATTTTTTTCATACCTTTATAATATGTTTTATTATTTTTATTTGGCACAAAGGTAAGGATTATTTTTTAAAATCACTAACTTTGTACCGATACGAAAGTTATAACAAAAAACAAGCATATGAGAAAATTTATCATGATTGGTGCTACCATATTGGTGGCAGCATGCACAAGGCCAGCGGCCGAAGTGGAAAAGATAGAGATTTGCACCGAAGTAGGCGATTTTGGCATGTTGGTAAATGCTATTGAAATCACAGTGAACAACCCTCGTTCTATCAAAGGATTGACAGCTGCTGATTTCGACCTGGTGAACAATGTTCCTGGCGGTTATATGAACCCTGCCACAGGAAAGATGTATGAGGAATATCAGGATGACGGCATTGTAGTGAGTACCAACAAGAATATACTGCGAATCGAAGCTACCCCATTCAACAAGGCTGGCAGAAGGGAAGATTTCAGAAATATCATTCCTTGGGAACTGCATTGCTCCATAGACTCGGCACTGAACGTGACTCCTGATATGGTAGCTGGCGAAAAGATTGACGTGTTGGACGACTGTATCAAAGGCAGTTTTACCTTTGCAGGTCTTACTCGCGAGTATATGTTGCACCTGCCCAAAGATAAAGACGGTAACGTGATTCCAAATGTTCCACTTATGGTGTGGCAGATAGGCGGTGGTGAATATGACAAAGACATGATGACGGTTGCCACAGCCAATCGTTGCTTAGTGTCTTTGGCTAAACAGGGTATTCCTTGTGCTGCTCTGGTGTTTGCTATAGCCAACCCCAACTACACCTATAGCGCATCGCTCTATCCTGAGAAGATTGAGTTGATTGACCGCAACAATGCTTTGCAAATGGCATTTATCGACCAACTGATTGCTGAGGGTAAAGTGGATGGCAGCAAGTTGTTCTGTGCAGGAGCATCCTCTGGTGGTGGTTGCACCATGCGCTTCATGATGCAGTTTGCCGACCGTTTTAAGGCAGCTATCCCTTGTTGTGCTATGGATCCCATCGTACCTATTCATCAGGTAGAGGAGAAATATCCCGGACAATATACTGACGATGTTGAGAAAGTTTGGAAGAGCGATAAGGCTGTGTATAAGTGGAACGGTACCGATATGGAACTGGGGGCTATGAACATTGAGGCATTCGTTAACCTGCCAATGTTCTTTGTGCATGCAGCAAGTGACAGAACCTGCAAAGTGGCAAGCACTTATGCTTATACCGAGGCACGCAAGCGTTTGAGTGCTACCCAAGACAAGATGCTCATCTACTCTGATGAAGACTTGGCTAAGTGGAATGTGCCAGCCATGTTGTCACACTTCAGTTGGGTACCACTTTTGAATGACTATGCCGAAGGTTCATCGATGAACTGGCTGGTGAAGCAAATGTAGTGATTCAAGATACGATCGAAAGATGATAGAAACACATGCATCAAGAGAATAAAGACATATTATTGCGATTGCTACAGCAGTACAAGGAGCTGGGCATATCGGAGCAGAT
>JAGCCV010000027.1 GCA_017651505.1 Bacteroidaceae bacterium | reverse complement strand
TGCAACGTGCAACGTGCAACGTTAGCATTATACCCCGTTGTATATGCGTACAAACTAAACCAACTAACTCTTTATATTTTTCAGCGAGTATTTCTTTTAATCTATAGTTACGATTAATAGCTAGTAAATAGTAATTAAAAGGAAGATTTGGGATATTAATTAAGGCAGCTACTTCTTTGGTAGCTGCCTTATTATTTAACGTTGTCCAAAAGTCCTCTACATCGACACCTTCATGGCATTGATGATGGCAGAAGTAAAGCCGTCGTGCTCTAACTGGTTGATGCCCTTGATGGTGAGGCCACCAGGGGTGCACACCTTCTCAATCTCAGTAGCTGGATGCTGACCATGCTCTTTCAAGATGGTGGCAGCACCAATGAGCGTTTGGATGGTAAGCTTGCGGGCCTCTTGCACAGTCAATCCCAGTTCTATGCCAGCTTGAATGCTTGCCTGCATATATTTCAGGACATAAGCGATGCCGCACGATGAGATGCTGGTGCTGGCTGCCATCTTGCTCTCGGGGATAAACAGTACCTGTCCCATACTGCCAAATAACTGGTTGATGAGTTCATCCTGCTCTGCAGTAGTGTGACATTTGCAGATGAGCGTCATGCTCTGCTGGTCACTGATGGCGGTGTTGGGGATGACACGAAACATGGGTTGACCTTTCAGACATGTATAACTCTCTAACTGGGCAAAGTCAACGCCTGCGGCGATAGATACATAAATCTGGCTTGGCGTCATCTGCAACTCTTCAACCACAGGCTTTACCAACCAGGGCTTTACTGCCACAATCACCACATCGGCAGACTTTGCTGCTTCTTGGTTGTTGGTGGTGATGTCAAGTTTTGGATACTTGGCTTTCAGTAGTTCCAGTTTTTCGAGTGAAGCATCTGATGCTGTTATCTCCCAGGAGGCGTCCATGCCTGTATTGAACAGGCCTTCGCAAACGGCACCTCCCATATTTCCTACTCCAATAATTGCAATTTTCATAATACTTTGTTCAGTCGGTTGATAAATTCTTGGGCTTCGTCCATACTCAGGCAAAGTGGAGGAAGAAGGCGTAATACATTCGTGCCACTGGCGCCCGTAAACACATGCTGCTCATGCAGTAAACGAAGACGTAGTTCCTTGATGGGGTCCTCAAACTCCAGACCTATCATCAGGCCTTTGCCTCTTACTTCCTTAATGCCTTTTATCTTTTTCAGTTCTTCTAACAGGAAGGCTCCAACGCATGCCGCATTCTCTACCAGGTGCTCTTGCTCGAAGACATCCAGTACTGCCAAGGCGGCACTGCAAGCCAAATGGTTGCCACCAAAAGTGGTGCCTAACTGACCATAAACTGGTTTGAACATAGGACTGATGAGTACGCCTGCCATAGGGAAACCGTTGCCGATGCCTTTGGCTACGGTGATAATATCGGGACGTATGCCACTATGTTGGTGGGCAAAGAATTTGCCTGTGCGACCGTAGCCACTCTGTATCTCATCCAATATCAAGATGGTGCCATATTGCGTACAAGCTTCGCGCAAGGCGTGCAGGAAATCGTCAGAAGGAATCTTGATGCCACCCACGCCCTGAATACCCTCAATAATAACGGCACACACATCGCCCTTGGCCAACTCAGTTTGCATAGCCTCTGTGTCGTTGAGGGGCAAGTAGGTAATGTGTCCGTTGGCATTGATGGGAGCGATAATCTTGGGATTGTCGGTAGCCTCTACCGCCAACGAGGTGCGGCCATGAAATGCCTTGTTGAATGAAATCACTCGTGTTCTGCCCGTATGGAAAGACGCGAGCTTTAAGGCGTTTTCATTGGCTTCGGCACCACTGTTGATAAGGAACAGGCTATAGTCATCATATCCGCTAATCTTACCCAGGCGTTCAGCCAATTGCTGTTGCAGGGTGTTGATTACCGAGTTGGAATAGAATCCCAATGTGCCCACTTGTCTGCTAATGCTTTCCACATAGTGGGGGTGGGCATGACCAATGGAAATCACCGCATGACCACCATACAGATCCAGGTATTCATTGCCTTTGTCATCCCAAACGTGGCATCCTTTGCCCTTAACTATGTTTACATCGAATAGCGGATATACGTCGAATAGATTCATTGCTCAAAATGCGGATGGCTTGAGTTGCAAACCAACCTTTTCTTCTAAGTTAAACATTAAATTCATGTTGTGTACGGCTGTACCGCTGGCACCCTTCAGCAAGTTGTCTATGCAGGAGATAATCAGTAGCTTGTCTCCATGCTTCTCTAAATGAAGCAGACACTTGTTGGTGTTCACCACTTGCTTGAGGTCGATATTCTCGCGTACAACATGTGTGAAAGAGTCGTCTTCATAATAATCAGTAAAGATGCGATAGAGATCCTCGATCTCCACTTTCGTCTTCACCGTTACCATAGCGAAGATGCCACGGGGGAAATCTCCACGAACAGGAATGAAATCTATCTCGTGGTCAAAACTCTGTTGCAGCTGTAGGATTGACTGCTTGATTTCAGGCACATGCTGGTGCTGGAAAGCCTTATATACGCTGAGGTTGTTGTCTCGCCAACTGAAATGGCTGGTGGCTTGTGGCTTAACGCCTGCCCCGGTGCTGCCCGTGATGGCGGTTACCATCACATCGTCGTTCAGCATCAAGTGTTTGGCAAGTGGCAGCAACGCCAACTGAATGGCAGTGGCGAAACAGCCAGGATTAGCTACATGCTTGGCTGAACAAGTAGCACGGCGGTTCAGCTCAGGCAAGCCATATACAAAATCGTGACTATCATCCTTGAGGCGATAGTCCATTGACAAATCTATCACCTTCAGTCCCTCAGGCAATGTGTGGCTTTCGAGGAAACGGCGTGTGTCGCCATGTCCCATGCAGAAAAACAACACGTCTATTGTATCCAGAGGCAGTTGGTCGGTAAACGCTAAATCTGTCTCGCCCAACATGCCACCATGAACATCTGTTATCTTACGACCTGCATTGCTCTGGCTATTGATAAATATGATCTCGGCTTCGGGATGATTGATAAGCAAACGTATCAATTCGCCCGCAGTATAACCTGCACCTCCAATAATTCCAACTTTTATCATACTATTAGTTTTCGTAAGGAATAACCAACCACATCACAAGGTAAGCCAACAAGCCGGTACCTGCAAAAATAAGCAGTAGTACAAACACCAGTCGCAAAATAGTAGAGTCAAGTCCGAAATACTTACCCAAGCCGCCGCAAATGCCGGCAATCATTTTGTCTGTTCTAGATCTTCTTAATGCCTTTTCCATAGTATTATGTAATTAAAGTTCGTCATCAAAATCATGTGAAGCATAGAATGCCCTGAGGGCAGTGGATGAAACCTTGATGAACCCTTTGGCATCTTCAGCTGTCCAACCTTTCTGCATCTCACCATATTCGCCAAATTTGTTCTTTACCAAGTCGTCCTTGCTCTCCACGCCAACAGTTGAGAAGCCCAAAGGACGGAGCTCAAGGATAGCGGTACCGTTTACATGGCGCTGTGAAGAGGTAAGCATTGCCTCAATGTCGCGCATCACGGGTTCCAGATACTGGCTCTCGTGCAAGAACATGCCGTACCAATTGGCCACCTGGTCTTTCCAATATTGCTGCCACTTGCTCAACGTGTATTTCTCCAAGAAACGATGAGCGCCGATAATCAGCATAGGAGCTGCAGCTTCAAAGCCCACACGACCCTTAATACCGATGATGGTGTCGCCCACATGCATGTCGCGTCCAATACCGTATGCAGCACCAATCTCTTCTACTTTCTGGATAGCCTTGATGGGGTCGTCATATACCACATCGTTTACTGCTTTCAATTCACCTTTCTCAAAAGTAAGGCGCAATTGTTCCGTGCCTTCTTTGGTGCAATGCTTCAGGTAAGCACTCTCCGGCAAACCTTGTGCTGAGTCGAGTATCTCACCGCCACAGATGCTGGTGCCCCACAAACCTACGTTGTAGGAATACTTCAGTTTGGCAAAGTCGGCAGGGAAACCGTTCTTGTTCAGGTAGTCAATCTCTTCCTGACGAGTCAACGCCATGTCTCTTGTCAAGGTGATGATTTCCTTTCCAGGAGCCATCACCAGGAATGTCATGTCGAAACGAACCTGGTCGTTACCGGCGCCCGTTGACCCATGAGCAATGGCATCGGCGCCAATTTCGTTGGCGTAACGGGCAATGGCCAAAGCTTGGAATATACGCTCTGAACTAACTGAAATAGGGTAGGTGCCATTGCGCAGCACATTGCCATACACCATATATTTCAGGCTCTTTTCGTAATATTCACGGGTTACGTCTAAAGTAACATATTTTACAGCTCCTAATTTATAAGCGTTCTCTTCATTTGTTTTCAGTTGCTCTTCACTGAAACCGCCAGTGTTTGCACTTGCTGCATACACTTCATATCCCTTTTCTTTGGCAAGGTACATCACGGTGAATGAAGTATCTAATCCACCGCTAAATGCCACTACTACTTTTTTCTTATCACTCATATTCTTAATTTTCAATTTTACTTCGTAACAATTCTGTCGCGACTCGGCATAGCTGATGCAAGCATCGCTCTGCTCTTGCTGCTCCAGAAAGTCTCAATTCTCAATTCTTAATTCTCAATTCTCAATTCTATACTTTATACGGGTCTTCCGGATGCTCCTTGGGGTCATACAACATGGCTGTGCAGATGCAGAACTTGCGGTTCTTTTCCATCAGAATATGGTGGTTGATGCAGCCTTCACAACCTTTCCAGAAAGCATCATCATCGGTAAGTTGGGCAAAGGTAACTGGTACGTAGCCCAATTCCGTGTTCATCTTCATCACAGCCGCACCGCTGGTAAGACTGAATATCTTAGCCCACGGCCAACGCAGACGTGCCAGTTTGAATGTGGCATCCTTGATGCGTTTGGCAATGCCATGACCCTGATAGGTGGGGTGTACAATCAAACCAGACGTAGCAACAAACTGCTTGTTGCCCCAGCTCTCAATGTATGAAAAGCCAACAAACTCGTCTCCTTTCAGGGCTATCACCGCTTTCCCCTCTTTGATCTTGGTTGCCACATAGTCATGTGTGCGCTCGGCAATGCCAGTGCCACGTACTTTGGCTGCTTCCCTGATTGTATCTAATATGGTGTCCACGTATGATTCATGACTTGGATCAGCCACCATCACTTCAATCTCATTATTGTCCATATTTATTGTCTTTATTGTTTTCTTGCATATTCGGGAATACTTTTTCCAGTATTTCCATCACTTGGTTTTTTGTCAGACGGCTGGATGTAACCATCATGATAGTATCGTCACCGGCAATGGTACCTAACACACCTTCGGGCTTTTTGTTGTCAATGTCATAAGCCATACCGCTGGCATACCCCGGTCGAGTATGAATCACGGCAATGTTCGCAGCCACATCAACTGATACAAAACCACTTGCATTCAGCATGTCGCTAACACGTTGACGTGTCTGACGCCTATACATCACATCATTCGGCAGTACATACACATAATTACCTTCCGGGTTGGCAGCTTTGGCAACTTTTAATTGCTTTAGATCTCTCGACAGTGTTGCTTGGGTCACGCTGAAGCCTTCTTTCTGCAGTTCTTGCATCAGCTCTTCCTGCAAGCGTATCTCTTGGCTCGAGATAATCATTTTGATGGTTCCTAATCTGTCAGCTTTCTTTTTCATGTGAATAAATATTCTGAATTCGATGCACATATACGGTATATTTCTGAAATTATATGCATTCTTGCCTTCTTTTTTTATTTTTTTATGTGTTTTTTTGCAATAAAGAAGTAAAGCACCGGTTAAACGATGCTTTTATAGTATGGTATGATAAAAATAGAAGGAAGTTTTCGCTTAACAGAGATTGCTGTTGATGATGTACTCAATGAACTCGCGTACAGCTCCGTCGCCTCCCTTGTTTGAACAAATGTAATGAGCCATGTCCTTTACTTGCTGGCAAGCGTCTGAGGGACACCCGATAACACCGCATTCTTTCATGCATACGATGTCGAGGATGTCATCACCAATATAGGCAACATTCTCTTTTTGGCAATCATATTTTCTCATGAGGTCTTTCAGCGTGTTCAGCTTGTCGTGCTTGCCTTGATACAGTTCTTCGATGTGAAGCTCCTTGGCTCTGTTTTCCACAATGGTGGATGTCCTGCCTGTTATGATGGCAGGTACAATGCCATGAGCTGGCAACATTTCGTTGATGCCATATCCATCACGTATGTTGAACGACTTAAAAAGCTCTCCCGATGGTCCCATGTTGATTTTGCCATCGGTAAGCGTACCGTCAACATCCATCACAAACAGTTTTATCTTATTATTCATGTCTTATTCTCCGCACTCACGCTTAATATTGTCAATAATATCCTTATAGGAACCGCGATGACCAAAGAGCGATGATGTGCCCAGCACAAAACCGTCGATATTCTGCTTACTCCATTTCTTCATTCTTTCCAATGAGCAGGCTCCATCAACGATGATTTCTATGTTATACTTATCCTTGAGGGTGATGAGCTTTTCCAACTTCTTGTCAACATGAGGCAAGTAAAGGTGCCCTGCGTTACCTGGCTTAACTCCCATAACGAGCACGTGGTCAACGAGTTCGTAATACTTGAGAAGACTTTCTATAGTAGCTTCCGGGTTTATGACAATGCCTGGCATCAAACCCGTTTCACGGATTTTCTTTATGACCCTTAACGGGTTACGGTCAGAGTCGGGATGAATGTAGATAATGTCCACACCTGCATCGGCAAACAACTTGATGTAGCGTCCCGGTTCCCGAACCATCATGTGAAGTTCAGTCACAAGTGAAGTATTTCTGCATACCGACTTCACGTCTCCCAAACCTAATGCAAAGTTGGAAACATATTGACCGTCCATGACGTCTAAGTGTAATCGGGTGGCGCCTGCAGCTTCAAGGCTTAACGCCTCGGCTTTGAGGTTGTCGAAGTTGGCACACATTAAAGATGGTGAGTATATCATAAGTAATCCTCCCTCATTTTAGATACAAAAGCTAATTCTACTTGATGCGTCTCCAGTATTTCTCCTGGCCACAAAATAATAGTGGAGCCTGCAGGTACTTGGATGCCTTCGGAGTTGAGCGTTCCAATAACCAGGGTAAAACATTCAAGTGTATTGCTTTTGTTTACATATTGTTCGATGCCTTTAATTAACTTAGTACTATAGGTTTTTTCTTTAATCTCGTCTTGGCCATAAGTCATAACCTTGGATTTCAACTTGATATCCAGGGCAGAAGTGGCTTTGGCTATATGAAGCTCGCGTTTGTTGCCATGTTCATCAACTCTGTCGTAGTCGTAAAAGCGATAGGTGAAGTCGGCTCCTTCCTCTATCTCAAATACCAGGCTTCCGGCAGTGATGGCATGAAGGGTTCCCGGTTCCACAAACACATAGTCGCCTACCTTAACGGGCAAGGTGTCTGCCATTTCCATGAACTGACCTTTATGTATCATTAATTGCTCTTCTGTCTCATTACTGCATGTGCAACCATTGATAATGGTACCAGATTGTGGAGCTTCGATAAAATACCACGATTCCCTTTTTCCTCTTGCCCTGTGTTCCAGTTTGTTGGCTGCCTCATCATTAGGATGTACTTGAATGCTCAAGTTCTGACATGCTTCTGTCAGAGCCAGGGTGAGTGGGAAGAACTCATATTGAGAGAGGTTGAAGTCTGCTTTAAAGGAGGGGAATACATCATTCAAACACTTGCCCTTGCAAGTTCCGTTGAGGATTACATTAGAGATTCCCTTGCGGCAATACAAAGAATACAGGTGGCCAATGGTATTGCCCTCAACTCCTGTATATTGACTTATCTTGGGACCTCCCCAGATGGTATTATGAACGATTCGTTCTAAAATCAGCATACGTCTTTATTCTAAAGTAATTTCCCTGATACGCATGATTTGGTTCAGCAATTGCTCCAAATTGTCAATTTGTAACATGCAACTACCATCACACAGCGCCACCGATGGGTCGTTGTGCACTTCCATGAAGAGACCGGATAGGACACCAGTAGCCACAGCTGCCTTAGCCAAGTAGGGTACATATTCACTCTTTCCACTGTTGCCGTAGTTAAAGCCCCCACCACTGATCTGGACACTGTGAGTAGCATCGAAAATCACAGGATATCCCAACTTCGCTAATCTGACAAGTCCTGTCATATCAACAATCAAGTTGTTATAACCAAAGCAGTTGCCACGTTCACATAGCATAAAGTCCTTACAACCAAAATACTCCATTTTGCTAACTACATTGCTCATTTCTTCTGGGCTTGAAAACTGAGCCTTCTTTATGTTTACAGTCTTGCCGCTTTCAGCAGCAGCCTTTAACATATCTGTCTGACGGCATAAAAAGGCTGGTATTTGAATGATATCAGCAACTTCAGCCACTGGTTTTGCTTGGTATGGTTCATGGATATCCGTAACAATCTTGACACCCACCTCCTTTTTGGCTCTCTCAAGAATGCGTAAACCTTCCTCAAGTCCAGGTCCTCTGTAGTTAGTGGCTTTCGTGCGGTTGGCTTTGTCCCATGAGGCTTTGAAATAAAAGTCTATGTCAAGTTTACCAACGATAGTACTCAACGCTTCTGCCATGAACAGGACATTGTCTTCTGATTCAATGACACATGGACCAGCAAGTAGTTTGAACTTATTATCTTTCATAAACTCATAAAATGCTAATTGAGACAAACGGGTTATCTGAATAGTTTGGCAAAGGTAATAATAATAACTACAAAAACTGCCTACTTTTCTTGTTTTTTGTTGTCATTAACGAAAAGTGCTGGTTTTTGCGCTTTTTTGTCATAAAGGGGCACTTTTGTTCATTTTTACTAAAAAACAGCAGTTTTTGTTGGTTTTTGCATAATTTGGCTGGTTTTTATTCGTTTTTGGCATAATTAAGCCATTTGTAGTTCGTTTTTGCAAATTAGGGACGTTTTTTTACTATTTGGCAAATCTGGAAGGCCAGGTCAGATCATTATCCTTCATCCTCGTTATGTATTGTTGGATAATCGCCTCCATCTGTTGTTGCATAAAAGGCAGTTGTGGAAATTGGTCTTTCTTTTCTATTAAATTATTCTTTAAAGAGAAGTCCTTTTTGTATTCATAAATACCAATAAGCCGGTTGCCACTATATTCAATCATCAAATCGTCGAGATAGAACATCGAGTTGCCGTTTCTGTCATTGAAGACATAATTTACATAATTCTCACTGTTGTCGAAAACGTCTTTGCCGAATGAGAAGAATGGCTTCTGATAGTTGAGCAGGCCCAGCAGAGTGGGGGTGATGTCAGTTTGTTGTATAAGTCGTGTGGTATCGAATCTCACTGGGAGTTGTCCTCCAGGTGTGTAAAAGAAGATAGGAATTAAGAAACGCCCCATCTCGTTATTATAATCTTCGCGACTACTCACACCGCAATGGTCGGCTGTGAAAACAAAGATGGTATTCTCAAACCAAGATTTGTCTTTTACTTGCTCGAAATACTGTTGAATGGAGTAGTCGGCATAGCTGATGACCCTGTGCATAGGTATTTCACCGCGAGTAAAGGTGTCCTTATATTGGTCAGGAACCTTGTAAGGCTCATGACTTGATGCGGTGAATACTGTCAGGAAAAATGGTTGCCCTTCTTGAGCAATTTGGTCGCATTGTTGAGCAAAATACTTCAAATAAGGCTCGTCGAAGATGGCCCAGGTACCATCAAAATCCTTTTTGTTATCATATTCATCCATGCCATAGTACGTCTCAAAACCTATCGAGTTGGTAAATCCTTTGAACCCCAAGGTAGTATTTGGAGCACCATGGAAAAACGCAGTAGTATATCCTTCTTCCGCTAACATCTCAGGCAATCCCTGAAGCGTGTTGTTGGAGTAAAAATAATAGCAATAAGGGTTGATGTAGCGAGGAATGCCGGCAAAAGCCGCAGGCATGCAATCAACAGAACGTATGCCGTTAGCAAAGCTGTATTCAAAACTATAGCTTTTACTTGCCAGTGAATCCAAGAACGGTGTGTATCCTTGGTAATTGCCACCATCCTTGTCTTTGTTATAGAACCCTGTATATTCCATTGAAAAACTTTCCATCAAGAATACGACAACATTCATACGATTCATCTCTCCGCCCTTGGGATGCTTATTCTTAATGGGGTTGAAGATGTTGTCCAGCTCTTCCTTGGCAAAGAACCCCGGGTCTTTGTATCCCGTTTTGTGGGCAGTAGTGATCAAGGTGAAAGGGGTATTCAGTACAATAGCTGCTTCAATAGGTTTCTTACAATAAATGTCAGCCGAATCTTGCCGCATGGGGTGCATTTTCAGCCCGAATCCACCACGTGCGCCACCAACTACCAGGATGGCTGCAATGACAAACAATGCACTATGCAAGGGGTAATACACCTTATTAAAAGGATAGGTGGATATGGGGCGGTCTTGTTTGATGGGATTGTAGTAAAAAAGAACGATAACGGCAATCATAGCTATACCAAATAGCCATACAGCCCAATAGTTGGTAATGCTGTTCAATAAGATAGTACCCAGGTTGTTTTCTCCTCCGAATTCTGAAAAAATGGTAGAGGTGGTTCTTCTACCACCAAATTCAAAATATACGATGTCTGCAACATTTACGGCGATGCCTAAGGTGTTTATAATGATAAAAATGATTTTTACGACTCGTTGGTACCAAACGGTTTCCCTACTTTTTATCGGCAGGAATTGTAATAAGATACAAAGCATGTTCAGGTAACACAGAGCACTGATGTCAAAACGCAATCCACCTAAACAGATGGTCATCATGCCTTCGAAGGTAACATCAGAGAAACTGCTTTGGTTCATATAGAAGAAAACCCATCTTGACAGCATATACACTACCATCAACAGCAAAAAGTTGACTGCCATAATGAAGCCTGGCTGTTTTCTTATCGATGTATTCTTTGTACTCATACCTCCTTAATTTATCGCCGTAAATCGCCAAAATCATTTTGTGGCGCAAAATTACATCTTTTTTGTCAAATCTATGTCTCTTTTTTTTATTAATTTGGCGAACATTGTCGATATAATCATTATATTTGCAAAAAAGAATGAACCTTATCTAAATAACATGAAAAACAGTTTTTTTGCAGTAGATTTAGGTGCCACCAGTGGACGCACGATTCTGGGAACCTTCGGAACTGAGGGTTTAGAGATGGAGGTGGTGAACCGTTTCCCTAATCATTTGATACCAGCCAACGGGCATTTTTATTGGGATATATACGAGCTATATCGCAATATCACAGAAGGTTTGAAGTTAGTTGCCCAGCGTGAGGATGTGAAGATAACCTCTATTGGCATCGATACTTGGGGATGTGATTTCGTGATGGTGGGTAAAGACGGGGGATTTCTGCGTTTACCATACGCCTATCGTGATCCGCATACTGAGGGCGCACCCGACAAATTCTTTGAGAGAATGCCTCGCTCTGAGGTGTATGGCCTGACAGGCATTCAGATCATGAATTTCAATACCCTGTTCCAGTTTGATACTTTGAAGCGTAATAACGATACAGCTTATCAAGTAGCCGATAAGATGCTCTTTATCCCAGATGCTTTGAGTTATATGCTTACAGGAAAAATGGTAACTGAATATACTGTTGCCACAACGGCTCAGATAGTCAATGCCCAAACCCGTAAGTTGGAGCCAACGTTACTCGAAGCAGTTGGGTTGTCGGGAGATAAGTTCGGGCGCTTTGTCTATCCCGGAGAGCAAGTGGGTGTCCTGACACCTGAGATACAGAAACTGACGGGTCTTGGTGACATACCTGTGATTGCTGTTGCAGGTCATGATACAGCCAGTGCCGTAGCTGCGGTGCCTGCCAAGAACGACAACTTTGCCTACCTGAGCAGTGGCACTTGGTCTTTGATGGGTGTTGAGACGAAGACGCCTGTCATCAATGAAGAATCGGCAGCTTTGAACTATACCAACGAGGGTGGGGTGAACGATACCATCCGCGTGTTGAAAAACATTTGTGGCATGTGGCTCTTGGAGCGTTGTCGCTTGAACTGGACAGATGCCGACTATGCCGTGCTGAACGATGAGGCTGAGGCTTCTGAGCCTTTCAGGAGCCTAATCAATCCTGATGCCCCTGAGTTCGCTAACCCTGTGGATATGGAGCAGGCCATCAAGGACTATTGCAAGTCTCATAATGAACCTGTACCAGCAACCCGTGGACAAGTAGTGCGTTGCATTTACGAGAGTCTCGCCTTGCGTTATCGACAAGTGTTGGACAACCTTCGCAAACTCTCTGACCATCCAATTGAGGTATTACATGTGATTGGAGGAGGTAGCCGCAACCACATGCTCAACCAGTGGACAGCTAATGCTATCGGCCTCCCTGTGATTGCTGGTCCGTCTGAGGCTACTGCCATAGGCAACATCATGCTACAGGCTTTGGCATTAGGAGCAGCTGATAGTGTGTCGGCCATGCGACAAATCATTCGCAAGAGCATCAAGATGCAGGGCTACCTCAGTGAGAATGAAGCAGCTTGGGATAAGGCTTATGAGAAGTTCCTTGAAATTGTTTCGAAGTAAAATTTAATTTTTATATCTTATTATATCATGAAAGAAGAATTGATTAAGAAAGCTTACGAAGTAGCGAAAGAACGCTATGCGGCTATCGGTGTAGATACCGATAAGGCGATTGAAAGATTGGAGAATACCCCTATATCCCTGCATTGCTGGCAAACTGACGATGTGGTGGGTTTTGAGCGTAATGAGGCGCTTTCCGGTGGCATTCAGACAACAGGCAATTATCCCGGTCGTGCCCGAAACATTGATGAGGTACGTAAAGACATTGAGTTTGTTAAGGCATTGTTGGCAGGTAACCATCGCTTGAACCTGCATGAGATATATGGTGATTTCGGTGGCAAGTTTGTTGATCGTGATGAAGTGGAAGTAAAGCATTTCCAGAGCTGGATAGATTGGGCTAAGGAGGTGAATATGAAACTCGACTTCAACTCAACCTCTTTCTCTCACCCCAAGAGTGGCGACCTCACACTCTCAAGTCCTGACAAGGGCATCCGAGATTTCTGGATTGAGCACACCAAGCGATGTCGCCGTATCGCAGACGCGATGGGTAAGGCACAGGGTGACCCATGTATCATGAATATTTGGATACATGATGGAAGCAAGGACCTGACCGTTAACCGCAAGAAGTACCGTGAGATTCTGGCTGCTTCTCTGGATGAGATTATGGAAGAGAATCTGCCAAATATGAAGGCTTGCTTCGAGGCCAAGTTGTTCGGTATTGGTTTGGAGAGCTACACCGTTGGCTCACACGACTTCTACACAGCTTATTGCGCTACCCGCAAGCAGATGTACACCCTCGATACGGGTCACTATGAGCAGACAGAGAATGTGAGTGACTTTGTGAGCACTTTGCTGATGTATGTGCCTGAATTGATGTTGCATGTAAGTCGTCCGGTTCGTTGGGACTCCGACCATGTGACTATCATGAACGACCAGACACTCGATTTGTTCAAGGAACTGGTGCGTGCAGACGGTTTGGATCGTGCCCATGTGGGACTCGACTATTTCGATGCTTCCATCAACCGTATCGGTGCATATATCATAGGTACCCGAGCTACGCAGAAGTGCATCTTGTTGGCTTTGCTGGAGCCGTTGGCAAAGTTGCGTGAGTATGAGGCTAATGGTCAGCACTTCGAACGTCTGGCATTATTGGAGGAAGCTAAGTCGTTGCCATTTGGTGCTGTGTTCGACTATTTCAACCTCAAGAACAATGTGCCTGTGGCTGAAGAATACATTCCTGCTATCCAGCAGTATGAAAAAGACGTTACTTCAAAGAGATAACCTATGTTTATCATAATTGGTTTGATTATCATAGCGATAGGTGCCTTCTGCCAAAGCAGTTGTTATGTGCCTATCAACAAGATAAAGGATTGGAGTTGGGAAAGCTATTGGATAGTGCAAGGTATCTTTGCCTGGCTGGTTTTCCCCATACTGGGGGCGTTGTTGGCTGTGCCAGAAGGACGCCAGTTTTATGAGATGTTTGCCTCTGCCCCTTCGTTCAATTTAGGTATGACCATCTTCTTTGGCGTGCTATGGGGCGTTGGAGGCTTGACCTTCGGCCTCTCTATGCGTTATTTAGGAGTGGCGTTAGGTCAGAGCATCGCTTTAGGCACTTGTGCGGGCTTGGGTACCATCATGGGACCTGTGCTCCTGAATATCTACTTCCCTGAGCAGAAACCTTTGGAGAGCTTGACCTCAGCTGTTATCATTGGTGTGGTGGTTACCTTGATAGGTATCGCCATTATCGGTATTGCAGGTCATATGAAAGCACAGAGCCTGAGTGAGGAAGAGAAGAAAGCTGCCGTTAAGGATTTCAACTTCCCGAAGGGCATCGTGATAGCGCTTTTGGCTGGTTTCATGAGTGGATGTTTCAACGTGGGTTTGGAGTTTGGCAAGGACATCAACTTTGGTGAACAAACCAATCCGATGTTTAGCACCTTGCCTGCTACCTTGCTGGTTACCTTAGGTGGGTTCGTCACCAATGCCGTATATTGCTTCTATCAGAACAACAAGAACAAGACTTGGGGCGATTATGGCAAGACGGCTATCTGGGGCAACAACTTGTGGTTCTGCGCTTTGGCTGGTTTGCTGTGGTATAGTCAGTTCTTTGGCTTGAGTCTCGGCAAGGGTTTCCTCACCGAGAGTCCTACGCTCACCACCTTCGCTTTCTGCATCCTGATGGCACTCAATGTGGTGTTCAGTAATGTGTGGGGCATCATCCTCAAGGAGTGGAAGGGCGTT
>JAGCCV010000005.1 GCA_017651505.1 Bacteroidaceae bacterium | reverse complement strand
GTCTCGGCCTGTCGCTCACGCTGTACGAGGCTGTCGGTGAGAATCTGATAGCGGGTCTGTGCCTGATAGGCCTCACGATAGCGACCGATATTGTTCAGCCCCATTGCATAGATGTACAGTAAATCAGCATAACTCGCGGAAATGGTGTCCTGCTTTTCCCGATAGTACGGCTCCAAGCGGTCGTAGATTTGCTGGATGCGCCCGGCGTTGCCCGCCAAGGCGTAATAGTTCAGCATATCTTTTTGGTTATTGGGCTGTTGTGCGGCCTGCGTCTGCTCGAAAGCCTCTGCCGAGCGACGCGCGCCCTCCTTGTCGCCCGCCATCTGTTGGCAGTATGCCAGGACGGGATAGGTATAGGCCCGCTGCTGGTCGGCCCATCCGGCAGGATAAGTGGTGTATTCCTTTTCAACGCGGTCGATGACTTGCAGACGCTCCTGTAGCAGGGGGACGGCTGCGGCATAGTTCTCCTGTCCGGCCAGAACACGTGCAGCGTTGCCAAGGTTGGATGAGAGTGTCGGCAGCGGCTGGATGCTGTCGCGTGCGGCCTCGCGATATGTGTCTAACGAGCGGTTCATATAGGCAATGCCACTGCCCTGCTGTAGCCGCTCCATCACCTTTCCCGCCTCGAAATAGAAATAGGCCTCTTGTAGGAAGTCACCCGCATGGTGAGCCATCTCAGCACCGTTCATAGCATAATGAACAGCATCCTGATAAGTGTCAGGGGTCTGGGTGCAAATGCTGGTCAGCAGCAGGAGTGTCTTCCTTTGCTGAAGGCTGTCGGCCACAGGATTTTGGTTGTCAAGCACCTTAAGGCACAATTCGCGAGCCTTGTCCAAATCCTCCATGGATGAAGAGTTGTAGTAAACCTGCGCCCGCATCCAGTCGGCATAGTTCACGTCGGCCAGCCCTCGCATTTCGGCGGTGTCCACCAGGTGGAGTGCATGCTCCGGCTGCTCCAGCATATACTGTCGGATGTTCTCCCATGTATAAATACTGTCGGCCTCGCTGCCGCGCTCCGACGCGACGCCTCCCTTGCATGCCGTCATCAACGCCAGCACGGCGCAGACTAATAAAAGGTATAAGGGAAACTTATTCAGAAAATGAGGGTTGGGCTTCTTCCACTTGCGTACCTCCAGAGTGATAATCATCTGGGCTGGTTGGGAGATGGATGTTACCGGTGCCATAATTGTGATGCTTGAAACGTTTCGGCAGCAAAGTTACAACTTTTCCGAAAACTTAATACGATTTGGGCATTAAATATGCACAAAGCGTATTTGCATCGCTAATATCGCGCCGCTAAGAAACGATAAGAGAAATATTCTAAAAGAAATTGTACTGCTCGTTACGGAATAGTAATCTGCATAAGCATATTCTTACCAGCTTCAAACTTTTCCTTGAATGGGATTTCCGGCAGCCACCTCATGTTAGTACCCTCTTTGAAGTAGATGCGTACGAAGAACTCCTGGTCATTATCGTCGGGAATGACTTTCCAGTTGCCGCCAGTCAGGGGAAGAGGATCGGCAGCTTTCTCAAACACCACCACCGTCTTGTCCTTCACCGTAGTAACCTCGCTCCATGCACCCGTATTGAGGTTCAGCTTACCAGCCGTTCTGATACCTGCCGTTCTCCAGCCATACACCTCAATCTTCTGCAGATCCAGCCCACTGGTGTTGGTTATTTCAAAAGAGAGGGATGCCAGCGCATGAGAGAAGTTCAATGTCACTTTATCGTCAATGTCGGGCTTGGCCATATCTACCACCTTGGCATAAACCACATCATACCCTGCCGTTGTTTTGGGAGAGCTATATGTTAACCACGGATCACCAGTATCCGAATTGAGTGAGAATCCGGTAATATTGCTTGTTGTCACAGCCGTAGCAGCAATATAAGGAGCGTATGCAAAGAACGTCAGCTTATCAACATGGCTACTCTTGGCAGTGGCGCCAATTTCATTGGGCCAGTATTTCAGGGGAGTATAGCTCCACACAGGAGCAACAGCATCAGTACCAGTAACCTGCTGGTTGTACATGAAGTTGGGAGTAGAAGATGCGTTGTAGGCACCGTCGGTAGAGCCATTGCCATTCGTATAGTAAGCAAACACCCCAAAGCCACCCGCCTGAGCCACCATCTGAGGAGAAGTCATCTTATCCTCATTAGCTCTTGTCGTTACACTCATGTCGGTAGTCGAGAAAACAACGGGTATGCGGTCATCCTGAGGCATGAGCGGCTCATCTTTGTCTGACGAGCAGGCAGTCATGGCAGAAGCCACGACAACACCCAGCAAAAGGCACTTGGTTGCTATATACTTTTTCATATCTATATCCCCTTCTTAATAATCACACATTTAGAACACCTCGTCAGTACTTCGCATGGCAACAGGTTTCTCATCATCATTCCATGCGGCTACAGTCACGGTAAACTTCACACTGGTCAGACCAATGATGGCAGTCAGCTTGTAGGCATTGCCCTGCAGGAATGGGATGTCAACATCCTCCTGAACAATGTCGTTGGTAACATCAGACACCATGCCTGTCACCGGGTCGGTTGTTATCACATGATAAACCAGCCTTATATTGTACTTATAGGTAGCACTGCCATTGATAGGAATAAACATCAGGGGTCCGTCCAGCAATGACTGGCTGGCAGTTGTCACTCCCGTGCCAGTGTTATATTTCACACTGTCTTTTATTTTGATGGTACTGCTGCTGGCTGCAGTTGCATCATACGGTGTCGTAACCGTCCATCCTGCAGAAGCAGTTGACGAGTAGGAGGTATTCAGGTTGAAGATACCCTCCAGACCCAGCTGTTTGGAAGCATCGGTCTGCTGTGGGATAAGATACAAACCTTCCACCAACACCTTGGTATTGGCATTCAGCGTGCCACCCGCAGCCACTTGATCAACAGCCAGCTGTGCCTCGATATCCAGCTTAGTAAGCGCATGGTAGAACTTGATGTTCACTTTCTCGCCAATCGCCTGTTTCGTCAGGTTCAGCAGCGGAGCGCCAGAAGTAGGATGCACACCCCACATCAGGTCAACAGCCTTGGTAGGATCTTTGGCCGCCACACGATAAGAGACCTTGGCGTCACCGGCCGTCGTGTTGGAGGTAAATCCATAAATACCAGGCTCGGTACCACTCAGCACACTGGTAAAAGGCGCATAGGCCAGGAACGAGAGTTTGTCAACATGGTCGCTCGTAGCATCGGCACCCGTCTCATTGGGCCAATACTTTACAGGGGAATAAGCCCATGTAGCACCGGCGTCAGCAGAAGAGACCCCCTGGTTATACATAAAGCCAGGAGTGGCAGTCGCGCTATATGCGCCATCGGTGTCGCCATTGCCATCGTGGTAGTAGGCAAACACGCCGAAGCCCGCGGTGGCCAAATCAGCTTTTGAAGTGATTTCCGCACGCGTATCGGCTTCAAACATCGACACATTGGTTTCAAAAGCCACCGGAGTTCCACCCTCCTTTAGTGAGCCAATGCCGCTAACAGGCCCGTCGTTCAAGATATCGTCTTTCGCGCAACCGTTCAGCAACAACGCGGTCGCTGTGGCCATGGCTAATATGTATAATCTGCTCTTCATTGCTTGAATGCGTTATTTAAGTTATTCATCAGGTTCAGTACACCGCCTTTTTTTACATGCTGCTTCCACAAAGGAGTACTCAGTTCTATATATGCCCTGTGTGAGGGAATTGTGGTTGAGGTAAACAACCAGAATCCCACGTGGCTGTGGGTCTTCTCACGGCCCAGTGTCAGCACGCTGTGTGTAGGTACGGCAGTTGGAGTCAACGTATTGTTCAATGCACCTGTCAGCAAATTAACCGACGGAGCAGACGGCACCGAAGGATTAATTTGACTAGCCTCAACATAATAAGGCTTTATATCATCGTTGTTTACTGCTCCAGTGTTTTCATTCCAGGCGGTAACTTTCCAGCCATAGAAGTCCTTGTCATAATTCTTCTTGAATGCGTAAAGTCCGGGGGCGGTAGCTTTTATATACACTGGCGTATTGGCAGGAATAACATCACCCGGGCCAGCATACATCACTGCAGTCAGCTGGTTTTCAGTCGAGCCACCAGGCTGAAAAGCTGTATAGGCCTTATCTTCAGCATCAATCGATATTTTCTCCACATCTTCCACGCCGGCTATCACATACGCCTCTGCATCATCCGGCACAATTGATTCGTAGGGCAGGCAAAGTGTACCAGAATAGAAAGGTGCAGGTGTGTCTGTCTTAGAATTAGGACTGATGTACATAATATAGGTATTGCCTGTTATATCGACATCCATTAAGGACAGATTTACTTTAACAAACGGACTCTTGGTGTCATAGTCATAAGTAATGTGTCTTTCAATGGCACTTCCGTGTCCCAGGCCATATAAGTCCAGGTCTTTCTGGTCAACATCTGTGGTAATCTGCAAGTACTTCTTGCCACCAATGGTCAGAAGAGCAGGAACAGCTGTAATGCTACCTCCGTCAATTACCAGATTCTGGAATCGGTTTATATCATCACTTCCGTTGGGCAGCTCTATGGCCACCTTGTTCTTGTCAAATACCACCAAATCTTCCACAGACTTTTGAGTGTCAACATGGCTATTCGCTCCAGGCCCCTCTCCTAAGTGAATCAAGCCAGTCAAGTCAAGTGTCAGCAGACGGTTGTTATTTAGCTCTATATACTGCAAATCAGTATTTGTACTTATATCAAGTACCGTAAGATCATTATGTCGGCACAATAAGTTATACAATTTAGGCATCTCATCTAAATGGTCGATGCCACTAATCAGCGAAGATATATGGTCACGCGTATGATCAGAATGTTCATTCATTTCTTTGTACTTGCCGGTAGTTTTGTCAAGTCTCATATAAGCGCCACCATTCACCTGAAGATTTACTATATTATTGTATGTCAATATATTCGTATGGGTAGAATGTCCTGCTCTATTGGCAATATAAACTCTGATATTCGGATGAGTGGCAGGATCTATATTAAAATCGCCCGTCAACAGGTTTTCACTTATTTGCAATCTGGTCAATTCTGTGTTAGTACTAAAGTCAAGACTTGTCAGCAAATTAAATGTGCAATTCACTTGATCCAGTTTTGTACATCCTGACACATCTAAATATGTCAGGCTATTATTCTGGCAATCTATCTGAGTAATATTTATACAGTTCCTAATTAATAACGTATCTAAGGCGCCATAATCCGTCTTACTGTTGCCACTAAAATCAACAGTGGCAAAGTTAGGACAATTACTTATATCCAGATATTTCAGATTGTCTTTGTTGTATCTCAAAGAATACAAGGTAGTACTGTTAGATGCTATTATTCTCTCGAGACCAGGAGCTATGGTAGTGAAATTGAGTGTGCTAACTGCACCGTTTCCATCGATGTCCAAAGTCTTCAGGGTTGCTGGAAATGTAAAGTTGGTAATATTAACATTCCCTTGGGCAACAACGGTTTCCAGCTGTGTGCCGCTCCAGTTTGTAGAGACAGGCAAGGCCACATCACCACTAATATCTATCTTTTTAAGACTATTATTAATTTGCAGATTATCTAAAACAGATAAGCCTGTTAATATCAGCTCCTCAAAATTAGTTCCTGTGCATTCAAACTGGGTTAGGGCAGTATAACCACTCAAATCAAAAGTTCCAGTCAGCCCCGGATTATCTTGACAAGTAAGTCGCCTTAATACACTACTACTAGCAGGGGGCAATGTCAAATTGGTTAGTCCGATATTTTTACAATACACGCGTTGTAAAAGGGTGTTGTTAGTTAAATCTACATTTGCGATTTGGTTTCTATTGGTATCTGTATCTTTTGCCAATCTGAGCATATTGATATTAGTAAAAAACCCAATACCAGTCAAATCAGTAATACCAAGATTATTAAGAACCAAAGTGGTAATACTACTAATTTCATCTTGGGTCAGATAGCCTTTTATTCCTAACCCCCCCATACCTCCGTTATCTCCTCCTATAGGAGTTTCATCTTCCAGCAGCCATTGTCTGAAATTGTCATCAGGGAAGTTTGTCTCGTCTATTACTATGTTTTGTGCATAAGCTGCTAATGAGCAGCTAAGGGCAAGAATGGCCAAAAAGAGCCATCGGTTGATGGTTTTTCTTGTATTATTAGCTATGTTGTTATGTCTGCTGTAAACGTTCATATCTTTATAATAAAACTATCGTGCCAAAGGCATCTTTTGGAAATTCTTTAAATATTCTCTGATTCTTCTGCTGCCCCCCCGCGAGATGGCGGGAGGGCACAGAAGTATCAATGGTTTATACAATCAGCTAAAGCTGGTATTAATCATTGTTGATTGGCAGGTTAACAGTCTGAGGATAACCAGCAGCATCTGTCCAGTTCTCTACTGCTACATCCAAATCTACAGAATTAACACCAAGTACCATGCGGATTTCATAAGATTTAGCTTTCTCCAATACCAACTGAACAGGTATAGTCTTCGTAATAGTATTCTTTACATCTGACACTTGACCAGGCAGGTTGGGATCTTGCGTCATCACATGGTATTCTATAGTAATAGAAGTAGTAGCAGGTGCAGTAGCAGCCGTCTCAGGAATCAACAGATAGTAATCATCATACTTAGGTCCAGTAGGATCTGCAGGATCAATAGGATGAGAGCCAAATACTGGTTTTGCAGTGGTTGTTACACCTTCTCTCGCAAATGCAACTGCTGGATCGGCATCATATCCCAGGACATCATCATCCAGAGCATGATTCTTATCAATAATAAATGTACCAGTTGCATGAGCTGCCAAATCTTCCCATTCTGGTTCACCAGCCACAGTGTTATTCAAATTCAGTACACCACCAGTATGAACAGGACGGTTGATGGTAATCTTCTCAATCAGGATCTTGGTCTTATTAGGATCTGCACCATCTACCCAGAAAGCATGTGCAGCAGGGCCAGGACCTACTTGGTTTTTTGCAGCAACCACACTCATTTTCAGTCTGGTAAGAGCGTGCTTGAAATAGAACTTAATAGTAGTATTGTCAGCTGGCTTTACTAAACTCTTGAAAGGCATACCTGCAGGAATTGGAGTAGCAATACCATCTACACCCGTCCAAGGTACTGTTGCTGGAGCAACTCCTTCGGCAACGCCAAACAGCAATTCGTCAGCTAACTTAGAAGTACCACCTTCGTATGCAATCTTAACATCACCTGCAGTACTACCGTCTTTAGGTGTTATCTGAATAATACCTTGAGTCTTAGGATTACCTCCAGGAGCATCTAACACTACACCATCAGCAGAACGAATGATATTCATCGGTATATATGGAGCATAAGCAAAGAAGCTCAACTTATCTTTGTTGGCGCTAATACCAGCAGCCTCAGCATCTGCTTGAGTATCATTAGGCCAATATTTGATAGGAGAATAGCTCCACACAGGAGTAGCAGCTGCAGACCCTACCACCTGCTGGTTATACATAAAGTTAGGCATAGCAGCTGGAGAATAATCGCCATGGGTATGATAAGCAAATACGCCAAAGCCACCATGATCCCTAAGCTCAGTTACATTGCCAATAGTACCGATACGTGTCACAGCCTCTCTGCCTGTGAAAGTGCTAAAAGTGATAGGAGTAGGAACATTAGCCTGCTCAGCAGCTTTCAGTACGTCGTACGAAATGTTCGACGATGGACCACCACTCTCTGCGGTGCATGCAGCGAACAACAAAGTTGCTGATGCTGCCACAAATAATAAACTCTTCTTCATAACTCAAAAAAATTGATTAAATTATTAATACTTTTTCTATATCTCATTAAAACCTCAAATCAGTTTCACCACCATCCTGCCAAGCTTCCACATCTGCGCCAAATCCACTGCTCGTATAATCTTCCGGATCCACATTGGGGAAATGGGGAATATTGTCCTCACCAATGGTATCGATTGACAAGATCAAGTCTAAGTCTAACTCTAACTCTATGTTCATGTCATAGCCAAATGACAGTTCACCTACCAAGCCACGGTACTTGATCAGTTTACCCACATCGTAGGTATAGAGCATGGTAGTGCCATCACGCAATACGGCATGCAACTTGAATATGTTACTGTCAGGCTCACGACTTTCAACAAGTTCCTTTCCATGTGGCAAGCCAAACACAGGTATGGTATGGAAAAGGAATGTGCCCTGGCTGTCTTCCCTTGTGGTCAGTGTCCACTGGTTGGTGGGCAGCAACATGGTACGCTCTTCCTCGGTACGGTATGCGTGGGTGAGATAGAACCCGTCGGCCATGCCCGAGATGCTGCCTGTCAGTTCAGACACATTCTCGATACCTTCCACCTCTACCCATACATTGAGCTTAGCCAGCACCGGATAGATTACCAGCGGCAAGCTATAGGTGCCGTCAGCCTCCTGGTAGAAGCGGGTATAAGCCACACGGTGACGCACCCAAGACTCATAGGGATGGAAGGTAACCTGCTCAAGCAGCATCTCTTCGGTAATGGTGAACGTCTCAGCCACTACACCAATATCTTCAGGGTCGGTCATATAGCGTACGTCCTCGTCCCAGTCGCCTGGTTCATAAATTGTCACATCCTTGCCTCGGGCACTGATGGTATTGTAGTCTTCGGTATCGCGGAAATACATGGAGCCGTATTCTTCAGGACTATAGCTGAAGGCAATGACACGGTAGGTACCCGGATCGAGATTAAGCGTCATATAGTGTACATTGTTGGTGTATGTGACTTGCGGATTGGTTTTTCCATGCTCCCAAATCATTACCGTCATACTCTCAGGAGTGAAGCCATAGCGGGTTTCCCAGTCAAAGTCAAGACGCACCTCTGCCTTCATGGGTTCCATCACCTCAAGTGGACGACGGTCGCAACCGGCCAGCAGCAGGACTATTGCCAGCATGGACATACAACTGAGAACTGATATGTTATAACGTAACTTCATTTACTCCTCCTTTCCTTCAAAAGCCATACCAACGACAGCTTCAGTTTTGTTGGGCCAAAGTAGCTGAGATGCCCGTTGCGTTGCCAAATCAAGTGGGTATCGTCGAAACGACCTTCGTAGTGGCGATAAGGACCAGCCACCCAACCCGCACTGGCACTGGCCTCCAGGTTCAAGTTGCGTCCAATGCGCCAAGCATAGCCAATGGTGGCACCCAATGAGGTGAACTCACCCTGGTCACCCTCGCTCTTCCACTCAATATCATACTTGCCACCGGCAGCATAGACACCGGCAAACAAACCTGTAAGCGGACGGTTGGGGCGCTTCTTGCTGGGATTAAACCAGTAACGGCCTTCCAAACCGATGGTCAGAATCTCATAGGCATTGCTGTTATGGCGCCACACATACCAGGGGAACCACACTTCAGCCATCACGCTGAAACGTCTGTTCTTGCCAAACCACCTTTCTACTTCAATATTAGGTGCCAATGCCGCATCAAACAGCAGGTTGGTCTTGACAGCTATCCACCACCTCCTGTCATCTTCCATATTATATACAGGCTGGTATTCCTGCGCATACTGGGGCGCTGGCTCCAACACTGGAGCAGGCTCTTCAGCAGAAACCACTTCTTGCTGTGGTTCAGGTGCCTGACGCTCCACTTGGTCGTAATAGATGCGGATATAACCTGCAGTGCGCTGATCGGCAAAATGGTGGTCAAACAGGTATTTATAGACTTCACCATTATTCAACTCCCTGATGCGGAACTCACGGAGCCAGGGATTGCTTACCTTGTCAATGATATTCAACACTTGCTGTTTACCTTCGAATTCATGGTCCTCTACCTGACTGCGCAACTCCGACCAAGCCTCACCGGCACTGACCAACTCAAACACATCGTCTGCCAACGGGAACCTCTGCTGCAGGTAATTCTTTACGGCAAGCGCGCGGTCATAGGCCAGCTGACGGTTATAGTCATAAGAGCCTTCGATAGACGCCATACCTATTATTAATATATCACGCACGCGCAGGATGCTGTCGTTGACTATGCGCCCCACCATTTCCTCCATCCTTTCAAGGGTGGCAGCGTTATTAAGAAAATCGGGATTGATTTCAGACTTGTTGTGCTCAAAGTTAACATATAACAGAGTGCTGTCTTTGCGAAGCACCTGAGTACTGTCATAAGGGGTATAGCTGGCATAAGAGACAAGAGCAGGCTCGTTGTCAGCCACATGATTAGTTAGAGGGGCAGTAACCGTTTGCTGTGCTAACACAGACAAGAAAGAAAGCATCGACAACACCGTTGTCAAAAACTTCATTCCTCCGCTTACAGGTTTAAACTTAATCATATTATGCCTATAAATTTCGTTTATAATTATTATTTATCAAGCACTTTAACCCTAATCAACACGCCATTTAACTACGTTAAAATGGTATTTTTGATAAATTTTTATGCAAATATAAGCACTTTATTTCAATCTACAATTACACTTCACGTTAATATTTGTTAATACGATAAAATTTGTTTAATTTGCTGCCAATTTACCTATATTTTAACGTCTTACATCAAACAAATTAAAAGAGAGCACACAAATAAACGGTGCTCTCCGTAATTAGAAGTAGCATGCCGTAGTGTGGAAACAATATTGTAACATTGTAGTGAGTGTTCTAAATTTCCACGTAATGCAAACCAACAATCTCTTCTAATATCCTTATATAATAATGATTTAAAAAGTGTACTCTTTACACCTCCTATTTGCAAATATATAGAATAATTATCTATTTTACCAAATACTATATGGTTAAAGATAGTTAAAAAAGCGGCAAATGTAGTTTATTATCAAGTAAATAGGACTAATAAGATAGAGGATAAATAATGTAAAATATATGAATGGTAAATATTTTCAAGTAATAAATTGCAATAACTATAATAAAACAGAAAAATTGAAAGATGAGGCACACTGATAGCCTTCGTGGTATAAATTCAGTAATTTTTCGACATTTTTCTCCATGCGGCCCACACTGATGGGATTGAGCGGACGAATGACAACCGCCTTTCCCTGCCGTTCTAATTCCTCCAATTGCTCCAACTGATGATTATACATCTGACCACGTTGGCGAATAGCCTCCTTGAGCAAGGGGTATTGCCTATAGAGGAAGCCAGGGATATAGGGCTTCTTCTCGTTCTTTCGATAGCCCTTGTTGCGCGTTAACACTACCACCACCCTTTCATAGCCCTGCGAAAAGGCCCGTTCGAATGGAATAGAGTCAGCGATACCGCCATCCAGCATGGGACGACCATCCACATAGGCAATAGGACACCCAAAAGGCAAGCTGCACGATGCCTTGACGATGTCGATGATGCGCCTTTCGTCCTGCTTCTCTTCCCAATACACAGGTTTTCCTGTATGACAATCGGTAGTAACCGATTCGAAACGATTGGGATTGGCAGCATAGACATCATATCGGTAGGGGATGATTCGTTCGGGAAAATCGTGGAACATCAGTTGATAATCCATGATGTTACGCTGGGTGAACAGGTACTTCCACCCTATATAATGATATTTGTCGAGCAGGTCGATATTGGCCACTTTGGCACGTCCCCGCTGGTGAGACATGTAGGACAACCCGTTGCTGGCACCGGCACTTACCCCAACAGTATAAGGGAAATAGATGTTGTTGTCCATGAAATAGTCGAGCACACCGCAGGTGAACACGCCGCGCATGCCTCCACCCTCCAACACAAGGGCCGTCTTCTCATCAACTATAACAGATTGTCCCATGATTTGACTATTTCGGGTGCAAAGATAGTGAAAGTTTACAAATTATACTTATCTTTGTGCCAATTCAAACTAAATTAAATTTCTAAAGTGATGAAAAAGTTTATTTTATTAGCTGCCCTGGGGCTGATGAGCCTCGGCGTTGCCGCACAGGATGCCCAAAATGAGGGCTTCAAGTTTACAGTAGTAAAAGAGAATCCCATAACATCGGTGAAGAACCAAAGCCGCGCCGGCACATGCTGGTGCTATTCAGGCATGGCCTTCCTGGAATCTGAGCTGCTGAAAGCTGGCAAGGGCACTTACGATTTCAGTGAGATGTTTATCGTGAAGAACACCTACCTGGATCGTGCCGATTATGCTGTCCGCACCCACGGTGATGTTAGTTTCTCACAGGGCGGTTCGTTCTACGATGTATTGTATGGAATGGAGCACTTTGGATTAGTGCCAGATGAAGTGATGCCTGCAGGAGCAATGTATGGCGACACCATCAGCAACCACACTGAGCTGAGTGCCATCGCTGATGCTGCCGTGGCAGCCATTGCCAAAGGCCGTCTGCGCAGCTTGCAGCACGACAAAGACAACAACCTGCTGTGGAAGAAAGCGGTAAAGGCTATCCATGATGTTTATCTGGGTCCTGATCCAACTACATTTACCTACAACGGAAAGACCTACACACCGAAGAGCTTCTTCGAGAGCACCGGTTTGAAGGCCAGCGATTATATCTCACTGACTTCATACACCCACCATCCTTTCTACGAGCAGTTTGTGCTGGAGATCCAGGACAACTGGCGCTGGGCACAGAGCTACAACTTGCCTATTGACGAGCTGATGGAAGTGTTTGACTACGCCCTCAACAACGGCTACACTGTATTGTGGGGTTCAGACGTTAGCGAGGAAGGTTTCAACCGTCAGGGTGTGGGTGTTGTGCCTGACATCGACAAGGTGGTAGAACTGAGTGGCAGTGATATGGCTCACTGGCTCAAGCTGCCGGCTACCGAGCGTGACGTGACCTCAAAGCCAAGCCCTCAGAAATGGGTAACCCAGGCTGAGCGTCAGTTGGCATACGACAACTATGAGACTACCGACGACCATGGCATGCTGATTTATGGCCTTGCCAAGGATCAGAATGGCACCGACTACTACATGGTGAAGAACTCTTGGGGTGACAGTGGTAAGTATCATGGTCTGTGGTATGTATCCAAGGCTTTCGCTCGCTACAAGACCATGAATATCGTAGTAAACAAGAAGGCGTTGCCAAAGAGCATCGCCGACAAGCTGGGAGTTAAATAATTGAAACTTCTCGGAGCAGCGAGAGCAGAGCGATGCTTGCATCAGCTATGCCGAGTCGTGACGAGATTGGGCGAAGCCATTTGATAATTATAAAAGTGGAGACAGGTAAGGTCTGTCTCCACTTTTTTATTATTTTATATGGTATAATCAAAGTTTTTGAGTACCTTTGCAGCCAAATTTGGCTAAGGCTATTTTGGATATAATTTAAAATAAACAATATGAGTTTGAAAATTGTAGTATTGGCAAAACAAGTACCCGACACCCGCAATGTGGGGAAAGATGCCATGAAAGCCGACGGAACTATCAACCGTGCGGCACTGCCTGCCATCTTCAATCCCGAAGATTTGAACGCACTGGAACAGGCACTCAGGCTGAAAGACGCATTTCCCGGCTCAACGGTGACACTGCTCACCATGGGTCCCGGACGCGCAGCTGAGATTATTCGTGAAGGACTATTCCGTGGTGCCGACGGCGGCTATGTACTGACCGACCGCGCTTTTGCAGGCGCCGATACACTGGCAACATCTTACGCGATTGCTACTGCCATCCGTAAGATAGGCGAGTACGACATCATCCTGGGAGGCCGTCAGGCCATCGATGGTGACACGGCTCAGGTGGGTCCTCAGGTAGCCGAGAAGTTGGGCTTGCCACAGGTAACATACGCTGAAGAAATCGTCAGTCTTGACGAGCAGGCACGCAAGGTGGTGATTCGCCGCCACATCGATGGTGGTGTGGAAACCGTAGAGGCTCCACTGCCTTTGGTGGTAACCGTTAACGGAAGTGCCGCTCCATGCCGCCCCCGCAATGCCAAGCTGGTGCAGAAATACAAACGTGCCTTGGGTGCACAGGAGAAAGCAGCCATCACCAAAGACGGTGCCGCTCTCCCCTATGCTGAGCTGTATGAGCAACGTCCTTACCTGAACTTAGTGGAGTGGACAGCAGCCGACGTGAATGCTGACCTCGAGCAGTGTGGCCTGAATGGTTCGCCTACCAAGGTAAAGACTGTCCAGAACATTGTGTTCCAGGCAAAGGAGAGCCAGACGCTGACCAGCAGCGATGCTGACGTGGATGGATTGGTAAAAGAATTGTTGGACAAGAAGATCATCGGCTAAGATTTATGAACAATGTATTTGTATATTGTGAGATTGAAGGCACAACTGTAGCCGAAGTATCTCAGGAGTTGCTGACCAAAGGTCGCAAACTCGCCAATCAACTGAATGTTGAGCTGCATGCCATCGTGGCAGGCACGAATATAAAAGGTAAGGTAGAGGACCAAATCCTGCCCTATGGCGTTGACAAGCTGTTTGTCTTCGACGCTCCGGGCCTGTTCCCCTACACCTCAGTACCTCATACCGACATCCTGGTAAACCTCTTCAAGGAACAGCAGCCACAGATTGCCCTGATGGGTGCTACCGTGATTGGTCGTGACCTGGGTCCTCGTGTTTCTTCATCACTGACCAGCGGTCTGACAGCCGACTGTACCCAGTTGGAGATTGGCGACCATACCGATGCCAAGACAGGTGCTGAATACACTAACCTGCTTTACCAGATTCGCCCTGCATTTGGTGGTAACATCGTGGCTACCATCGTGAACCCTGACCACCGTCCACAGATGGCCACTGTACGTTCTGGCGTGATGCAGAAAGCCATCTACGAGGGCAGCTGCAAGAAAGAAGTGGTATATGCCGAGGTGGGCAAGTATGTCAGCCCTGAGGCTTTCGTCGTAAAGGTGCTCGACCACCATGTGGAGGCTGCCAAGCACAACCTGAAGGGTGCCAAGATTGTGGTAGCCGGCGGTTATGGCATGGGAAGCAAGTAAGGTTTCGACATGTTGTTCGAATTGGCCAAGGTGCTGCATGGCGAGGTAGGTGCCAGCCGTGCTGCCGTGGATGCGGGTTTCTGCGACCACGACCGTCAGATTGGCCAGACAGGTGTTACCGTTCACCCAAAGGTTTATATTGCCTGTGGCATCAGCGGACAGATCCAGCACATCGCTGGTATGCAGGATTCCGACATCATCATCTCCATCAACAACGACCCCGATGCGCCTATCAACAAGATTGCCGACTATGTGATTAACGGCACCGTTGAGGAAGTGGTACCCAAGTTGATTAAGTATTACAAGCAAAATTCGAAATAACTATGGCAAATTATTATAGCGACTACCCTGAGTTGAAGTTCCACCTCGACCATCCTCTGATGGAACGCATCGTGGAACTGAAGGAACGCGGCTATGCCGACAAAGATCAATTTGAAGATGCACCTGTTGACTACAACGATGCTATTGATAACTATGACCGTGTGCTCGAAATTGCTGGTGACATTGCCGCCAATGTGATTGAGCCCAACAGCGAGAGCGTGGATATCGAAGGGCCTCACTTGGTAGATGGACGCATGGTATATGCTGAGAAGACCAAAGAGAACCTGGCTACGACTATCAAGGCAGGTTTGAACGGTGTGCCTATGCCTCGCCGCTATGGTGGCCTGAATTTCCCCACCGTCCCCTACTCTATGGCTTCTGAGATTATCTCTGCTGCCGATGCCGGTTTCCAGAACATCTGGTCGTTGCAGGATTGTATCGAGACCCTCTATGAGTTTGGCTCTGAGGAGCAGCGACAGAAATACATCCCTCGCGTATGTCAGGGTGAGACCATGTCAATGGACTTGACAGAACCTGATGCGGGTTCCGACCTCCAGCGTGTGATGCTGAAGGCTACCTATAGTGAAGAAGAGGGTTGCTGGTTGCTGAATGGCGTGAAGCGTTTCATTACCAATGGCGACTCTGACATCCATCTGGTGCTGGCTCGTTCAGAGGAAGGCACTCGTGACGGACGTGGTTTGTCTATGTTCATCTATGACAAGCGTCAAGGCGGTGTAACCGTTCGCCATATCGAGCATAAGTTGGGTATTCACGGCTCTCCTACTTGTGAGTTGGTGTATAAGAACGCCAAGGCTGAGCTTTGTGGCGACCGCAAGTTAGGTTTGATAAAATATGTGATGAGCCTGATGAACGGTGCCCGTTTGGGTATCGCTGCCCAGAGCACAGGTGTGAGCCAGGCTGCCTATAACGAGGCATTGGCTTACGCACGCGACCGCAAGCAGTTCGACAAGGCCATTATCGAGTTCCCTGCCGTATATGAGATGCTGGCTCGCATGAAGGCCAAACTTGATGCTGGTCGCAGCATCCTCTACATGACCTCACGCTATGTGGATATCTACAAGGCACTGAACGATATCAGCCGTGAGCGCAAGCTGACTCCGGAAGAGCGTCAGGAGCAGAAGAAATACACTCGTTTGGCAGACGCCTTCACCCCACTGGGCAAGGGTATGACATCTGAGTATGCCAACCAGAACACCTACGACTGCATCCAGATTCATGGTGGTTCTGGCTTCATCATGGAGTACAAGGCACAGCGCCTGTATCGTGATGCTCGCATCCTCTCTATCTACGAGGGTACCACCCAGTTGCAGGTGGTGGCAGCTATCCGCTATGTCACCAACGGCACTTACTTGGATATTCTGCGTGAATTCGAGCAGGAGCAGGTAATCGACGAGCTGAAGCCTCTGCAGGAGCGCATCATCGAGATGACCAACAAGTTTGAGGCTGCTACCAACCTGGTGAAGGAAGCAGGCAATCAGGAGCTGCTTGACATCCTGGCTCGTAGCCTGTATGAGATGGCTGCTGTGAATGTGATGGCCAACCTCTTGCTGCTGGATGCTTCTCGTGCTCCAGAGCTGTTTGCCAACTCAGCTAAGGTATATGTGAACTTGGTAGAGTCGGAGGTTGAGAAGCACTTCAAGTTTGTCAACAGCTTCAAGGCAGAAGATTTGGAAGCTTACAGAAAGAATTAATGACCCCTCAGTCACTTCGTGACAGCTCCCCTAAACAAGGGAGCAACTATTGAAAAATATAAAAGCTGCGATTCCTCGCAGCTTTTATTGTATAAAAAAG
>JAGCCV010000001.1 GCA_017651505.1 Bacteroidaceae bacterium | reverse complement strand
TTTGTATTATGTAGCCGTGTATGCACTTAATGTCGTGCTTGTGCCTCACCAGCGTGTACGTTTCTATGTGGTGTTGGGTTTGGAAGAAGACCTGAAGGGTGCTGGCTACAATGTGCATCAGAGTGAGATAGCAATTGGTTCAGGTGGATTGCGTGGTAAGGGCTTTCTGAATGGAACCCAGACAAAGTTGAAATATGTGCCCGAACAGGATACTGACTTCATCTTCTGCACAGTTGGCGAGGAGGAAGGCTTTGTTGGTTCTGCTGGTGTACTGCTGCTTTTTCTAGCTTTGATATGGCGTCTTATACACTTAGCCGAACGCCAAGTGCATAGGTTTGGGCGAGTGTACGGTTATTGTGTGGTGAGTGTGTTCCTGTTTCATGTGTTTATCAATGTAGGCATGGTATTGGGACTTACGCCTGTTATCGGTATTCCGTTGCCGTTCTTTAGCTATGGTGGCTCGTCGCTATGGGGCTTTACATTATTGCTTTTTATTTTTCTGCGCATTGATGCAGGTCGAAACTTACTTCGTAATTAATATGCCCACGTCGCTCACGCCGGGCAGGTTTTCCTGTTTCATGTAATGCATTACGTACATGTGTAGTGAGTCGCCCTCGTTGAGAGTGATGCTGTCGATATTGAATTTGTATTGATAGCAACTGATGCCGTTACCCTTTATATGTCCGTTTTTCTCTACCAAAGTGCAGTCAACACGCTTGCGTAGTTTGCGCTGCATTGGGTAAATGTCTTGTTCTACAATTACACTAATGCCTAAGAATGGCAATTCGTTGTTGGTGCGTAGCATGAGTTGCTGGCTATAAGTGCCTGATTCCTTTATTGGTGGTATGCTAAAGTGTATGGTGTCATTACGCTCCCAACCGTCATTGTTTACATGTTCGTAATGGGTATAAATAATTGAGCCTTGTTGACAGGCACCTATGAATAGGCAACCTGCCAACAAGGTCAATAATATGCATTTATCAAATAATCTATTGCGCATCCTTATGCTCCTTCTTGTCGTTGGGCTGTCGGTTGTTGTTCTTGTTTTTCTTTTTCTTCTTTTTCTTAGCTTTGTCAAAGCGGCTAATGTCGCCTCCTGCCAAGTCGATGTGTACCTTGGTTTCAGGCTTCTTGCTGTCGTCGTGGGTGAGCGATACTGGTTTCTCGCCGCGTCTGTTCATCTCGATGATTTCCTTGGCACGCTCAGCTGTGATGGTTTCGCAGTTGGCAGCAATATTTTTGTCGGTGCTGTAAGTGCAAAGACCTGCCAGTATATCGCTCTTGAACAAGTGATAATCGCCGTCTTGAGTCTGTAGCAATACCTCCTTTGGTGGAAGCTGCTTTCCTGCTTCTACGTAGTCATCTACCTCATAGTTTAGACAGCACTTCAGTTTTGCACACATGCCAGCCAGTTTCTGCGGGTTAAGCGAAATATCCTGGAATCGGGCTGCATTGGTACTTACGCTTGAGAAGTTTTTCATCCAGGTGGCGCAGCATAACTCTCGTCCGCATGGACCTGTACCACCGATGCGTCCGGCCTCCTGTCGTGCACCAATCTGTTTCATTTCAATACGCACGTGGAAAGCTTGTGCTAAGTCTTTGATAAGCTGACGGAAGTCCACACGTTCATCGGCAATGTAGTAGAAGATAGCCTTGTTGCCGTCACCTTGATACTCTACATCTCCTATCTTCATGTCAAGCCCCAATCCTTTAGCTATCTTTCGGCTTTCAATCATGGTTGAGTGCTCGCGTTCTTTCGACTCGTTCCACTTCTGTATGTCGTTTTCACGGGCTATGCGGTACACGCGCTTAATATCGTCGGGACTCTTGATATTCACTTTCTTGAGTTGCAGTTTAACCAGTCGTCCGGTCAGTGTTACCACGCCAATGTCGTGTCCTGGACTAGCTTCTACGGCTACAATGTCACCTTTCTTGAGGTCGAGGTTGTTCACATTGTGATAGTATCCCTTACGGGTATGCTTAAACTGCACCTCGACTAAGTCGGTTGTGCTGGCATTGCCTGGCACATCGGCCAACCAATCGTAGGTGTTCAGCTGTTTGTCCTGTCGTCCTACGGCCTGATGGCACAGGCCTCGGTCGCAACCTACATGTACTGTATGTTCTTTTTTATTTTCCATATATTATCACTTTTGTAGTAGCAAAACAATCATTTGCAGAGCCAGGTCGAAAAATACTATCTTTCCGTTGGCATTCTGGCCAATATCGCGAATAGCAAGATTGACCAGGTCGTTGATGGGCAGGATGTTATTCTCGTTCACGAATCTTGCAAAGTTCTTAGCAAAGTCTTCTTCTCGCTGTGTCATATACACCAGCTCCTCGTTCTGAAAGTTATACATAAAACTCTCACGTGTCATTCGCAAAAAGTAGGTGAGAAAACGCTTTTGCTTTTCGCGCCCTAATCCTGCCATCTGCTCGCTCCACTTCCTGAGGTCTTTAATCTTGCGCTGGTAGGCCAGACGCATAAGCATGATGTACATGTCGAGAAACATCTCGTTTTCCGAGTCCACCTGCAGTTCATCGAGTGCTTTTATCCAGTTGCCATTGGCCAGTCGGGCTATGCGGTGCGCATCATCAGAGCCTATACCACGTTGCTCAACGAGCGAGTGCTCTATATCAGCGTTGTCTATCTTTTTGATGTCGATGCGTTGCACACGACTGCGAATGGTTTCTAGTAACTTGTCTGGTTCTTCGCACACCATGATGAATATTGTTTGGTATGGTGGTTCCTCAATGAGCTTTAAAAGCTTATTGGCGCACTCTATGTTCATGCGTTCTGGCAGCCATATGATGCTGATCTTGTAGCCACCCTGGCTTGACTTGAGACTGAGTTTACGTACCAGTTCGTCGCTTTCACCTGCAGTGATGATGGCCTGTTGGTTTTCAGCTCCCATAGCTGCCATCCACTCTTCCATTGTGAAATAGAGCGTCTTCATAACGAGGGTGTGCCATTCCTTGGCGAAATCATCGCTTACGGGTTTGTGCTCAGAACTCATTGAAGGCAGTTTGATAGTAGGGTAGGTAAAGTGCAGGTCGGGGTGCTCC
>JAGCCV010000026.1 GCA_017651505.1 Bacteroidaceae bacterium | reverse complement strand
CAGGTGGCTATAGCGCCGGGGTTCCACCTCTTCCCATCCCGAACAGAGAAGTTAAGCCCGGTCACGCCGATGGTACTGCCCACAAGGTGGGAGAGTAGGTAGCCGCCGTCTTTGACAGGACAGCCTTTGTGTTACACAACACTTAGGCTGTCATTTTTTTGTGAACTATATTAAGACTATTATTATTCTTTTATGCGAAAATGTTACGTTGTTACTTAAAAATGTAACAATTTTGTTTGATGTCAATATTTTTTTTATTAACTTTGCATCGTTTTAAAAAAGTGATCATGATTATTAACAATACATATATTCTACTGAATGGCATTATTATTCGACTGGCGGGTGTCAGTGGAAGTGAGATATGTGCATAAATATATGTTATGTTATTAAATATAGAGCCTTTCTCACTTCCACAGTGCGAGAGGCTTTTTTTGTTGAATATTATTAAAATAGACATATGAGCGAAAGATTATTTATTTTTGATACCACACTGCGTGATGGTGAGCAAGTTCCAGGATGCCAGTTGAACACAGTTGAGAAAATTCAGGTTGCTAAGCAACTTGAGGCTTTGGGCGTCGATATTATTGAAGCTGGTTTCCCCATCTCAAGTCCTGGTGATTTCAATTCTGTAATTGAAATATCTAAAGCTGTTACTTGGCCAACTATCTGTGCATTAACACGTGCTGTGGAGAAAGATATTGATGTAGCTGCAGAATCTTTGAAATATGCCAAGCACAAACGTATTCATACAGGTATAGGAACAAGTGACGAACACATCAAGTATAAATTTAATTCCACTAGGGACGAAATAATTGAACGTGCTGTAGCAGCTGTTAAATATGCTAAGAGGTACGTTGAGGATATTGAGTTCTATGCAGAGGATGCTGGTCGTACCGATAATGAATACTTGGCTAGAGTTGTCGAGGCTGTTGTAAAGGCTGGTGCTACTGTCGTGAACATACCAGACACGACTGGTTATTGTTTGCCCCAAGAGTACTATGAGAAAATCAAATACCTCAAGGAGCATGTGGATTGTATTGATAAGGCGATTATTTCTACACATTGTCATAATGATTTAGGAATGGCAACGGCTAATACCTTGCATGGAGTTTTAGCTGGTGCCCGTCAGGTGGAGGTCACCATCAATGGAATAGGTGAACGAGCTGGCAATACTTCATTGGAAGAGATAGCCATGATTCTAAAATGTCATAAAGGCATAGGAGTGGATACTAATATCAATACTACCAAGATTTATCCAAGCAGTCGTATGGTAAGTGGATTAATGAATATGCCTGTTCAACCCAACAAAGCTATTGTGGGTAGAAATGCATTTGCTCATTCTAGTGGCATTCATCAAGATGGAGTGCTTAAGAATGTCAACACTTATGAGATTATGGATCCAAAGGATGTTGGCCTGGATGATAACTCTATCGTACTGACTGCGCGTAGTGGTCGTGCTGCCTTGAAATATCGAATGAGTGTTTTAGGCGTAGATGTATCTGATGACAAAAAAGTAGATCAGATTTATGAAGCTTTCTTACGTCTGGCAGACAAGAAAAAAGAAATTACAGATGACGATGTAATGATGTTAGCTGGTGCCGATAGAACCGCTTCTCATGCTATCAAACTTGATTTCCTGCAAGTAACTACAGGTATGGGCGTTCGTAGTGTGGCTAGCATCGGTCTTGATATTTCTGGACAGAAATTTGAGGCAGCTGCTACAGGTAATGGTCCTGTAGATGCTGCAATCAAAGCCTTGAAGAAAATTATCCTTAAACAGATGACGTTGAAGGAGTTTACTATTCAGGCAATTAGTAAGGGTAGTGATGATGTGGGTAAGGTACACATGCAAGTGGAATATGATGGAAGCCTATACTATGGTTTTGGTGCAAATACCGATATTGTTACTGCTTCTGTAGAAGCTTACATTGATTGTATCAACAAGTTTAAGATTAAAAAAGCAGAGTAATATATATGAATACTTTATTTGACAAAATCTGGGATGCCCATGTGGTGCAACAGATAGAGGATGGTCCCACCCAACTTTACATTGATCGTTTGTATTGCCATGAAGTAACCAGTCCTCAGGCATTCGCCGGTATGAGACAGAGAGGATTGAAATGTTTACGACCTGCACAGATTTTCTGTATGCCAGATCATAACACGCCTACACATGATCAAGATAAGCCAATAGAAGACCCTGTTTCCAAGAAACAGGTGGATACCTTGGCTGAGAATGCCAAAGATTTTGGCTTGACTCATTTTGGCATGATGAATCCCAAAAATGGCATTATTCATGTTGTAGGTCCAGAAAGAGGACTGAGCTTGCCTGGTATGACCATTGTTTGTGGCGATTCACATACCTCTACACACGGAGCTATGGGCGCTGTGGCATTTGGTATCGGTACAAGTGAAGTGGAGATGGTTATGGCTTCTCAGTGTATCTTGCAGCAAAAGCCAAAATCTATGCGCATCAATATTTCTGGTTCCTTGGGTAAGGGCGTTACTGCTAAGGATGTTGCTTTGTACTTGATGTCTAAGATATCAACTTCTGGCGCAACTGGCTATTTCGTCGAATATGCTGGAACTGTTGTTAGGGACCTTTCTATGGAAGGACGCCTCACGCTCTGCAATCTCTCTATCGAGATGGGAGCTCGTGGTGGGTTTATCGCTCCTGATGAGAAGACATTTGAGTATATCAAAGGCCGCGAATATGCGCCTATTGGAGAAGCATGGGATAAGGCAGTTGCATATTGGAAAACACTGAAGAGCGGGGAGGATGCAGTATTTGACAAGGAACTTTACTTTGATGGAACCGATATACAACCAATGATAACATATGGTACTAACCCTGGTATGGGGATGAGCATTACCGATAGTATTCCTACTTTGGAAGGAATGGGTGAGGCTGCTCAAGCTTCGTTTATGAAGTCAATGAACTATATGGGATTCCAGCCTGGTCAGCAATTATTGGGGCATCCGATAGACTATGTGTTCCTCGGAGCATGCACCAATGGTCGTATTGAAGATTTCCGCGCTTTTGTGTCAGTCGTTCAAGGTAAGAAGAAAGCTGACGGTGTGACAGCTTGGTTAGTGCCTGGCTCTTGGACTGTTGACCTACAAATTCGAATGGAAGGTTTGGATGTCGTGCTGAAGGAGGCTGGGTTTGAGATTCGTCAACCTGGTTGCTCTGCTTGCTTGGCAATGAATGATGATAAGATCCCTGCTGGCAAATATGCTGTGTCAACTAGTAATCGTAATTTTGAAGGCCGTCAAGGTCCTGGTTCACGAACCATACTTGCCAGTCCATTAGTTGCTGCAGCTGCAGCTATCACAGGTGTGTTAACAGATCCAAGAACTATCATTTAAGTGCATTATGAAACAAAAATTCAATATTATCACCAGTACTTGTGTACCACTTCCTTTAGAGAATGTTGACACTGACCAGATTATTCCAGCTCGCTTTTTGAAAGCTACAGACAAAAAAGGTTTCGGAGAAAATCTTTTCCGCGACTGGAGGTATGATAAGCAAGGTAATCCAATTAAAGATTTTGTTTTGAATGATCCTACCTATGGTGGAGTAGTGTTGGTAGCAGGCAAAAACTTTGGCAGTGGTAGTAGTCGTGAACATGCTGCATGGGCTATTGCTGACTATGGTTTCCGTGTGGTAGTGAGTAGCTTTTTTGCCGATATCCACAAGAATAATGAGTTAAACAACTTTGTTTTACCAGTAGTGGTGAGTGAGCAGTTCTTGCAGGAACTCTTCGATTCAATCAATGCTAATCCTAAGACTGAAGTAGAAGTAGATTTACCTAACCAAACCATTACAAATAAATCCACTGGTAAGTGTGAACAATTTGAAATCAATGCTTACAAGAAGCATTGCCTAATGAATGGACTTGACGATATCGACTTTCTTCTGGAGAATAAGGATAAGATAGAGGCTTGGGAGAAGAAGAATGAAAGATAATTTGCTGCGTGAAATAGAAATCATGGACACCACCTTGCGAGATGGTGAACAGACTAACGGAGTGTCTTTCGTACCTCATGAAAAACTAATGATTGCCCGTCTGCTGTTGGATGGAGTCAAGGTTGACCGTATTGAGGTGGCTTCTGCTCGTGTGTCAGATGGAGAACTTGAAGCCGTGACTATGATTTGTGATTGGGCAAAGCGACACAATCATCTAAATCAGGTGGAGGTGCTGGGCTTTATTGATGGGCATATTTCTGTCGATTGGATACATTCCACAGGGTGTCGAGTTATCAATATGCTTTGCAAAGGCTCTGAGAAGCATTGTACCTATCAACTTAAGAAAACGGTGGAAGAGCATATAGAAGATATCAAGAAAACTTTGGAGTATGCCATTTCACTTGGAATGGAGACCAATGTGTATCTTGAGGACTGGAGTAACGGCATGAAAGATTCTCCCAACTATGTGTTCAAGTTGATGGATGCGCTTACTCAGACTTCTATCAAAAGATTTATGCTACCTGATACACTTGGTATCTTAAACCCACTTCAGACGTATGATTTCATCAAAAAGATGATTAAACGCTATCCTCATACACATTTTGATTTTCATGCCCATAATGATTATGACCTAGCTGTGAGCAATGTACTGGCTGCAGTATTAGGAGGTTCTAAAGGTTTGCATACCACCATTAATGGCTTGGGCGAACGTGCTGGCAATGCCCCACTTGCCAGTGTTCAAGCCATATTAAAAGATCATTTCAATGCTATCACTCATATTGATGAGAGTCGTCTGAATGAAGCCAGTCGTATTGTTTCCTCCTACTCTGGTATTCCAATAGCTCCTAACCGTCCGATTGTAGGCGAGAGTGTTTTTACCCATGTTGCTGGTGTACATGCTGATGGTGATAACAAGCGCAATCTTTATTGCAATGATTTGTTACCAGAACGCTTTGGCCGTAAGCGTGAGTACGCTTTAGGTAAGAATAGTGGTAAGGCCAATATCCGAAAGAATCTTGATGAGTTAGGTCTTGATCTTGACGATGTTTCTATGCGCAAAGTCACAGAACGTATCATTGAATTGGGTGATAAGAAAGAGCTTGTAACCCCTGAAGACTTGCCGTATATAGTATCTGACGTATTGAAACATGGTGTTACCAACGACAAAGTGAAGCTGAAGAGTTATGTCATTAACCTGGCTCATGGCTTGAAACCAATGGCTATGCTTAAGATTGAAGTCAATGGTAAGGAGTTTGAAGAAAGTTCAAGTGGCGATGGTCAATATGATGCTTTTGTACGCGCCTTGCGAAATGTTTATGAAAAGACTTTAAGACGTAAGTTTCCCATGCTGACCAACTATGTGGTAAGTATCCCACCTGGTGGACGTACTGATGCTTTGGTCCAGACCGTTATTTCATGGAGCTTTGATAACCGTGAGTTCCGCACACGAGGCTTGGATGCCGACCAAACGGAAGCTGCTATAAAAGCCACTTTTAAGATGCTTAACATGATAGAGGATGAATACGAATCAGGAAAGGGTCTTTACGATGATAATGATAATAATTAAAAAAGAATACATATTATGAATTTCAAGATTGCTGTATTGGCCGGTGATGGTATCGGTCCTGAGATTTCAAAGGTGGGCGTTGATGTGATGAACGCCGTTTGCAAGAAGTTTGGACACCAAGTTACTTACGAATATGCCATCTGTGGAGCAGATGCCATCGATAAGGTGGGTAATCCTTTCCCAGAAGAAACATTCCAAGCTTGCATGAGGGCAGATGCTGTGTTGTTCTCTGCTGTGGGTGACCCAAAGTTTGACAATGATCCTACTGCAAAAGTACGTCCTGAACAAGGTTTGCTGGCCATGCGTAAGAAGTTGGGTCTCTATGCTAATATCCGTCCGATGCAAACATTCAAAAGCTTGTTACACAAGTCACCTTTGAAGAAAGAATTGGTAGATGGAGCTGACTTTATTACTATCCGTGAACTCACAGGTGGTATGTACTTTGGTGAGAAGTATCAAGATAATGACAAGGCTTTTGATACTAATTTCTATTCTCGTCCTGAAATAGAGCGAATCTTGAAGGTGGGCTTCGAATATGCCCGTAAGCGCAACCATCATCTTACCATCGTGGATAAGGCAAATGTGTTGGCATCCTCTCGTTTATGGAGACAAATAGGGCAGGAGATGGCATCTCAATATCCAGATGTAGAGACTGACTTTATGTATGTTGATAATGCCTCTATGCGCATGATCCAAGAACCTAAGTTCTTCGATGTGATTGTGACAGAAAATACCTTTGGTGATATTCTTACCGATGAGAGTTCATGCATCAGTGGTTCAATGGGGTTGCTGCCATCCGCTTCAACAGGTGAACATACCCCTGTATTCGAGCCTGTTCATGGCTCATGGCCACAAGCTAAAGGCCTGAACATTGCAAATCCGTTGGCTCAAATATTGTCCGATGCCATGATGTTCGAGTATTTTGATCTCAAGGCTGAGGGCGCTTTGATTCGTGAGGCTGTTGATGCTTCCATTGAGGCCAATGTACGTACACCAGAGATACAGGTTGAGGGTGGTGCTAAGTATGGCACGAAAGAAGTAGGTGCTTGGATTGTTGACTATATTGAAAAAGCATGATGACAAGATTTCTGTTTATTTTATCATGTTGTATCTTCGGGGTGTCTTGTGCAAAGGATAAGTCCGTGCCCAAGCCACCTGTCTATTCCGACATGACCCAATGGTATATATCAGAACGTGGTGCTGAAGCAGATATGTTCTATGTGATATCTACCGAGATTGGCGATTATCAATTGGAAGATGGCACTGTTTGCCATTTGGCGGACACCTATTTGGACCAGACTCGTCAACCTATGTATGGCGAAATGCTGGGTGTAGATACGCTGACTAGTGGTAAACTCAACTATTACTCCCCTTATTATCGTCAATGCTCGTTGCAATCATTTGCCTCCGATAGTGCTTCCATACGTTTTGCGACTGCTTTGGATGATGTACGACGAGCATTCTCTTACTATATAGATAATTTTAATAATGGTAGACCCTTTGTCTTAGCTGGCTTTAGTCAAGGGGCCATGATTGCGCGTGAATTATTGAAAGAAATGGATGCATCTGTCTATCAAAGAATGGTGGCAACTTATCTAATTGGCATTCGTGTTTCAGATGCAGATTTACAGGCGAATCCGCATATCGTTCCCGCTAAGGGAGCTGACGATACAGGTGTTACTATCTGCTATAATAGTATGAGAGGTGAAGATGCCAACTATCCTCTGCAGGATGGTACTAATGTGTTGGCCATCAATCCTGTCAATTGGCGAATCGATGACCAAATAGCTACACTCATTACTGAACCATCTCCTTTGAAACCAGTTCATGAGCAGCAAAGAGACACTATGACCGTTCAATTAGATACAATATCCAATTATCTTTTGGTTTCTGGTTATTCAGCTACCGATTATGTTTTGCCCCTCATAGGCAGCTCTGCCAGTTATCATACTCGCGAAATCTGGCTCTACCGCGATATGCTGAAAGATAATATCCAGCAACGAGTTGATGCCTTTTTGGAACGGTAATATTGGTTATGTCCTGTTGTAATGCCTGTTTATCTGCTTGCATTGTGTAGCAGTAAGGCTTGTTAGAGATGATGGAAAGCTTCCCGTCACTAATCACTGTATCTGCTAACTGACATCGCAGTATCTTAAGTAACCTTATAGTAGTATCTCCTTTCCCTCATGGGAGATACTGCGTTGGGTTATCGCAAAGCCTCCGTTGAGTGATTGAGAGAATTGCCGTAAAAAAAGACTATTTTTTGTAAAGACAGGCCCTCCCTTCCGAACTGTTTATGCATGGTGTCATTTTTTTTTGTAAGTTTTCTGTAAATAAATGACCAAATAGTTTGTCAGTTGGAAATATTGTTTTTACTTTGCATGTAGAAATCCGAAGTCAATAATTTAATTAGAAATAATAGTATGGTTAAGCCTGTAAGTAGCCCTACAGAGGATGTTGTTCTCAAACCGGCAAGAGGTACGAGCAGAACATTGCGTAAGGTTCAGAATCGTATTCATGAGACCAAGGACAAGAAAAGTCTCATCAATGTTCCCTATCGAAAATTGATTAGTTCTACTATGGCGAAGAGTCTTGCCCAGGATATTCTGTCTAAGTTAGAAGAGGAGAAGATTTACAGGTATTCAGGATATACAGCCAAACAGCTGGCTGCTGAGTTGCATACTAATACCCGATATCTTTCTGCTGTAGTCAACTCTCGTTTCAAAAAGAGTTATTCATCCTTAATTAATGAATACCGGATCAAGGATGCGGTTGTACTTTTGGCTGATAGACGTTATCGTAGCAAAACCATTGAGGAAATAGGACTGATGGTTGGCTTTGCCAATCGCCAGTCGTTTTATGCGGCCTTTGACAAATATGTAGGAGAAACGCCACGTTCTTTCCGAATGAAGTTCTTATAAGTCACCTATTGTTTTGTATGGCGTATTACTTCCTTGCGTTGGAAGTCGTACAAGGTAATGCTCCTTAAATGGTAATAAGTTAGCCAGTAGTTTTGTAATGATGCTATTTGGTTCTGTCGTGCCGACTGCCAATGTGATTGTGCCAACGAAAGATCGTTAACGTTAGCTTGAGCCCTGATAAAACGCGTTAGTGTTGCTGTGTAGGCATCTTCAGCTATGGTAAGGGCTTGCCGTGAGGTTTCAACAATCGTTTGTCTCTCATTGAATTCGTTTACGCTGTTTATTACATCCAGCTCTGTTACTCGGGCAGTTTCCAAAGCCGATTTCTCTGCCATCTCCACTTGACTCTTGGCAGCTAGGTAAGCATTCTTGCGCTTGCCCCAATCTTTGATGGGAACAGTCAGGGTGATGGTTGCCATATCTTGTGCCTGCGGACGGCGATAAGCATCAGCAAACCTTTCGGCCACCTGGTTCAAACCTATACTGGCATCGATGCTGACACTCAGGTTCTTTTCCACCCTGGCTCGCTCGGCTTCCCTCTTGGCTTTCAAGGTTTGCTGCTGGGCGCTCAGATACGTTGGGTTGTTCTCTCGCGCATATTCGATGGCTTCATCAGCAGATATTTGCAGGTTAGCTAACGAGGAAGGAATGACCAACTCTATGTGAGTGTCACGGTTCATGCCCAAATAGGAAGCCAGCTCCTGCATGGCTCGCTGTTGTGCGATGCGCGCGTTAGCCAACGTATTGCGAGCATTGGTCTTTTCCAACTCCAGGATACTCAGCTCAGCTTTGGAGATACTGGCGATTCGATAGCGTTTCTCAGCTATGGAATAGATGGTGTCGCAAGAGGCCAGATATTCTTCACTCATGCGAAGCTGATCTTGCGCCAAAGCCAGACTGAAGAATTTCTGAACTGCCTCAACTGATGCAGTTTCTGTATCATAAGACAATACCTTCTCGGCCAAAGCAAACTTGAGAGGTTCAATTTGTTTGTCCCATTTTAAGGGGTTGAATCCGAGGAGACTTTGCTTATAACCGATGTTAATGGGAACCGTCATAAACTGCGTGCTGTTGACCTCACCAAAGGTGCGGAGATAGCCCAACTGAGTAGAACCGTAAAACGAACCGCCCCATGATTCCATAGGCTGTTCGGCGTGTATGCCTGCCTGAGAGTAGAATCTTCGTTGGGTACGATAAACATCCACGTCCGCCTCGCTCACATATCTTTGAATGAAGTATCTTTCATATTGAATAGGCGTTGACTGTAGAGAAATCTGCACCTTCCTGCTGGCTTGCCAAGATAAGTAGTTGAAAAGCGATGCATCATACACACTCTGGTATTTTTGTGCAGAGTAAGAACTGTCTGTGGCGAGGCTAATAGTACGATCCAAATCCAGCCTTACCGTATGTTGTGCCATGAGGCTGGTGGTCACCAATAACAAGCAATATGTAATGACTTTCTTCATGTTTTACTTGAGCATTATTTCTACATTCATCCCATCAAACAAATCGTGTGCCTCAGGCAGTCGAGCTCTAACGGTAATTGCCCCTTGCTGGTCAACTATCGGATTTACTTCAGAAACGATGGCCTCGTACTGGCGGTCTTTGTAAGCGGTCGGAATGGCGATAATCGTTGTGCCTATGCGATATTTTGCTAAATCGGCCTCCATAATCCTGAATTCCACAGCCATATCTTTGGAAGAGATAATGCGACAAACAGGCTCACCCACTTTAGCTATCTCATGTGCCTGTGCCTTCACATTGGCCACAGTGCCATCGAAAGGAGCATTGAGTACAGCGGTTTTCAGCTCGTGCTCAGCTGCTGCCAACTGCTCTTTAGCCAATTGGTATCCAGATTTTATCTCAGCCGTTTGTTTAACCTCAGCAGGTATAGAGGTGGGTACATCTGGATCATATCCTTGGGCAATGATCACATCCTTCATCTGTAGTTCTGATTGCGCAATCTGTTTCTTCTGTTGTTCGATTGTGTTACTCAGACGGAACATGTCGAGTTCTGCCACACGCTGTCCCTGACGCACTAGTTGACCGTTTTTCACATACACCTGCATGATGGGTAGCGATGACTGGAACGAAAGATCTGCATAGCGTGTAGCTACTACCTTACCCAAAGTGGTGAACCCCTCTGCTTTTACCTCAACAGGTGTTGATGTGCTTACGGATTGTAACTCCTCAGACAAAGTAGCTGTTTCCTGTAAGGAGGTATTGCTGCTACTTGGCTGATTTTGACATGCCATCAGCATCATGCTTGTCATGGTTATTGTAAATATCCTTTTCATAATTCTCACAATTGTCTCAAACTCATTTCATAAAACAGTCCTTTTTTCTCCATTAACTGCTCGAAGTTACCTTCCTCTACAATCTTTCCTTTGTCAATCACAATAATGCGATCGCAATGACGTATAGTACTCAGTCTGTGAGCGATGATGACACGTGTGCAATTTAGTTGGTCAAGGTTGTCGCTCACCTGCTTCTGACTGATATTGTCTAATGCGCTTGTAGCCTCATCGAAGAAGATGATGTCTGGTTTGGAAATCAAGGCACGGGCTATGAGCATACGTTGTTTCTGTCCGCCGGAGAAACCACCTCCGCCTTCTGATACCACCGTGTGCAGCCCCATCGGCATGTTTCTCACGTCCTCTTCCAAACTGGCCATCCGCAGAGCTTCCCAGGCATCGTCATGTGTTGACCAAGGCGCCGTGATGGTGATGTTATGGAAGATATCTCCCGTAAATAGACTGCCACTTTGTAGGCAGCAACCAATCTTCCTTCGCAAACTGGTTTTGTCCACCTTGTCCAAGTCGTAGTTGTCATAATAGATGCCTCCACTTTGTGCTTTCTCAAAGCCCAATAGCAGACGCATCAGGGTTGATTTACCACAACCCGATTTACCGGCAATACCCACATACTCACCAGGCATGATGTCCAAGTTGATGTCGTCCAGTACCAGCGGACCGTCTTCTTGATAACGGAATGAAACATGACTCATGTGGATAGAACCCGTTAGGAAATCAACTTGAGCCGCATTGGCTTCAATTTCCGGCTCAGCTTCCAGGATGGGTCGTACACTCTCAAGCAGTGGCTTCACTTGCGACAACTCTGCAATAGCATTTTCCAACTCCGTCACTGCAGCAGTCATCATACCATAGGCCGAAGTGAAGGCTATGAAATCACTGGCAGATATGTTGTTTCTCAATGTAAACCAGTAAAGGATGGCGGTACCGCCTATTCCAAGAAAAGCCAATAGGGCGGGGAGCAGCTTGTTCAGGAACGGAGGATTATATTCCAACTGCGCTTGGTTGGTATATCGCTCCAGCCAACGTGTAAAAGCTCTGTTCTCTGAGCCAGTGAGTTTCAGTTTCTGAATACCAGTAAACATATTGTATTCCAAACCACTCAACTCGCCTGCCAATTGGGTGTATTTAGCATTTTTTTCCACCTGAAGGTAGTAGTAGACAAACATCAGAACGGCTTGCAATACTAAGATACCCAATGCTGGAAGCAGTAACTTTCCACCATAAAACCAAAGCTGCACCATATATATAATAGAAAGCGACGAGGTAAGCAGAGCACCCACCGTCTTTTCGCCTATCAGGTTGCACAAGGTTGTTACGTTATACAACTTCATCATCAGCTCACCACTAGGGTGTTTGGAGAAAAAGGTGGGAGGCAATAAGAATGTCCTGGCCATCATGGCACTTTGCGTGTGCAACTCAACAATCTGCTGAATGCGCATGATATACAGGTTACGGTTGAATGATAGTAGTAACGTACATATCATAGCACCTACCAGCAAGCCTACGATAGGAGCCAGGTCGTTTGTATTGCCCGTTGGAATAATTGTATCGAAGATAATCTTGTTGACCATAGGGGTGAACATACCCATCAGTACCACTAGCAATGCGGCTATCACCATAAACAATAGGTTGGATCCTGACACTACATTCCACATGTATCTAATAAGGTCTTTGAGTGTCAGTTTGCGCAAAGGTAAAGGCTTGGTGAACGTAAAAGCCGAGTGCTGCAACTGTTGTTCCATCTCGTGCTTGTTTATCTTTCGCAAGGCACCTTGCTTGTCGCGATACTCATACCCCAAACCATTTTTAGTAGGAATCATGGCAATCAGTCTGCCGTCCTGCGTATGTCCCAACAAAGGCCCCACACACTCGCGCCACCATGTACCTTTAAGGATGATCTTTCGCATCATGATGCCTCTTGGACGAAGAATACCTACCAGCAGTTCTTCAGGAGTTTTCAGATCATCTTCTTCCAACTCATAATCCTTGATGTTCATAGCCTCCAGCAATTGGCGTAAGGCAGATGAATCATCTTGGGGTACCACTGTCTCCTTTTGTCGGAAGCCCATTCTCCTGGCTCCCTTCTCTATGGCTTCGGCCAGTGCGGCCTCTTCCATTTGGCGTCGTTTCTTTATTTGGTCTATATACAGTGCCATACGCTTAGTTGCTCTCCATTAAACTACGGTATAATCCTTCCTGGGCTATCAGTTCATCGTGTTTGCCTCGTTGCATCACCTTGCCTTCCTTCATCACGATTATCTCATCGCAGTCGCGAATCGTTGACAGGCGATGGGCAATGATTACCTGGGTCGGTCCCATCTCACGAAGACTTGTCATCAGCATATCCTCCGTTTTGGGGTCGAGGGCACTGGTTGCTTCATCCATTATCAGTATCGATGGCTCTTTAGCCAGGGCAGTAGCTATCTCTATGCGTTGCTTCTGCCCGCCAGAAAAGTTCTGCCCGCCTTTTACTATCTTGGTTGAGAAGCCTTCTGGGCGACTCATGATGTCCTCACGTATCTGTGCGTCGTTGCAGGCCATCATCACAGCAAACTCTTCTATGCTATTATCCCACATGCGGATGTTTTGTGTTACCGTATCGTCAAACAATACGACGTTTTGGTCAATAACACTTATTGAATTGGTCAACTCTTCTGAGCTAATACTATCGATGGGACGTCCGTCAAACAGGATCTCTCCGCTCCAAGGCTTATATAGTCCGCTAATGAGCTTGGCCAGTGTTGATTTTCCGCATCCGCTGCTACCTACAAAAGCCACGCTCTTGCCTGGCTCTATGCGCATATTAAAATCCTCTATCAGAGGGGGGAGTAACGGAGAATAGCCAAAGGTAACGTGCTTCATCTCCACCAGTCCTCCCAACTTCCCTTCAGCCATCTTGCTGTTGCCTCCTCGGTGATCCTCAGGATATTTCATTACGTCATCCACACGCTCCATCTGCGAACGCATCTCCACCAGTGTCTGGTTGGCATTCACTATTTGGTTGACTGGAGTGATAAAAGCAGACATGAATCCTTGGAATGCCATCAGCATACCTATACTGAGTTCGCCTCGTAGAATCAGCAACGTACCTAATATCAGCACCAGTGTGTTTACCAGTCCGTTGGCAAGCAGCGGCAATAAAAGAATCCTCAGCTGCATGCTGTGGGCATTGGCTGTTATGTTAAACTTTCTGGCCCATAATCCGCTCCAATATTCAAAGAAACCAGACTCGGCTCCAGCAGCTTTGATGCTCTCCATGTTGTCTATACACGACACAGTGGCAGAAAAATATTTTGCCTCGCTCATCTCCATCGATCGAATCATGTTGATGCGAATGTTTGACAAGTATTGTATGGTAATCAGGTTGATGGCTGCAGCTACTATGCCCACGATGGTTAAGGGAACGGAGTAGCTTAACATCAAAGATAAGTACAATATCAATAGGGCAATATTGATAAACTGTGGAGCAATGACATCTACAAGTGAGTGTGTGATAGTCTCATTCAAGTGCTGTCGTTGTTGCAGGTCACCCACGTTTCGCATGGAGAAGAAGTTCATTGGCAAACGCAGCAGGTGCTTGATATATTGTACGTTTCCTTTCATAGCTAACGAGCCTGCTACTCGTTTAGCATAATTCTCACGTGTAAGCACCAAAATGAAGTTAAATACAGCCAATGTGGCCATCAGGATGAAAAACCATTCTGCCCATGATGAATTTCTGCCCGATAGGATTTCGTCGTAGAAGATACGGGTAAACAATGGGGTAACAATGCCCACAATGGCACCGATTAGCGTAAGAATGAAAGTAATCCAAAAAGCTTCACCAGCCCCCTGCATATTTTTCTTGATATAGGAAAAAATGTTGGTTTGGTGCCCACCTTTTACAAACGCATCCGAAGGATCGAATTCCATCGCTACGCCCGTAAACGACTTATTAAACACCTCTATTGGCACCTGAATAGGTCCGGCACCTGGGTCATTCAGATAGGCCTTTCCGTTCTTGAATCCCCTAAACACCACAAAGTGTTCAAAATTCCAGTGGATAATGGCTGGTTGCATGCCATTCAGTCCCTCCGCACTCGTACGGTAACCACTGGCATTCAGGCCATAGCGTCGTGCTGCTTTCAAAATGCTTTTAGCACTACTGCCGTCTCTCGACACGCCACAGGCCTCACGCACCTCCTCCAGTGGCAACCATTTGCCATAGTAGGCTAGTATCATCGTCAGTGATGCGGCTCCACATTCCACGGCCTCCATCTGCATCACCACAGGCACTTTCACAACTTTCTGTTTGCTCGTCATACGGTTAATTACCCTTTATATTGTCTATAGTGTCCATGGTTTTGTTCACCAGTACCTCCCACACTTTCTTTTCACTGTTAATAATTTGTATATTGCACAGCGTTCCATTTTTCATCTCTATTTGTTGACTCTTCTTGCGGCTCCATTTTAGGTTTTCACCATCAGTGTCTAAAACCACACGCAACTCATACATAGGTTGGTCTTTGGGTACGAATGAAACTAACTGTTCCAGCTTCATACGCTTTAAAACCTCATTCTGTAAAGTGGGGAAGGGCTCTAAGCCTACCACATGCCCGTAAGCATACCCCCAAGTCTCACGTTGCAGGTCTGCAGGTGTTACCTGCACCTCCATTCCCACTTTCAGCTTGCGCAGGCTTTTGGCATCCACGTAGCAAAGAATCTCACGTTCGTAAAACTCCGTTTTTTGAGGCATAAGCCACACTACTGCTTCACGTGCCTTGAAAGACTCACTTTCAGGTAGATTGGCTAGTAATACGCCGTCTCTCGGAGCTGATATGGTGGTGGTGGCTAACGAGTTGCGTACACGTATCATCGCATCTCCTTGCTTCACAGCTGATCCATGCTTCGCCAGAACTTTGTCCACGGTACCATCGTAGGGCACACTCACTGATACTGGCTCACCAAAGGGGAATATAATACCAGTACCAGTAACCTTGTAGTTGATGGTACCAAATACACACCAAAATATGGCTACCAAGCAGATGATGAGCATGGTTCCCAACACCACCACCAGTGAGGGTGACGTTACACGTGCCATCTCCTCTTCTTCGCTGTGATCATCAAGTGCATTCAGTGCTTCTTTATTGAATAATTCTGCCATAAAACCATTTATTGCTAATTATAGCGCAAAAATAAGTATTTATTCGTTAAGTAAGTCCATAAATAATAAAAAAAAGTATTTCACTCGCTACATAACGGCTTGAACCCTTTCTGCCACACAGCCTTCACACCCTCACAGAAGTTATAGAGGATATGTCCACCTGCGATGCGACGTCCGGCAGGCAGGAAACCACAGATGATACGGGTGATGTGACGCCTAATGTTGAACTCCTTCGGATCATCCACGCCAATGCTTTCTACACGCAGACTGAAGCGGCCAATACCCGGAAGTATAACGGTCTGTCCTTCCCCCAGTTTCTCCTTGAGCAAATCTTCCAGTTCGGTGACTACTGCGATGACGGAACCCTCCGATAAATGACTGTTGCGGCAAGCCTCCTCCATGATTTCACGGATGGTTACCTCACCCTGACTGACGGTCTTGGCAAAATACTTGCCATACGAACTGCTACTTTTGATGTTGTTTCTGATAAGTTTGATATGTACTGCCATAATTTATTGTTTGTTTTACCTACAAAGCTACACCATGTAGGTTAGTTGATTGATACTTAATGACTTTAACCAAGTGTAGCTTCTTCCAGAAGTTACACTACTTTCGTTAACAGCAAAACAACTTGTTTTGGATTGGTTTTGATACTATCTAACCCCCTTGCAAAGCATCTTAAAGCTACCAAAACAACTTGTTTTGCTGTTACAAGTTACCTTTCTTTGATAAGGAAAGCGGAACCCTGACTCTGACGCTTGCGTATGTAACCCATCTGCACAAGCCTTCGTCCCAGCTCCATGTCGGTGCCTTTAGCAATGGTAAATGTAGGGAAGAAAGCCGACAGCCGTTGCATGATATCCTGCAGCAATACATGTTCTGCATCTTCTGGTGTCTCCTCTGGTGGGAGATAGGTGAGAGATACCATTTGTTCGTAACTCGACACCTGCTGGAACTGTTCATTCTGCTGCATGATACGCTGGTTCTCCTCATCATTGAACCAATAGCGCCGTTTCTGTTCAAGTTCGGTGACGAGTTGGGAGTAAACCATATCGTGAGGGATTTGCCCAGAGTTATCAATCTCCTTGGCATAGACACAGATGAAACGTCTTGAGCCTGTGGCATCCACCAGTGGACGGCGGTTGTTGGTCGTGGCAATGAACGAGGCGAAACGCTGGCGCTGTTCCATGATTTTACCGTATGGAGGGCGGAATTTCACATCGTTCTTTGAGATAAGGTATTTTAGGATGGGTTGCTGACTCTTCGACATGGCATCAAACTCATCAATATTAATCAGCGCATAGGATGACATGGCGATGAATATGTCGTTATCGTTCTTCATCGACAGGCGGTCGTTGTAGTACAGCTGTAGCCAGCCAGGCAACAGGCGCCGACAGAAACTGGTCTTGCCAGAGCCTTGCGGTCCGATGAGCAGCGGCACGATGGCATTGCCATACTGGCGATCCTTGCCCAGCCACTGCGCTACCATCGACAGCATCCACGTATGGAAATCATCCACCCAATGCGGTTGGTCGGTCTTGATACGCTGAGCCAGTTCACCCACATAGTCGTGCTTGCCGTTCCAGTGAGGTAGGTGTGTCAGGTAATCCTCCATCGGGTAGTAGCGGGGGATGAGGTTGGAGTCGATATAGCGGTTCAAATCTTTGTCCCAAGAATCAAGTCCGGCTTTCAGCGCGTTGATGGTCATGGTATTGCGAGCTGCTTGGTCGAGGGGCATGAACCCATAGCCAACAGCATTCATGCGATATTCTGGCGTACCCGTCATCACATTGAGACGCAGTGTATAATGTTCCTTCATATAGGCCTCTGTCTTATAGGCAATCAGTGCAGACGGTCGCGTGTACTTCATAGGAACAGTCTTCAGTGTCTCACGCAGGTAGGCCGTCTTGAAGATGCTCTCTACCAGGTCATGTTTCTGTCTGTAACCCAGTAGTGGTACTAGGCTGGCGGCACGTGCGGCAAAGGCCTGAGGAATACCCATCTGTCGGCAACCATCGGCCAACTGTTCGAGTACGGCCACCTGGAACAGTTCGTCCTTCTTTTCGTCACGATGGGCTTCGATGGCAGCATCAAGGCAGTCATGGAAGCGACGCATACGACTGTCGCGCAGACTCATGCCAGGAATCTCCTCCGGATAGTTATAGTCGCTGATGTCTTCCTGCATAGAATGGAACTCGGGCGTATCTTCCAATTCAGATGATACGATGACGTGTAAGGCTGACGGGTTATAGAAAGGCTTGGGGTCGTAACTTACCTGACAGCTAGTCAATAATGTAGGTTCTTCGTTGGATAAAGGTGTGCCTAACTGCGATGCGTAGATATAATTTAGTTTTCGATAGGCGTTCAAGAGGGGGGCTTTGGCAGTCTCCATGCTTTCGTCCGTTGTATCAGAAACGCTGTAAGGGCAGACAATATGCAGCGAGTGGCCATCATGCCCAATAAAGCTCAGTAGGGTATAGGGCTGTCTGGCAGCCAGTCGTTTGTATTCTTCCGCTGTCGGTAGGTCGCGCAGGTTCTCCAGCGAGAGCAGTACCAGCTGATTTATACTTTTCGCCTTCAGTACCCCTTGCTGTCTTGCCCATTCGGCAGCGAAGCACACTTCCTTGTGGAGGTTGAAAACGTAATTCTGGCGGTAGGTACCATCTTGCAATTGTGCTACGAATGATTCCAGTTCCACACGTGTGTACCTGCGTTCGTTTCTTTCAGTGTTGATAATGCTAATCCTCATGTTATTGGTGTATTATTAATAGTATGCAAATATACTAATAATTTACCAAAAACCAACACATTTTTGCCAAAAAAGTGTAACTTTATAAAAAAGGTACACTAAAATATCTTCTTAATATACAATTCATTAAATGCAAAAGTGTAACTATGTAACTTTTTTATGAATTTCTAAAATAAAGTGATTATAGGTAATCTTATTCTTATCTATAAACGAGGAAAAAGCAAGAAGCAATTATTAGTTGCAGAAAGAAGGCTATGTGGTCAAAAACGATATAGTATGCCTGTGTTTTGTAAGAATAATAATTGTATCTTTTGTTTTTCTTTAGGTTTCTTCTGTTTCTCGATTTATTATTGTATATTTGTTGCAGAGAAATTAACTGAATTTGACTAAAAATCACCAAGGACAACACCCGCCTGTCTGTAACGGAGATTGCAGAACGCATTGGTATCAACAAGCTTATACCTTCGGAGATGACTCGAAGACGGGAAGGTAAAGTAAATAGGAAATAAAATATAAAAAGGATATGATAACGAAAGAAGATATACAAGAATTGTTGCACAGCACAGAGACCTATCGGGTAGAACGTACCGTGTCAACTGGCGACATGGATAAGTTCCAGGAGGCCATCTGTGCCTTTGCCAACGACATGCCTGGTTCGCGTAAGAAGGGCTACTTGATATTGGGTGCCTACGACAACGGGGAACTGTCGGGACTTAAGGTTACCGATGACCTGCTGAAGAAGATTGCTGCCATCCGTAGCAATGGCAATATCCTTCCTATTCCCGTGATGAGCGTTGATAGGTTTACCTTCCCAGAAGGCGACCTTCTGGTGGCTGAAGTGTCCCCTTCTTTTGATACGCCGGTACGTTATCGTGGCCGTACGTTTATACGTATTGGTCCTCGTTGCGACATTGCTTCTGCAGAAGAGGAACGGATTCTGTCTGAACGTTGTGCTGCAAGCCTGCCTACTTTCGACACACGTCCATGCCGAGAGGCCACTATCGACGATCTTGATACTGAAGTTATCGTAAAGGAATATATGCCACGTGCCATTGCATCTGATGTTTTGGCTGATGATCATCGTCAGTTGAAGGAGCAGCTGGCATCCCTGCATCTGTTTAATTTGCAAGTTGACTGTCCCACATTTGCGGCCCTTATTATGTTCGGTCGTAATCCCAAGTATTTCATGCCCGGTGCCTATATCCAGTATGTTCATTTCAAGGGGAATGACAATGGCGGTGCTATATTGAACGAACGTCGTTTTGAAGGCTGTCTGTACAAGGTGCTTCCAGAGTTGGAAAACTTCCTTCGTGACGGCATTATCACCAAGCGGCCTGTACCCATCAGTATCCTACGTGAGAAAGATGTGGTGAACTATCCCTATAAAGCTTTGCGTGAGCTGATGATGAATGCAGTGATGCATCGTGATTATCAGGCCAATATGCCTACTCGCCTGTATCAGTACGACAGTCATATCGAGATTATGAATCCCGGTGGTCTGTATGGACAGGCACGTCCAGAAAACTTCCCGCTCGTCAATGACTACCGCAACAGCGTTGTGGCCGAGATGATGAAGACGTTGAACTATGTGAATATGTTCAACCATGGCGTCAACGAAGTAAGACACCTTTTGAACGAGAACAACAGCCCAGAGCCGGAGTTCAATGTCAACCTTGTTACAGCCTTTAGCGTGATAGTCCGGGAGCCAAAGGTTCAGGTTGATGTAATGGGTGATGAGAATTCGTCTGAGGAAACCACTACGGAGAAAACTACCCAGAAAACTACCCAGACGTCAACAGAGGATGGTGTGGAGAAAAGTGCGGAGAAAAGTGCGGAGAAAATTCTAAAACTGATAGAAAGTAATCCGCAAATAACTGTAAGAGAACTCACTAAGATTGTTGGTCTCTCTCGCCGTGGTGTGGAGAAAAACATTAAGAAACTGCAGGAACACGGAATACTGAAGCGTGTTGGACCAGACAAAGGCGGCCATTGGGAAATAATTAACGAAGGTCAATCATGAACCCTGAAACTTGAATCATGAAATCATCTTTTGGCTTATACCTTCGGAGATGGTCCAAAGATGAGAAGAGAGAGATAAACGTAATAGGAATTAAATTGTCAATCAAAATGCTGGATGAAGTAGGTAAGAGAATAATAGAGCTTGTAAAAGACGGCAAGAGCTTCTTTATTACAGGGAAAGCAGGAACGGGTAAAACGGAATTGCTTAAAGAAGTTGTGATGAGCCTGAAGGAGCTGGATAAAAAAGTTGCTGTAACTGCTTCTACAGGAGTCGCTGCCAACCATGCCGGTGGGGTGACGTTGCATTCTCTTCTGCGAATACCACTAAGTCCATTTGTTCCGGGCGTTAAGAACAAAGACTTATACAAACTAAAAGATGCTGAGAAAAGGGTTGTTCTTAGTTTGGACACGCTGATTATTGATGAAGTGAGTATGATTCGCTGTGATGTAATGGATGCTGTGGATAACATCTTGCGTCACTACAGAAGGTCTTCACTTCCTTTTGGTGGTCTTCAAGTTATTCTCTTTGGTGATCTTTACCAGTTAATGCCAGTGGCAAAAAGTGATGATCTCGAAAAGTTGTCTCCAGTCTATGAGTCGATGTACTTCTTCAGCAGTAAAGTGATGAAATCCTGGAGTTGTCCAATTATCGAATTGAAACATGTTTATAGGCAGGATAACCCAGATTTCGTAGAAATGCTTAACCACATTCGGGAAGGTAATCTTTCTACCACAGAAGAGAGAAAGCTTGAAAAATTGATCCAGCCCAACTTCACATATCCCAAGCCAAACGACTATCTTACACTAACTACTCATAAATGGATTGCCGATAAGCGTAACCATAATGAGCTTGAGAACATAAATGGACGTGGTCGAGAATACAAAGCTTATATTGACGGTTATTTCCCTCGCGATGATAGGCCTACGAGTTATGTTCTACATTTGAAAGTAGGTGCAAGGGTGATGTTTGTCAAGAACGATAAAGATGGACAATATTACAATGGGAAGCTCGGTACCGTCGAGAAGCTATACGATGACAGAGTAGCTGTTCGGACAGATGATGACCAATTTCTTATTCTCGTTGAGAGACAACGATGGGATTATCAAAGATACTTCATCAATAAGAAAACCAATGAGATGGAGATTGAAACGCTTGGTTCCTATGTACAGCTGCCTCTTAAATTGGCATGGGCAATTACTATTCACAAGAGCCAAGGTCTTACGTTTGACAAGGTGGTAATAGACTCAGGAAAAGCGTTTGCAGCAGGCCAAGTTTATGTAGCACTCAGCAGGTGTCGGTCGTTTGACAAGATAGTCCTCCTTTCAAAGATTACTAAGAAGTTGGTTATGATTGATGAGACTGTCTATAATTACCTCTCATCTGCTGAAAGAGTTGATGTTGATGAGATGGTTTCTAATCCACAAACATATATCAAACAATTTGAAGGGTTCTCTGCAAAAGTTCCGGCTTCGTATGCTAAAACCCTGAAGCTACTGGGAAAAGGTTATTCTCGACAGGATGTAGCTCAAAAACGGCATCTAGCAGCGTCAACAGTCGTTGATCACATCTGTTTCTTTATTGAACAGGGGCAACTATCAGTAGAGAACTATATCCACGATAAGGAGTTGGTTTTAATAAATAATGTTATCAATGATATTGGTTTTGACAAGCTCTCAAAAATCAAAAAGAATTGTCCTGGCGACATCTCGTATGATGAAATAAAGATGGTTGTTGCAGACAAGAAGCGACAAGAATTCGAAAAAGAACTGGGAAATTCTGATTCTGAAACTGACGATGAATCTCAGTGGTTTTTCATTGATACTGTTCCGTACAAAAAGACAAGCAAGAAATTCCTTTCCTATGATTGCCGCGTTGTTCTTTCAACGATGGGCTATTACTTGGAAGTTAATGAAGAATATATCAAGTTGGGAGATTACAAAAGCGGATTCTCCTCAGACGAGGGCAGCATTTGGATCAAAAAGTCATTCGATAACAGAGGAAACCAAGTGGTTCATAACATTGATGGGAATAGTTACCTAATAGGATATATAAAAGAAGGAGAAGACAAGATAGTTTTTACAGATCCTGATGGTGGAACATATATTATCAACTTTGAAGAATAATCTTTTGAATATCTTGGTTAACAAAGTACATATCAATATGAGACATAGAATTAAAGCAGGTAGGGTTG
>JAGCCV010000004.1 GCA_017651505.1 Bacteroidaceae bacterium | reverse complement strand
CTTAACTGTTGAATCTGCCGTAGTCATAACGGATGCCACTGACATCTATGGCAGATTTAGCAGCGGCTTTGGCCGCATCTTCAGCAGCCGCCTTGGCAGCTTCTTCGGCGGCAGCCTTGGCAGCAGCTTCCGCGGCTTTGGCTGTTTCCTCAGCGATGCGCGCAGCTTCCTGAGCCGCCTTGACTGCTTGTTCAGCAGCCTTTCGCGCATTCTCTGCAGCCATACGAGCCTGCTCGACAATGCTGTTGGTTGAAGAGCTAACTGGAATATCTGATGCTGATGGGATGGATTCAGCTAAAGAAGCAACATCATTTGACGTATTGGCCAATGCTTCGGCAGCTTCTTCCTCTGCTATCTCACGATGTGTCTCAGCATAGTAGTTGCTAAGATCGTGCATTGCCTCCGGATCATCGTAATAAGGTTCATTCAAAGCCTCGGGCTTGTTGATAGGTTCCTGCATATAGGGGTTCTCCAAAGAGGATTCTGCAACAGGGGCTTCTTCAGGATGTTCTTCAACAGGAGCCTCAGCAGGTGTTTCCTCAGCAGGAGTTTCCTCTTTGGGCGTTTCTTCTGCAGGTGTTTCTTCTGATGGCAACTCCTCAGCCTTCTTTTCCTCAACGGATGGTTCGGTTGCCTGACTGGTTTCCTCAGATTCAGGAATCTCCTCCTCTACCTCTATTTCCGGTCCTTCTTCCCAATAAATCTCATCATTGATGATGACCATCCGAGGTTCACGCTTCTTGACTATTCTGGTCTTCTTGGCCGTTGTCGCAGCAGCTTCAGCCAGAGCATCCTTAACTGATGGTTCGGTATTGGCAGTCAGTTCCTTGACAGCACCATCAGCATCTTCTGCCGCTTCGGCTGACGCACCAGCCACACCAACAGCTGCCGCTTTATCCAAGCGTTCTTGCAAGGCTTTGTTTTTAGCCTCTACCTTTGCCTGCTCAGCAGCCTCTCGCTGCAGACGGAAAGTTTCTTTAATGTCTCTGTTCTCTGGTTTAATCTCCTTTGCCTCAGCATTAGGCGCATCAGGAGTACCGCCACCGTCAGGTTTCTTCTCCAAAGCAGGCTTAGGACCATCGGGCTTATTGCCGCCAGAACCTCCATTGCTGGTGGTTTCCTCTTCCTCATCCTCCTCGTCCTTATCTTCTTTTACCATGAAGATACTCAACTCATAGAGCGCATACAAAGGCAAAGCCACCGCGGTCAGCGTAAAGGGGTCACCCGTAGGGGTGATGATAGCAGCAGCAATGACAATCACAACGAGGGCATGACGACGATACTCACGCAAAGTACTGCGAGTGAGCAATCCAAAGAGTGAGAGCAGCCATGTGACCAGAGGCAACTCAAAAGCGATGCCCATGGCCAACACCAGCATCATGAAGTTGTCGATATAGGAGTTCAGCGAGATGAGGGTATCGATATTGTCACTCAAGTCATAGGTGGAAAGGAAACGCAAAGCTAACGGATAGACCATGAAATAGCCCACAGCCATACCCACATAGAACATGATGTTGCCTAACAACAACGCCTTGCGCACCCCAGCAGCCTCATTAGGATAGAGGGCAGGACGGATGAAAAGCCATATTTCCCAAAAGATATAGGGAACCAGGATAACGATAGATAACACGAATGATGTGGTGAGATGCACAAAGAAAGGTGCAGCTAAGTTGATGTTCTGCAGTTTGATGTCAAACCGCTGGGTAAAGAAATCACCCGTCAGATTGAACATCTCACCTATCTTTCGTAAAAAAGCATAGAAGACAAAGTTGTCGTGGCACGGCCCCATGATGACAGGGTCGAAAATATATGGCATGGCAATGAAGAAACCTATCGCCAGCACGAACCACAATCCTACAATACGGGCCAATGCCCATCGTAACACATCAAGGTGTTCCCAAAACGTCAACTCTCTGTCTTCCATCCTCTAAAAATCAATTATCCTTTGCCTTTGTATCCTTGTCTTCCAGTTCTTTTGTAGCATCGTTGATTTCGTTCTTAGCCTCATTGACACCGTCCTTGAAGCTCTTGACGCCCTTGCCAAGACCCTTCATCAGTTCAGGAATCTTCTTGCCACCAAACAATAACAGGATGATCAACGCGATAATGATCCACTCTGAGCCCGAAGGCATAAACATTAACAGTAAGTTTTCCATAATTCTATTGTTTTTAATTGTTAATAATAATCTTAATCTTGGAAATATATTCGTTTTACACGATTGCTCACACTTGTAAGTACCTCATAAGGGATGGTATCCAACGCATCGCTCAGCACGGTTACGGGCAAGTTATCGCCAAAAATCTCCACCTTGTCACCTTCCTTGCAATCGATGCCAGTAACATCAATCATGCATACATCCATGCAAATATTACCCACGTAGGGAGCTTTCTTGCCATTGACCAGACAGTAGCAATGACCATTACCCAAATGTCGGTTCAAGCCATCGGCATAGCCAATAGGTATGGCAGCGATGCGCGACGGTCTGGTAAGATGTCCCTTGCGGCTATAACCCACCGTCTCATCAGCCGGCACATCGTGCGTCTGCAAGATAGTGGTCTTGAGGGTGCACACATTGTGCATCACGGCATTAGTGATGGGGTTGATGCCATAGAGGCCCAATCCCAAGCGCACCATATCCAACTGGATACTTGGAAAACGCTCAATACCTGCTGAATTGCAAATATGACGCAATATCTTATGTGAGAAAGCAGCTTGCAGTTCATTAGACGCCTTCAGGAACGTATTCATCTGGCGACAAGTGAATGCATCAAACTCCTCTGAGTCGCTACCCACGAAATGTGAGAACACCGAACGAACAATCAATGCATTCTGACTTTTCAGTCGCTTAATCAGTGCAGGCATATCAGAAGGGTCAAAGCCCAAACGATGCATACCTGTATCTAATTTTATATGTATCGGGAAGTTGGTGATACCCTCTTTCTCGGCAGCATCAATCAATGCCTCCAACCAATGGAAGCTATACACCTCGGGCTCCAGCTTATAGTCAAACATAGTCTTGAAAGCTGTCATCTCGGGGTTCATGATGAGGATGTTGGCATGAATGCCTGCCTTACGAAGCTCGGCTCCCTCATCAGCCACAGCCACAGCCAAATAATCCACCAGATGATCCTGCAAGGTGCGTGCAACCTCGATGGCACCTGCACCGTAGGCTGATGCCTTTACCATACAAACCATCTTAGTGGTGGGTTTCAGCAAACTGCGATAATAGTTGAAGTTAGCCACCAAGGCACTAAGATTCACCTCTAAAATGGTTTCGTGCACCTTCTTCTCAATGGCTTCCGTCAGTTCGTCGAAACCAAACTTTCGGGCACCCTTGATGAGGATGATTTCGTGATCAAGCTTTAACTTGTGTTCGTTAATAGCTTTCAGCAAGTCTGCCGTCGATAAGAAAAACGATTTATCAATATTGAACTCATCGGCACAAGAACTTATCTCCTCGCCTACGCCAATGATGCGTTCAATGCTTTTACTCTTGAGAAGCTGTGCCACCTGACCATAAAGCATGTGAGCCTTCTTTCCTGTTTCCAGAATGTCACTCAAAATCAAGGTGCGTTTCAGTTGCTTGTCTTGTGAACGGCGATATTGGAAATCCAATGCCAATTCTAAGGAGGTAAGGTCGGAGTTGTAGCTGTCGTTGATGAGCAGACAATTATTCTGCCCCTCTTTCACCTCCAATCGCATGGCTACTGGTTCCAAGTGTGCCATACGTTCAGCCACCTGCTCTGGCGGTATCATCAAATAGCAACAAACGCCTAAACAGTGTAGGCTGTTTTCTATAGAAGCATCATCGATGAACGGCAAGGTAAACTGATTCACCATGTCGAGGTAACGATAGGTAATCAGCGTACTATCCTCACCTTTTTCTACTTTACTAATATATAAAGGACGGTCAGCATCCTTACGGCTCCATGCCATAGAACGCGTAGCCAGCAGGGAATTGCTCACACAATTATTGATGAAATCATCATCGCCGTTATAAATCACCACATCGCTGTCTCTGAAAAGCGTCAACTTCTCCATGCATTTCACCTGACGTGAGAAGAAATTCTCCTGATGAGCCCCTCCTATGTTAGTAAGCACGCCGATTGTAGGTTGTATAATGTCACGCAAAGCCTCCATCTCACCTGGCTGGGAAATGCCTGCCTCAAAAATGGCAAGCTCTGTGCCTTCGTGCAGTTGCCATACAGAAAGTGGAACGCCAATCTGGGAGTTATAGCTGCGTGGAGAACGCACCACCACCTTGCCGGGGCTCAACAGCTGGTGCAACCATTCTTTTACCACCGTCTTGCCATTACTACCAGTTACACCAATAACCGGGATATCGTATTGCTTTCTGATACATTGTGCCAACTTTTGCAAGGCACTGAGCGTATCAGGCACTAACAAAATATTGACATCCTGAAGGTTGAGGGATTCCACCTCGCCATAGTCGGAGCGAGCAACCACGAAATTCCTCACGCCTCGCTGGTATAATTCGTTGATATAGTGTGCGCCACTGTTGCGCTTTGTCGTCAAGGCAAAGAACAGGGTTGCCTCAGGAAAACTGAGGGAGCGGCTGTCGGTCAACAGCCAATCGATGGTAGCAGGAGTATCACCTACCCTTTGCGCACCCATCTCTAATGCAATCTGTTCAATTTGGTAAGACATGATTCTTTTTCTTTATCGAAGTCAAAGTAAGGATATTTTTCTGAAAGTGTTTCTATTTTTAACACTATTTGTTGTAAAAAGCGTGTATATTCTTCTGATTCGGGATGCAAAGGGCGGTGACCTATCATATTTTTAATTTCTTTAACACTTTTCATTACCATCAAAGTGTCTTGACTGAAACAAGCTTCTGAGAAACGTTGCCAGATATAATCCACTGCTAAGTGAGAGGGGTGAACCAAGTCATCGGCATAGAATCGATAATCCCTTAATTCATCCAAGAGGAGCTCATAAGCAGGGAAATAGAGTACCCTGTCAGGGAACAACTGTTTGATTTGGTCTATTGCCAACAACAGGGTGGCTTTACTCAGTTGGTTTTCATGCAAACCATCACGAATATGACGGATAGGACTGACAGTAAACAACACCCTCATAGTAGGATTCACGTTCCATATATCTTGCAACAAAGAAGAATATTCATCAACTATCTCACTAACTGTCAGACGATTTCGGATAAACAACTTCTCGGGCAACTTGTGGCAATTGGCCACCACCTTTCCATTCTCTTTACATTTATAGACATAGGCCGACCCGAAAGTAAGAAAAAGGCAAGTAACCCGCTTCAGCACATCGCGGCAAGCATCGAGTGAATGATGGATATTAGCTATCAGTCCCTCTTTCGTGGGTGACGAGAAATCACCGTGAAACGAGAAGCTATGCCATAACCCGTCGTGAGAGATAATATCATCCTCTGCGGGGAATTGATTTTCGAGCAAGATGCGCAAGGAGGAACTGATGCTCATGGGGTTATACAACACTCCAAAAGGATTGAGCTGGCAACGCAACTTGGTCTCTTGCAAGCGTTGGCCTATCTCTGTAGCAAAGCATGACCCCATGCATAGCAGGACATCATTATAATCCAGCTGTGGAGATATTTTACTTGCAGCAACACTTGTAAAGAGATTCATATTGATATTTTTTCTTTATCTTCGTGCAAAGATAACGTTTATTTATGTATTTTTGCATCCAAAGAGGTAAAATATGAATGAAGAACAATCAACATATAACCTGCTTGAACAAATTAACGACCCGCAAAACCTTCGGAAAATTCCGGTGAAACTGCTTCCACAGGTTTGCAAGGAACTGAGGAACGACATCATCAAGGAGGTTTCTCACAACCCAGGGCACTTTGGTTCGAGTTTGGGCACCGTAGAACTGACCGTAGCCTTACACTATGTATTCAATACCCCAAAAGACCTAATTGTCTGGGATGTGGGGCATCAGGCTTATGGACACAAGATACTTACTGGCAGACGCGAGGCTTTCGCCACCAATCGACAGTTCAAAGGCATTCGTCCTTTCCCCTCTCCTGAAGAAAGCATTTATGACACTTTTGCTTGTGGACATGCGTCCAATTCCATTTCCGCTGCTTTGGGTATGGCGGTGGCGGCTCAGCTAAAAGGAGAAAAAGACAAACATGTGGTAGCTGTGATTGGCGATGGAAGCATGAGTGGCGGACTGGCTTTTGAAGGTCTCAACAACGCATCCTCCATGCCTAATGACTTGCTGATTATCCTCAACGACAATAATATGTCGATTGACAACAGTGTGGGTGGTATGAAGCATTATCTGCTAAACTTAACCACCACTACCAGTTACAACCAGCTACGTTTTACTGCTGCAAGAACCATGGAAAAGTTAGGACTGCTCAACGACGAACGCCGTAAGACGCTTATCCGCTTGGGCAATAGTCTCAAATCCATCGCTGCCAATCAGCAAAACATGTTTGAGGGCTTAAACATTCGCTATTTCGGTCCTATTGATGGGCACAACGTAGAAGAAATCATACGGGTGCTGAACAATATTAAGGATATGAAAGGGCCTAAACTCCTACACCTGCACACCAAGAAAGGGAAAGGCTTCAAGCCTGCAGAGGAAGACCCTGCATTCTGGCATGCTACCAGCAAGTTCAACCCTGAAACAGGTGAGCGTATTTCTGAAGACACAACAAACCTACCACCCAAATTCCAAGATGTTTTTGGCGAAACTCTGGTTGAGCTTGCTAAGCAGAACAACAAGATTGTAGGCGTTACGGCAGCTATGTTGCAAGGTACCAGTATGAACAAACTGAAAGAAGCTTTTCCTGAGCGTACCTTCGATGTTGGTATTGCCGAAGGACATGCCGTAACTTTCAGTGGCGGCTTAGCAAAAGAAGGCATGCAACCTTTCTGTGCCATCTATTCCTCGTTCTTGCAACGTGCTTATGACCATATTATCCACGATGTGGCTTTTCTCAAATTGCCAGTGGTATTTTGTATCGACCGGGCTGGTATCGTAGGGGAAGACGGTCCGACACATCACGGTATGCTCGACATGGCGGCTTTGCGTCCTATCCCCAATCTGACCATTGCCTCACCCATGAATGAGGTGGAACTGCGTCATCTTATGTACACGGCCCAACTGCCCGGCAGGGGAGCATTTGCCATACGCTATCCGAGGGGACGTGGCGTGACTACCGACTGGCGTCAACCTATGCAAGAGTTGCCTGTTGGCAAAGGCAGGATGTTGAAAGATGGCACCGACATAGCTGTCATTACAATCGGTCCTATTGCCTATACGGCAGCTGATGCCATAACTAAGGTTGAAAAGGATAAAGAGTTGAGCATCGCTCACTATGACCTAAGATTCCTCAAGCCGATAGATACGGAGATGCTGGATGAAATAGGTAAGAAATTCCATCGCATTGTTACCGTAGAAGATGGTATTTGTAATGGTGGTATGGGAAGTGCCGTACTGGAATTTATGGCTGACCAAGGTTATACGCCTTCAGTGAAACGCATAGGTATCCCCGACTCGTTTATTGAGCATGGCTCACCCGAGGACCTTTATCATCTTTGCGGAATGGATGAGGAGGGTATTTACAAAACATTGATGAGTATATGAGAATCATTATTGCAGGAGCAGGAGCAGTAGGCACTCATTTAGCCAAACTGCTATCACGTGAGAAACATGACATCTATCTGATGGACGAAAGCGAAGAAAAGCTCAGCACCTTGGGCAATAACTTCGACCTCATGACTGTGGTGGCCTCTCCTATATCCATTCAGGCTTTAAAGGACGTAGGGGTCTCTGATGCCGATCTTTTTATTGCGGTTACCCCTGACGAAGGAACCAACTCAATGGCCTGCATGTTGGCACGCAGCTTAGGTGCCAAGAAGACGGTGGCTCGTATTGATAAATATGAATATATCGAACCCAAGAACCAAGATTTTTTCAAACGGATGGGCATTGGTTCCCTGATTTATCCGGAACACTTGGCTGCAGAGGAAATCGTTTCTTCCATACGCATGAGCTGGGTGCGTCAATGGTGGGAGTTCAGCGACGGTGCACTGATTCTCGTGGGTGCCAAAATGCGAAAGAAGGCAGAAATACTTAATATCCCACTGAAAGAATTAGGCACCAACGACTTACCATATCACATAGTAGCCATCAAGCGTGGCAACGAAACCATCATACCAGGGGGTAACGATGAAATCAAACTCTATGACATCGTCTATTTCACCACTACCAGAAAATATGTTCCATACATTCGTAAGGTGGCAGGCAAAGAAGACTATCCCGATGTTCGTACCGTGATGATTATGGGGGGCAGTCGTATCGCTATCCGCACAGCTATGTATGCCCCAGACTATATGCAGGTAAAAATTATTGAGCAGAATCCAGACCGTTGCCATTACCTCACCACCGTATTGAGCGATAAGACAATGATTATTAACGGTGATGGTCGCGACTTAGATTTATTAAAACAAGAAGGACTGCATAACACAGATGCTTTCGTGGCACTGACGGGTAACAGCGAGACCAATATACTGGCATGTTTGGCAGCAAAACGCATGGGGGTGGAAAAGACAGTGGCCGAAGTAGAGAATATCGACTATATCAGTATGGCAGAAAGCCTTGATATTGGTACCGTCATCAACAAGAAGCTGATAGCTGCCTCTCACATCTACCAAATGATGCTGGATGCCGACGTTAGCAATGTGAAGTGTCTGACTTTTGCCGATGCTGATGTGGCTGAGTTTACCGTTAAAGAAGATGCGCGTGCCACAAAATTAATGGTAAAGGATCTTGGTCTGCCTCGCGGAGCTACCATCGGTGGAATGGTACGCAATGGTGAAGGTATCCTGGTAAGAGGAAACACACGCATAGAAGCAGGCGACCATGTAATGGTGTTCTGTCTTAAACAGACTATCCAAAAAATAGAGAAGTTCTTTAACTGATGATTAACTACAAAGCCATCATAAGGGTTATTGGCAACTTATTGCTATTAGAGACAATGATGTTGCTGCTATCAGCAGGCGTATCGGCTTATTATCAAGACGATGATTTAAAGAGCCTGCTCGTTACGGCAAGTCTTACAGGTGTCATCGGTTCGCTGATGTCCTTTCTTTTCCGTAAGAGTCCCAATGTATTTACCCGTCGTGATGGATATATTATAGTAACCGCTTCATGGTTAGCTTTTGCCATATTCGGCATGCTTCCTTTTTATTTAGAAGGACATATTCCATCTATCACTGACGCTTTCTTTGAAGCAATGTCTGGCATTACCAGTACGGGGGCCACCATTCTTGACGACATAGACAGTATGCCTCATGGACTGCTGTTCTGGCGTAGCATCACCCAGTGGTTTGGCGGATTGGGCATCATCATCTTCACCATAGCCTTGTTGCCTTTTTTAGGTGTAAGTGGTCTGCAGATGTTCGCTGCCGAAGTGAGTGGTCCCACCCACAACAAGGTAACCCCTCGCATAGGCATCACTGCTCGTTGGATTTGGAGCATCTATATCGGTATCACTGCGTTACTCTTTATCCTGCTGTTGTTGGGAGGCATGGGAGGCTTTGACAGTATTTGTCATGCATTTACTGCCACAGGGACAGGCGGATTCTCTACCCATCAGGAAAGTATCGCCTACTACCATTCCATTTATATAGAATATGTGATTATAGCATTCATGTTTATTTCTGGCATTAACTATAGTTTGCTGATTCTCTTTGTGAGTGGTAGGTTTAAGAGAGCGCTAAAAGACAGCGAATTAAAATCGTACACCCTGATTGTCGTTGTCGCTACGCTTTTCATTACTGTTTTGTTATGGGTAAGTCAGGGCATGGAAAGCGAAGACGCGTTTAGACATGCCCTCTTCCAGGTGGTGTCTCTTCAAACATCAACAGGTTTCAGCACCACCGATTACATGCTATGGCCTTCTGCCCTGTGGGGCATGTTATTACTTGTCATGGTGGTTGGAGCTTGTGCCGGCAGTACTTCTGGAGGCATGAAATGTATTCGCGTCTTAGTGCTGTTTAAAGTGTTATTAAATGAATTCAAACACATCCTCCACCCCAACGCTGTTCTTCCTATCAGGATTGACAAACAAGTGGCACCTCCTTCGTTGCCCAGCACAGTCATGGCCTTCTGCTTCATTTATCTCATCATTATCTCTGGTAGTAGCATCTTCCTGTCTGCTATCGGCATAGATTTTATGGAAGCTATTGGCTGTTCTGTTTCAGCACTTAGCAACATGGGGCCTGCCCTTGGCAGTTATGGTCCTTCCAGTACATGGAGCAACATGCCTGATGCCGGCAAATGGCTCATGAGTTTCCTGATGCTACTCGGACGTTTGGAGATCTTTACCATTATACTACTCTTCACTCCTAATTTCTGGAAACGCAATTGAAGGTTTTTGCAAAAGATTTGTGTGTATTTTCTATCTTATCATTACCAACTTATTAAAATATGTATTATCTTTGTGAGGTAATAAACTTAATCTGAAACGATGAAAAACACAATCTTTTTGGCAGGTCTCATGGCGTTTGCCCTTTGCTCCTGCAATTCGCAAACAAAGACTGCATTGACACAGTCGGGATTAGATTCACAAAAGTTTGAAGCAACCGTTGATGGACGACAGACACATCTTTACACGCTCACCAACAAGAACAACATGGAAGTATGCATCACTAATTTCGGCGGACGCATCGTATCTGTTGTTCTACCAGACAAGGATGGTGTGTCAAGAGACGTTGTACTGGCTTTCGACAATATAGACGACTATCAGAACAACGCCAGCGATTTCGGTGCGAGCATCGGACGCTACGCCAACCGTATTGCAGGAGCGAAATTCGAGCTGGACGGAACCACTTACGAATTGCCTGCCAACGATGGAGACAACTGCCTGCATGGTGGCCCTAAGGGCTGGCAATACAAAGTGTTTGAAGGCAAACAGCTGAGCGAGCAGCAGGTACAACTATCGTTGCTCTCCCCAGATGGTGACATGAATTTCCCTGGTAACTTGCAGGTGCAGGTAACTTTCACCTTGACGGATGATAACTCCATCGATATCAAATACAGCGCCACTACCGACAAGAAGACGGTTATCAACATGACCAACCACTCCTATTTCAACCTGAGTGGCGACCCTACAAAGGATGTTACTGACCATCTGCTTTATGTGAATGCTGACAACTTTACGCCTGTAAATGCCAAACTGATTCCATTAGGCAATATCGACAGTGTAATAGGCACGCCAATGGACTTTACTTCTCCTAAGCCTATCGGTCAGGACATCAACCAGACCGACTTTGAGCAGATTAAGTTGGGGAACGGATTCGACCACAACTGGGTGTTGAATACCAATGGTGATATCAAGCAACTGGCAGCGAAAGCCTCTTGTCCTACAACGGGTATCAGCGTAGAGGTATATACCAACGAACCGGGCATACAAGTTTATACAGGTAATTTCCTGAATGGAAGAGTTAACGGCAAACATGGCATTGCTTACAATAGACGTACAGCGGTATGCTTGGAAACACAGCATTATCCTGACTCTCCCAACCAGCCACAGTTCCCAAGCGTAGTGCTTGAGCCAGGGCAGACCTATCAAAGTGAATGTATTTACAAATTTACCGTTGAAAAGTAACGAGTCATTTAGTAATAAAAAGATTGTATAATTATTTCAATTATTATTTTTATAAAGAATGGAACTACTTGACTGGATTGTTATTGCGGCGTTTTGCTGCGTATTGGTAGGCATTATTGTTTGGGTACTGAAAAGCAAACAAAACAACTCTGCCGATTATTTTTTAGGTGGACGAGACGCCACATGGATTGCCATCGGTGCCTCTATTTTCGCCTCAAACATTGGTTCTGAACACTTAATTGGCTTGGCTGGTACAGGTGCCTCCAGTGGCATGGCTATGGCCCACTGGGAAATACAAGGTTGGATGATCTTGATTTTAGGTTGGGTATTTGTACCATTCTACAGTCGCAGTATGGTATATACCATGCCTGAATTCTTAGAGAAGCGCTATAACACTCAATCACGCACCATATTGTCTATTATATCACTCGTTAGTTACGTATTGACCAAAGTGGCTGTTACCGTATATGCCGGTGGTCTGGTGTTCCAGCAGGTCTTTGGCATCGACACACTTTGGGGCATTGACTTCTTCTGGATAGCTGCCATTGGCCTGGTTGTAGTGACAGCCATCTATACCATATTCGGTGGTATGAAGTCTGTACTATACACCTCTGTCTTGCAGACCCCAATTTTGTTATTAGGCTCCATCATAATTTTGGTGCTGGGTCTGAAGGCTTTAGGCGGATGGGATGAGTTGATGGGTATCTGTAGCGCGGTGACAATCAATGATTATGGCGATCACATGACCAATCTGATTCGCGACAATCGCGACCCCGAATACCCTTGGTTAGGTGCTTTGGTCACCTCTGCCACTATTGGTTTTTGGTACTGGTGTACCGACCAGTTTATCGTGCAGCGTGTACTCTCCGGGAAGAACGAGAAAGAAGCTCGTAGAGGTACCATCTTTGGTGCTTACCTAAAAATGCTTCCCGTATTCATATTCTTGATTCCAGGCATGATTGCTTATGCCATCAACGTAAAAACGGGAGGTGGCTTCCTCCCTTTGGATGCGAATGGCAATACGCTGAGTGACGCAGCCTTCCCTACCCTCGTTGCCAAATTATTACCAGCTGGTGTGAAAGGTCTGGTGGTTTGTGGTATTCTGGCTGCTTTGATGAGCTCGTTAGCCTCACTCTTCAACTCATCATCAATGCTATTTACTATTGATTTCTACAAACGACTCCGTCCCCAGACATCAGAAAAGGCTTTAGTGCGTATAGGACAAATAGCTACGGTGGTCATCGTGATGCTGGGTATCCTCTGGATTCCTATCATGCGAAGCATAGGCAATGTACTCTACAACTACCTTCAAGATGTGCAATCAGTGCTTGCACCAGGCATTGCCGCCGCTTTCCTCTTGGGTATCACATGGAAACGCGCTTCTGCCAAAGGTGGCATGTGGGGCCTTATCAGTGGCATCATCATAGGTCTGACTCGCCTGGGCGCTAAGGTGTATTATACCAACGTACCTGATGCTGCTCAGACTTGGTTCAAGAGTGTATTCTATGATTTCAACTGGCTGTTCTTCAGTGGCTGCATGCTTGTATTTTGCCTACTGGTAGTCATTGTAGTGAGTATGTGTACCGAAAAGCCTGACGAGAAGAAAATCCAAGGACTGGTATTCGGAACCGCTACCCCTGAGCAGAAAGCTGCTTCAAGGGCAAGCTGGAACTATTGGGATGTTATCCACACGGTTATCATCTTGTCACTGACTGTTGCTTTTTATATATATTTCTGGTAATTAACACCTCTTGTTTATGACACAACAATATTACAATGAAAACTCCAGATTCCTATTAGTGACCGATTGTGTAGTTTTCTGTTTCAAAGATAACCAGCTTCAGGTGCTGTTGGTCAAGAAAGACAGTGAGCCTTCAAAAGGGGAATGGTGTCTTCCCTCTGCTTTTGTCAATGAGAATGAGAGTGTTGACAACACTGTTCGGCGTGCATTGGCTGCCAAAACAGGATTGGAGGATATTTTCATCGAACAAGTTAGGTGTTTCGGTGATTTAAATCGTGACCCCTATGCTCGTATCATCTCTATTATGTACTATGCCCTCATCAACATACAGCATTATGACGAGAAGCTGAACAAGCGCAACGATGCCAAATGGTTTCCTGTAAAGGAACTTCCTGTCTTGATATATGATCAGAACGAGATGGTTGAAGTTGCCATCAAGCGCATGAGATATAGAACAATGGAGAAGCCTGTAGGCCTACGCATGCTTCCTTCTTTATTCACCATCTCTCAACTGCACAAGTTGGTAGAAGCCATTGAGGATAAACTACGTGATAAGCGTAATTTCCGAAAAGTGGTGGAAGAAGCTTACTATATAGAAAAAACAGAAAAAATAGATAAGTCTAGTTCTAAGCGAGGGGCAGCTCTTTATCGGTTTAACCAGCGTCTCTATGATCATTACTTGAAACATAAATTGTAGTATGCTTGAAGATTTAAAACGTAAGGTTTTCAAAGCCAACCTCGACTTGGTGAAACATGGTTTGGTGCTTTTCACATGGGGTAATGTCTCTGCCATCGACAGAAACAGCAACTTAGTAGTCATCAAGCCAAGTGGTGTGAGTTATGACACTATGACACCTGATGACATGGTAGTGGTAAATCTTGATGGTCATGTTGTAGAAGGCGACTTACGTCCTTCTTCTGACACGCCTACTCATTTAGTGCTCTACAAAGCGTTCCCTGCCATAGGTGGAGTGGTACACACCCACTCTACCTATGCCACAGCATGGGCTCAGGCTGGTAAAGACATACCCAACATTGGTACTACACATGCCGATTATTTCCATGATGCCATCCCCTGCACGTCAGATATGACACATGAGGAGGTGGAGAACAATTACGAGTTGGAAACAGGACATGTAATTGTGAAAAGGTTTGAAGGACTTAACCCTGTGCATACTCCAGGTGTACTGGTAAAGAACCATGGTCCCTTTACTTGGGGCAAGGATGCTGAAGAGGCTGTCTATCATGCCGTCGTACTGGAAGAGGTGGCAAAGATGGCTGCTATTGCATTTACCATTAACCCTCACCTCACCATGAACGAGCATTTGGTGGAGAAGCATTTCAGCAGGAAACACGGGCCAAACGCATATTACGGACAGAAATAACATAAAAATTAATATCATGAAAGCATTTGAAGATTTAGAAATTTGGTGGGTAACAGGAGCGCAACTACTTTATGGTGGCGACGCAGTGGTGGCCGTTGACGGACACTCAAAAGAAATGGTAGCAGGTCTCAACGATAGCGGCAACATACCCATAAAAATAGTATATAAAGGTACAGCCAACAGCAGTAAGGAGGTAGAAGCTGTGATGAAAGCAGCCAACAATGACAACAAGTGCGTGGGGGTCATTACATGGATGCATACCTTCTCACCTGCCAAGATGTGGATCAAGGGTCTGCAAGATTTGCAGAAGCCACTGCTTCATTTCCACACCCAGTATAACGCAAAGATTCCATGGGACACAATGGACATGGACTTCATGAACCTCAACCAGAGTGCTCATGGTGACCGCGAGTTTGGACACATCTGTGCCCGAATGCGTAAACCTCGCAAGGTAGTGAGCGGTTACTGGAAAGATGAGAAACCACAACGTCAGATAGCAATATGGGCCCGCGTTGCAGCCGCTTGGGCTGATGCTCATGACATGCGTATCCTACGCTTTGGCGATCAGATGAATAATGTGGCCGTTACCGATGGTGACAAAGTTGATGCAGAAATACGCATGGGCTATCACATTGACTACTACCCTGTTTCGGGCCTCATGGAATATTATAAGAACGTTACCGATGCAGAAGCCGATGAACTGGTAGAAGAATATAAGAAGTTGTATATCATCAAGATTGATGAATGTGGTGAAAAGGTATATTGGGAAAAAGTTCACAATGCAGCAAAGGCCGAGATTGCCCTTCGTCGCGTATTGAAAGATGAGGGTGCCAAAGGCTTCACTACTAATTTCGATGACCTTGGTGAAGTAGATATCAATGACCCTCACTTCTTAGGATTCGACCAGATTCCCGGTTTGGCCTCCCAGAGACTGATGGCTGAAGGCTATGGATTCGGTGCTGAAGGTGACTGGAAAACAGCGGCTCTTTATCGAACTGTCTGGTTCATGAGCCAAGGCCTGCCGAATGGCTGTTCGTTCTTAGAGGATTATACCCTCAATTTCGATGGTGAGAAATCAAGCATTCTGCAAAGCCACATGCTGGAAGTATGTCCACTCATTGCTGCTGAAAAGCCAAGGTTGGAGGTACATTTCCTGGGCATCGGCATTCGCAAGCAACCTACCGCTCGCTTGGTATTCAACTCCAAAGTTGGTAAGGGTATAACAGCTACCGTAGTTGATATGGGTAATCGCTTCCGCTTGATCGTAAATGATGTGGAATGTATAGAACCTAAGTCTCTTCCAAAACTACCTGTTGCCAATGCATTATGGATTCCGATGCCAAACTTCGAAATCGGCACTGCTGCATGGATCATGGCCGGAGGCACACATCATAGCTGTTTCTCTTACGACATCACGCCTGAATACTGGATTGACTATGCAGAAATCGCTCAAATTGAAATGCTCCGCATAGACAAGGATACCACTTATGGCAGTTTCCGTCATCAGTTGCAGTATAACGAAATATACTATATGTTAAACAAAGCGTTGAGATAAATCTATGAACGCAAAACAAGTAATAGAAAGCGGTAAGGCCATACTGGGTATAGAGTTAGGTTCCACACGCATCAAGGCCGTACTGATTGATACGGAGAATCATCCTATCGCTCAAGGCAGTCATACTTGGGAGAATCAACTGGTTGATGGGTTGTGGACCTACAGCACAGAAGCTATTTGGAATGGTTTACAGGATTGCTATGCCGACTTGCGTAAAGAGGTAAAGGCACTCTATGGAATTGAGATAGAAACTCTTGCAGCAATAGGCATCAGTGCCATGATGCATGGCTACCTCCCTTTCAACAAACAAGGAGACCTGTTGGTACCTTTCCGAACTTGGAGGAATACCAATACGGGAGAAGCTGCAAAAGTGCTTTCCAAACTCTTCGTCTATAACATCCCTCTCCGATGGAGCATCTCACATATCTATCAGGCTATACTCAACAACGAAGAGCATATTAAGGATATTAGTTTCTTTACTACATTAGCCGGTTATATTCACTGGCAACTGACGGGGATGAAAGTACTTGGAATCGGTGATGCATCCGGTATGATTCCTGTTAATCCCGACACCAAGAATTACCGTGAGGATATGGTGAAGAAATTTGATGAACTGATTGCTCCGAAAAACTTAGGATGGAAACTATTTGATATCTTGCCTGATGTGTTGGTTGCTGGTAATGATGCTGGGTCTCTTACAGAAGAGGGTGCCTTGCTTTTGGACCCATCGGGTCACTTAAAGAAAGGCATTCCTTTCTGTCCGCCTGAAGGTGACGCCGGAACAGGTATGGCTGCTACCAATGCCGTGAAGCAGCGTACTGGCAACGTATCAGCTGGCACTTCGTCATTCTCCATGATAGTGTTAGAAAAAGAACTGTCGAAGCCCTACGAACCCATTGATATTGTTACTACACCTGATGGTAGTTTAGTAGGTATGGTACATTGCAATAACTGCACCTCTGAAATCAACGCCTGGGTTGGATTGTTCAAGGAATACCAAGAGATGTTAGGCGTTCCTGTTGATATGGGTTCCATCTATGAGCATTTGTTCAGTAAGGCTTTGGAAGGAGATGCCGACTGTGGTGGATTGCTTGCCTACAACTATGTTTCAGGTGAGCCTGTTACAGGATTTGCAGAAGGCCGTCCACTGTTCATGCGCTCTGCCACAGACAAGTTTAACCTAGCTAACTTCATGCGGTCACAGCTCTACGCGGCTATTGGCGTCTTAAAGATTGGCAATGATATCCTTTTCAAAGAAGAGCATGTGAAGGTTGACCGCATTACCGGACACGGAGGCTATTTCAAGACACCTGGTGTTGGTCAGCGGATGTTAGCTGCCGCTCTGGGCTCACCTATTTCCGTTATGCAGACTGCTGGTGAAGGTGGTGCATGGGGTATTGCGCTCTTGGCATCCTACTTAGTAAACAAGAAAGTTGGTCAATCATTGGCTGATTTCCTTGACTCACAAGTTTTTGCTGGTGATGCAGGCACAGAGATTGCTCCTACGAAAGAAGATGTTGAAGGCTTCAACAGATACATTGAGCAATATAAGCAGGCACTACCAGTAGAAGAAGCAGCGGTTAAATATAAAAACTGAGCATTGGTTTTCTTGAGCAGTGATGGTGAGACAAGCTTACTTGAGTTTAACTGATTCGAAATAGATTTGAAGCAAAGCATAACATTGAAGATTATGAAAAACAGGTTGTTAGTAACATCGTTATTCTTAGGAGCATTTGCTCTTTGTGGAGCAGCTCAAACTACTATCACATTGCATGGCGACCAAGGCACACAAATCATTCCAAAAGAGATTTACGGACAATTTGCCGAGCACCTTGGTTCTTGCATCTACGGAGGTCTATGGGTGGGTGAAGACTCTGAGATTCCCAACACCAATGGTTATCGCACTGATGTGCTGAATGCACTGAAAGCCCTCAAAGTGCCTGTTCTGCGCTGGCCAGGAGGCTGCTTTGCCGATGAATATCACTGGATGGATGGTATTGGACCTAAAGAGAATCGCCCTAAGATGGTAAACAACAACTGGGGGGGTACTATTGAGGACAATAGTTTTGGCACCAACGAGTTTCTGAACCTCTGCGAACTACTGGGCACAGAGCCCTATATCAGTGGCAATGTGGGTAGTGGTACCGTGGAGGAGATGGCCAAGTGGGTAGAGTATATGACCTCGGAGGGTGATTCTCCTATGGCTCGCCTGCGCCGTCAGAATGGTCGAGACCATGCATGGAGAGTGAAGTACTTAGGTGTAGGCAACGAGAGTTGGGGATGCGGTGGTAGTATGCGTCCGGAATATTACGCTGATGTATATCGTCGTTATGCAACCTATTGTCGTAACTACGACGGCAACCGCCTGTTCAAGATTGCCAGTGGTGCCAGCGACTACGACTATAACTGGACCAAGGTGTTGATGGAGAATGTGGGCAACCGTATGGACGGTCTCTCTCTACACTATTACACCGTGTTGGGTTGGAATGGCAGCAAGGGCTCTGCCACAAAGTTCAATGACAACGAGTTTTATTGGACCTTAGGAAAATGTCGGGAAATAGAGGATGTCATTAAACGCCATATCGCCATCATGGATTTCTACGACCCTAATAAGCGAGTGGCTTTGATGCTTGACGAATGGGGCACTTGGTGGGATGTAGAGCCAGACACCAACCCTGGTCACTTGTTCCAGCAGAACTCACTGCGAGATGCGTTCGTGGCATCACTCACTTTCGACATCTTTCATAAATATACAGACCGCTTGAAGATGGCCAACATCGCTCAAGTGGTGAATGTGTTGCAATCTATGATACTAACAAGTGGACAAAAGATGACGCTGACCCCTACTTATCACGTGTTCCGCATGTATAATGTGCACCAAGATGCCACTTACCTGCCTTTGGATATCAAAGCGGCTACCAAGAAGGTGGATGGCAATCGTACCATTCCGATGCTGAGCGGTACGGCCTCTCGCGACCAGCAAGGCAAAGTACATATCTCGTTGTCGAATGTAGATTTGCTGAATGCTCAAGAGGTGACTATCAGCCTGCAAGGTGTGGATGCCAAGAAGGTGACAGGCGAGATACTTACCTCAGCCAACATCACCGATCACAACACCTTCGACAAGCCCGAACAGGTGAAGCCTATGGCTTTCAATGGTGCCAGCATAAGCGGTAACACACTGAGAGTAAAGCTTCCAGCTAAATCTATTGTTACTTTGGAATTGCAGTAAATTTGTTGCGACTCAACATCAAATACATATATTTGTGTTTTCGCTGCTCCAATATTTGTTTCTGCGCCCGACTTTTCGTAACTTTGGCTTCGTCGAAGTTACTCCGCCTCGGAAAAGCACAAATAAATTTGGCTTTTCTCTCGTCTTTTCGTAACTTTGCCGAAAAATTACAGAATCAGATATGAACGATAAAAAATTAATGAATCTGGCAGCAGATAATATCCGTATCCTGGCTGCATCAATGGTAGAAAAAGCGAAATCAGGCCATCCAGGCGGTGCTATGGGTGGTGCAGATTTTATCAATGTGCTTTTCTCAGAGTTTCTCATTGACGATCCTGACGATGGCACATGGATGTCTCGCGACCGCTTCTATCTGGATCCAGGTCACATGTCACCCATGCTCTATGCCCAACTTATGCTGAAAGGACGTTTTACCATGGACGAACTGAAAGAGTTCCGCCAATGGGGAAGTCCTACACATGGTCATCCTGAGCGCAACTTGCAACGTGGTATCGAAAACACATCTGGTCCATTGGGTCAGGGACATACCTATGCTGTTGGTGCTGCAATTGCTGCCAAATTCTTACAGGCGCGTTTTGGTGAGGTGATGAACCACACCATCTATGCCTATATCTCAGATGGTGGCGTACAAGAAGAAATTTCTCAAGGTGCAGGCCGTGTGGCAGGAACCTTGGGGTTGGACAACCTCATCATGTTCTACGACGCCAACGATGTTCAACTATCTACCGAGACCGAAGACGTTACAACAGAAGATACAGCCAAGAAATATGAGGCATGGGGATGGAAAGTCATCACCATTGACGGTAATGACGTAGATGCCATCCGTCAGGCACTGACAGAAGCAAAGGCAGAAGACAAACGTCCTACCCTCATTATCGGTCACACCATCATGGGGAAAGGTGCCCGCAGAGCCGACAACACCAGCTACGAGGCTTGCTGTGCTACCCATGGTGCTCCTTTGGGTGGAGATGCCTATAATAACACCATCAAGAACTTGGGTGGTGACCCAACTAATCCGTTCGTGGTGATTCCTGAAGTGGCTGAGTTATATGCAAAACGAAATACCGAGCTTCGTCAGATTGTGGCCGAGAAACGTGCTAAGTACGCTGCTTGGACTAACGAGAACCCAGAATTGGCAAAGAAGCTTGACTATTACTTCTCTGGCAAGGCTCCGAAGATTGACTGGATGAAGGTGCAGCAGAAGAAAGATGTGGCTACCCGCAATGCCTCTGCTACAGTACTTGGCGTACTGGCTGAGCAGGTAGGTAACATGGTAGTGTCTTCTGCCGACCTAAGCAATTCCGACAAGACAGACGGTTTCCTGAAGAAGACCCATGCCTTCAAGAAGGGCGACTTCAGTGGTGCTTTCTTCCAGGCTGGCGTTTCAGAACTCACCATGGCCTGCATCATGATGGGTATGTGGATGCACGGAGGTGTAATACCTGCATGCGCTACATTCTTCGTATTCTCCGACTATATGAAACCAGCCATCCGCATGGCAGCTTTGATGCAGATACCTATCAAGTTTATCTGGACACATGACGCCTTCCGAGTGGGCGAAGACGGTCCTACCCACCAGCCAGTAGAGCAAGAGGCTCAACTGCGACTGATGGAACGCTTGAAGAACCATAGTGGTAAGAACTCTATGCTGGTGCTTCGTCCTGCAGATGCCGATGAGACGACAGTAGCTTGGCGTATGGCAATGGAGAACAACGATAGTCCAACAGGACTTATCCTTTCTCGCCAGAATATCGAGAGTTTACCTGCCAACAATGACTATGAAGAGGCCATGAAGGGTGCCTATATCGTAGCTGGTTCCGACAATAATCCTGATGTTGTGCTGGTAGCTTCTGGATCAGAAGTATCTACTCTTATGGCAGCTGCCAAACTGTTGCGTATCGACGGCATCAAGGTACGTGTCGTTTCTGCTCCTTCAGAGGGCAGGTTCCACGACCAGACAGTGGCCTATCAGGAATCTATCATCCCTGCCCGTCTAAAGAAATTCGGTCTCACAGCAGGTTTGCCTATAACAATTGCCGGATTGGTAGGTAACAATGCCAAGATTTGGGGTATGGACAGCTTTGGTTTCTCAGCTCCTTATAAAGTGCTTGACGAGAAATTAGGCTTTACGGCCGACAACGTTTATCGCCAGATTAAAGAGATGATGTTATAATTTTAACTTGAGAATCGGAGCGAAAGCTCCGTTTCTCTTTATAAACTATCAATTATGAAGAAAATTGGACTTTGCTCCGACCATGCAGGCTTTGACATGAAGGAACATGTAAAAGAATGGTTAAAAGGCAGGGGTATGGACTTTGTTGACTATGGTACCTACTCCAGCGAGAGTTGCGATTACCCCGACTTTGCCCACAAACTTGGACAGGCTATACAAAACGATGAGGTGGATGAAGGCATTGCTGTATGTGGCACTGGCAACGGCATCAGTATGACGCTCAATAAATATCCCAAGGTTCGTGCGGGCTTGTGCTGGAATCGCGAAGTAGCCCGCCTGGTACGTCAGCATAACAATGCCAATGTATTGGCACTACCTGGAAGATTTGTGTCACTCTATGATGCTGACAAAATTCTTGCCGAGTATTTTGACAAAGAGTTCGAAGGAGGCCGTCATCAGCGCAGGATTGAGAAAATTCCCATCCCCGAGTCCTAAAAATCTGCATAAAAAGTTTACTAATAATCTATACAACCATGAAGAAAACAATTCTATTAAGTTTCTTAGCATTGTCTTGCGGTGTTGTCTTTGCTCAGCAGCCCCAAGATGTACGTAATGACAAGATTGGTGTAGGCATGACGCCTACTATGTCAGAGTATTGGTCACCCAAGCCAAAGGTAGTTACACCTGGCAACCAAGCTACAGCCAGTGCTCCATCCGATGCCATCGTATTGTTCGATGGTACCGAGAAATCCATGACCGACAACTGGGTAACCGTCAACATGCGCACCCAGGAGGCTGCTCCTGCTAAGTGGATTGTAAAAGATGGTGCCATGACTGTCAACAAGGATGTGCGTAATGGTGGTGGCAATATCCAGACAAAGGAGAACTTTGGCAGTTTCCAGTTGCACATTGAGTGGTGTGTGCCCGAAATGGATGCCCAGTTCACCAGCCAGATTCGCGGCAACAGTGGTGTTTATCTGCAGAATATGTATGAAGTACAGATTCTTGACAGCTACAATAACGACACCTATGTTAATGGTATGGCAGGCTCTATTTACAAGCAGACCCCTCCATTGGCAAATGCTATGCGCAAGCCAGGCGAGTGGAATGTATATGACATCATCTACAATGCTCCTGTGTTCAATGCCGATGGTACCTATAAAGTACGTCCTTATGTAACCGTTATCCAAAATGGTGTTGTATTACAGAACCATACTGAAATTCTTGGTACTACCGAGTACATCGGTTTCCCACAGGTCAGAGCTCACGGTGATGGTCCCATCCTGCTACAGAATCATGGCGACCCCAGCCCAGGCATCAGCTTCCGCAACATCTGGATTCGCAGATTGTAATGTCAATTGGTCAAAATTGCCCTTTTGATATCCTATACACCTTACGAAGGCAAAAAAGTTCGTTCTTTTTTGCCTTCGTGTCGTTTTTATTCCCTATCTTCGCATCAGAAAAAAAACAATAATAACTTAAATAGAATTCACATTATGAAAAAGTTTGCTTTTATGATGGTTTGCATGATGGCCATGCTGTTTGTTTCAAACAACGCATCTGCGCAAGACAAGAAAAATCCTTTCATTGGCTCATGGGCAGCTATAGCCAGCACTCCTATGGGTGATAGCGAAATGACCATCGTGTTTGAGGAGAAAGATGGCAAGATCACTGGCTACATGACAGCTGAGGCTATGGGTGATGAGAAGATTGAATGCGAAGACGTCAACACAGAGAAGGACGACGAGATCTCTTTCACCTTCTACACAGCTATGGCGGGTATGAATATCGACGTATATCTTACACTTGATGGCGAAGATGCAGCCAAAGGTGCTATGATGGGTCAGTTCCCGGTTGAAGCTAAGCGTAAATAAACAGAAAAAGACTTAACCTATAAAAGAAGGACACGCTCCTACGAGTGTGTCTTTCTTTATATTATAAGCCATGAAAGACTACCCCGACAAGATGACACCCAAGGAGGTGATGCTGTTTCGCAACGATGTGATGAACATTGTATCACAGATTCCTCGTGGTAAGGTCACTACCTATGGCACAATAGCAGCACTGGCAGGTTGGCCCAGCCATGCACGCATGGTGGGTCGCACCTTGCGCTATACTCCTGGTGCAGAGCAGCTGCCTTGTCACCGTGTAGTCAACAAAGAAGGCCGCACCGCCCCCGGATGGATGCAGCATCGCCCCCTTTTAGAATCGGAAGGTGTCACCTTCAAGTCTAATGGCCATGTGGATATGCAACGCCACTTCTGGGTACCAGAGGATTGACATATACCTTCATTTTGGGGGCTATAGACAAATCTTTTGTCATAATCAGTCAAATAAGCCCTTGTTTTCGCCAATACTAACAAATTATGTGCATAGATTTACTAAAGCAGCACCCACAGGGCTGAGCCTACGCTGAGAATAGCCACACGAGGGAAAGGAAAGCCAACTACGGGGTATTGCGATATCTGTTATACCCCCATAGCAATATCTTCTTTCCCTCGTAGATGACGTTCCGACACCCCATAGCAGATATTACGACGAGGCTAAGGAGGCATTACTATCGTAAGGGGTGAAACATTAGTAATATGAAAGCCCCAACATTGATAATGTGTAGTGCGAAATATTAGTAATATGTTTGAAAGACTGTTTTCTGTTTGATTGCAGGTCACAAAGCATAGGATTGCAGCCTGCAAACCTAATAGTCAGAGCCTCATAAAACAAAGAAAACTGGTAGTAGCTGGCAAATTCTCAGCTACGGGCTGAGCTGCAGTTTACAAGTAGCAAGCCAGAGGTTTACTAGAACTAAGCGGTGGCTTTACTAGAACTAAACCATAGGTTTTTTGGGGTAAAGACGTAAAATATCCGAGAAAAAGTTGTAACTTAGCAGTATGGTTACAAAATAAGTACGAATATTTAAAGACTAAGATTTATGAAGATAATGATGAGAACTTCAGTTTGGCTACTTGCAGGGGCAATGATTTGTGGAGCCTGTGGCAACAAAAACGCTACAACAAATGAAAACAACAACGAGAATATGGAGACAAAAGCAACAGTTTATTTAACCAGGAAGATTACGCCCGAATCACTGGTGAATATCTACAAGGCACTGGGCGTAGAGGCCAAGGGCAAAGTGGCAGTAAAGATGAGCACGGGTGAAGGCAGCAACCCTAACTACCTGAAACCTGAGCTGGTAAAACTACTGGTGGACGAAGTGAAAGGTACTATCGTAGAGTGCAATACCGCCTATGGCAATGCTCCTGAAGACGCCAAGGACGAGAGAAACACATCTGCCAACCACTGGAAGGTGATAGAACGTCACGGCTTCTTGAAATATTTCAAGGTGGACATCATGGATGAGGAAGGCGAGATGAAGATTCCTGTAAAGGATACTACTCACCTGAAATATGACATCGTGGGCAACCACATGCAAAATTATGACTTCATGATTGCATTGAATCACTTCAAGGGTCACCCTATGGGCGGATATGGCGGTGCGTTGAAGAACTTGTCAATTGGTTGCGCAAGCCAGAACGGCAAGGCTTACATCCACTCTGCCGGCAAGATGGAGGTGCTTGATATGGCTAAGCTGTGGACCCCAGAGTTTATAGGTGACCAAGAGGGCTTTCTGGAAAGCATGGCTGCTGCGGCTCAGGCTATTACCGACTATTTTGAGGCCAAGAAGGGCATAATCTATATCTCTGTGATGAACAACATGTCAATCGACTGCGACTGTGTGGATCATCCGGAGCCTGTGAAGCTGGAGGACTACGGCATTTTGGCATCGACCGACCCAGTGGCACTTGACCAGGCTTGCATCGACATCATCAACCAGCAGAAGGTGACTGCCAAGAACGATCCTACCGACTTGCTGAACCGCATAGACCAGCAGCATGGAGTACATACCATCGAGCATGCAGCACAAATTGGTCTTGGCACTCGCGAGTATTCGTTGGTGAGCATTGATGAATAAAAGCAGTGAGACAAAGTAGTCGATTTTTAATAAAAAACCCACGAAAAGGTTTGCAGAATAAAAAAAACTTTGTAACTTTGCACCGCTTTGAAAAAGAAAGTGTGTCGTATTGGCGCTTGGAGAGATGGCTG
>JAGCCV010000025.1 GCA_017651505.1 Bacteroidaceae bacterium | reverse complement strand
CGTCCGCGCCAGATGACCGTTTCATTAGCCATATCCAAGCGCTTCAAGGTGGAGGACTTCGAGGACTTCTATGCTGGTCTGCGCCTGGCATGCGAAGCACATAATTGCGACATCGTGGGTGGTGACACAACGTCATCGCTTACTGGGCTGACCATCAGCATCACCTGTATAGGTGAGGCTGACAAAGATAAGGTAGTGTATCGCAACGGCGCACAGGTGACTGACTTGATTTGTGTGAGTGGCAACTTGGGTGCTGCTTATATGGGCTTGCAGTTGTTGGAACGTGAGAAGGCAGTGCTGAACGGTTCTGACAAGGATGTACAACCAGACTTTGCGGGCAAGGAGTATATTCTGGAGCGTCAGCTGAAGCCTGAAGCACGCAAGGATATTATCGAAAAACTGGCAGAGGCAGGTATCCAGCCTACTGCCATGATGGATATCTCTGACGGCTTGTCATCGGAGTTGTTGCATATCTGTAAACAGAGTGACAAGGGTTGCAGGATTTATGAGGAACATCTACCCATTGACTACCAGACGGCGTCAATGGCGGAGGAATTCAACATGAACCTGACAACTTGTGCCTTGAATGGTGGTGAAGACTACGAACTGCTGTTTACCGTGCCTTTGGCTTGTCATGAAAAAATTCAGGATATCAGTGATATACGTATGATTGGACATATCACGAAACCTGAGTTGGGCTGTGCCTTGATTACACGTGATGGACAGGAGTTTGAGTTAAAAGCACAGGGGTGGAATCCGCTAAAAGAGCAGAAATCATAATTTTTTCTCTCTAAATATTTGGTGGATTAAAAAATAAGCCATACCTTTGCACCCGTTATCTAAAAAGGATGACATAAATATGATGGTGTCATAGCTCAGTTGGTAGAGCAAAGGACTGAAAATCCTTGTGTCCCCGGTTCGATTCCTGGTGACACCACCAAACAAAGATTATTAATATGCAAATAAAAACCCCTGAACTCTTTAGTTGTTCAGGGGTTTTTATTTTTTTCATCACATAAATACTCCTCCCCATGTAAAGGGGAGGTGCCTCGAAGTGGCGGAGGGGTAAGCGTTTCCCTATCGTTCGTAAAACTCTATCGGCAAGCCATCAGGGTCAGCAAAGAACACGAAGCGCTTGCCAGTGAAAGGATCTATGCGAGGTGCCTCATGCTCTACATGCAGCCGATCTAACTCAGCCAAGTTCGCATCAATATCATCCACCTCAAATGCCAAGTGGCGCAAACCAGCTGCTTCTGGATGACTGAGCCGCATGGGAGGATTGGGAAATGAGAACAGTTCGATGACAAACACCCCTTGAAGAGCAAGGTCGGTCTTGTAAGAATCGCGTTCAGCCCTGTAGTGCTCTCCCAACACTTCTAATCCCAACACTTGGGTATAGAATGCCAGACTACGTTGGTAATCGGAGCAGAGCACTGCTACATGATGTACTTTGTTTAATTTCATACGGTTATTTTGCCAATCTTAAAATTTCAGCCTTTACGATAGGTTCCATAATGGCATAGCCATCAAGGTTTGGATGCACACCATCAGGAGAATACTTCTTAGGCAAGCCCTGGTTCTCGTCTTTCATGATGTTGAAGAAATCGATGTAACTCACACCGTTAAGTTTGGCATAGCTTTCCAACATGGCATTGACCTGTAAGATCTGCTGGGTAGAGTCGGTAATCTCAGGTCTCCACACATACTTGTTAGCCGGCAAGATGCTCAGAATAATGGGCTTGATGCCGTGAGCAACAGCCAGTTCTACCATAGAGATGATATTACCTGCGATATGCTCTACAGGTACATATTTCTGGTTGCGAGCCACGTCGTTGGTTCCAGCCATAATCACTACCACTTTGGGATGCAGGTTCAATACGTCGGAACGGAATCGAGCCAGCATCTGAGCTGTAACTTGTCCGCTGATGCCTCGCCCCACAAAGTTGTTTTCAGCAAAGTATGCCTCGTGCATACGAGCCCAATTGTCAGTAATTGAGTTACCCATAAACACAGCTACAGGGTTGCTCACTGACTGGTTGGCCTCGGCATAGCGTTCATAGTTTGCCCAAGTCTTCAGGTCGTTGATGTCAAAGTTGTTTTGTGCAGTAGCATTTGGCAGATAAACCACCGTCATCATCATGCCCATCAGCACACATGCGACGGTTGAACAAAATTTGTTTTTCATAGTACCTTTATTTTATAGTTTATTTTGTGTAAAGGTAAGCATTTATTCTTTACGATGAGTGCATAAAAGAAAAAAATTGAATTAATGTTTGTAGTTAGGATAAAAAACATTACCTTTGCAGCCGAAATTTCTCAATAGAAGTTTTATTGTGGAGGTTCCGTAGCTCAGCTGGATAGAGCAACAGACTTATAAGCTGTGGGACATGCGTTCGAATCGCATCGGAATCACAAGAAATAAAGCAGGAAGACGATGAAAGTGTACTTTCAAAAGTCATCCTGCTTTTCTCTTGTTCGATGGTCAGTGGTAAACCAGCGATGGAAGGATTCACTTTTTGGAGCAGCGAGAGCAGAGATGAGCTTGCTCAATCTATGCCGAGTCGCGACAAAATAGGACGTAGTCAATCCGGCGGAATCACCTTCTTGCTAGTCATGCCTAATATCGCCAACAAGATGTTAAAAGGGCTGATTCTCCAAGGCTAAAATTTCATCGCTTTTGCTAAGAAAAAAATAGACGACCAGAGGTCTTATTTGATTTTTTCTCTTAACGCAAAAACTCTAAATTTCTTCACGCCTCTCCGCATATGCCCTTTTAACATCTTGCTTGTCTAATTCGGCACTTTCCCTCAAAACTTGTAATACAAGCTGAGCAACAAATTACGAGGACGGATATCGAAGGAGACGAACGACTTGGACAAAGATTCAGTATCTTCGGTAGTAAGGTTATAGCTCTTTTGATTGAGGATGTTCTTGGCAGAGAGAATGAGTTGAAGGTTGTTAGTAAGGTTATATTCTGCCTTTAAGTCAAACAGCACAAGATTCTTCGAAATATTATCTGAGAACTCAGTATGGTAATGCTCACCCAAGATACTGAAGTTGAACTTACGCCAAGGTGAGAACACCATTTCGAGCGTATGGTTGTAACCATCATATGCATAATCAAGCGACTCGTCATCCATCTTCGTATTATGGTGCATAAACTGTAATTTATAAACCATATTCCACCACGAATTGAGACGACCGTTAATATAGGGAGAGAAAGTGAGCAAACGGTTCTTGAAAGGTAAGGTCATCTCGTTACGTTCGATATCGGTATCTATTAAGGAAGAAGAAACCTTGATGCCAACCATACCTTTAAATGGCTCAATACCCTTGCTGATGTCAATGCTGGCATCATACGTTTGCTCCTCACCTATATCATCACTATATCTATTAATCATATACTTCGTATTGAGATCCATTACCTCGCCGAAATACTCCTTTGTATCCCAATAGCCGAGATGTACATTCACGAAGAAAGAATTTTGAGGCCAACTGAAACTGGCAGTGAGCTGTCCGTTTATACTCCTACTGCCATTGAAACCGGAATAGCCCTCGTAAGCTGTACGAAAATCACTGAACACTAAACCTTTGTAGATATTATAACGGGGGTGCTCATTATTATATACAGCCCCCTCGAAGTTGAGCGATAGGAATTCAAAAGGAATATAAGTAAGCGTCAATTCCGGAGAGAAGTAGAATTTAGATTTACGAGTAGAATCATGCTGGTTCATCAAGTCTTTCAAAGAGAAATGAGCATAGTCAATAGGCAATCCCAAGGTGGCCTGCAATCGGTCGGAAATATATGTCAGCGAAGCGCCACCAAACGCTGTGAAAGCATTGAAACGCGATTCCGAGTCAGGCAACCCATAATCGGCCAGTTCTTTCATTTCTGCTTTCAAATGACGGATATTGCCAGTCATTCCGGCATTGAGCGAGAAAGTAAGGCGGTCGCTGATGCGCCTGTCTAACATTGCCTTTACCTCACCATAGGCAGAATAGGAAGTAATCTCCTGGCGTAAAACGCCCTCTCTTTCTTTCACGACGTTAAGGGTTTGCGGACGTGAATAGAGTCCAGCATTAGCACTGAATGTCAATACATTATCACCTATCGGAAATTTATACTGGAAGTTGTTTCTAAGCAGCAAAGGATTGTTATTGCCTGTCATGATGTTTGGCGTGGAGCCCGTTACTTTTGTATGGGTGTCATACCACTGTGTAGAAAAACTAAAGTCGTTACGCAGGAAATGATCATTGGTATTAGACAATAATGTTATTCCAGCCTGTATGTCATTCTGGTGATTCTTGGCTTGCTCGGTGGAATGATAATCGATGGTCTTACCACCATCCATATAATAGGTAGTCTCCTCGCTGTTGAATGCCGTCAGGCGGTCGGAATGATAGAGCAACTTGAAATTCAGCTGATAGTCGTTCTTTAAGTGTACAGTTGTGCCAAGATTCAAAACCCCACTACGATTGAAGCGTACCCTATCGGGCGACAAAGGAGCCAACGCTGGCGCAAAGTCAAGAAAACTCTTGACACTATAATTGATGCCACTCAGCGAATATGAATCAGGATCCCAAGCGCCATCCATCGTTTCATCACCAAAGCCTTTCACTGCACCGCCCAAAGAAAGACCAGTATTGTCAGTTTGAAACAGTAAGGTGGTTTGCCATTTATTTCCCATCCTAATGGCTGTGAAATCGGTGTTGACCAACAACGGACTCAAGCCAAGTCCGCCTTTAAGAGAACCAAACCACTGGTCGTTCTCCCCTTTGTACAAGACCACATTGATGGAAGCCGAATTACTGAACTGTTTGCCCCGCATCACCTTTATATAAACATGGTTCTCGGTTATCTCCAATCGTTCAACATCCTCGGGTTTCATGTTGTAGATGGCTGAGTAGTTACCTTCCAGCACATCCTTACCGTCGATATAAATACGGTCGATAGTAAGACCATTATAAGTATAGCTGCCACTCTCCTCGTCAAGTGAGATGCCTGGCATCTTGCTCATCACATCCTCTAATTTCTTGTCGCGTATATCTGTGAAGCTAGCCACATTGTAACTGACGCTCCTCTCCAAGCCGACATTACCCACACTGGTAACCATATCTTGAGCTTTCACTGATAAGTGACACGTTATCAACACGAAAAGACAAGAAAATATGGTCTTCTTAATTATAATCATTCCTATTACCTTTGTTTTGCGGTGCAAAGGTAGTGAAAATTTTCTACATTTTTATCTTTAGTAATTTGGCTCCATAGCCTGGTACCACCAAATTTGTAGCGTGACGAGGTGAGAAATTGATTATCTCGCTCTTGTTGGTAAGCAACTCTTGTGCCTTGATAGCTTCCATCTCAGGAATTTGGAAATATTCAAACAGATGGGTTGGTAGGTTAACAGCTATGTCAGCAGGATCTTCATGAAAGTTTACCACAATGAAAATCAATTCTTTGTCGGCTTTACGGACAAACGAGTACTGACAACGCTCGTTATAGCGCCAACCACCCACATTAACATAGGTAAGGTCGAAAAACTGACCATTATAAAGTGCTACTTCGTTATTACAAAGGTTCAGTACATGCGTATAGGTCTTAAGCAATGCTTTCTCATCACGGTTTAGTTTCTTACCATCGAAGGTTCCACCGTTATACCATCGACGTAAGGTATCAGGGCTCCAGTAGTCAAAGATGGTAGTGCGTCCATCTTGGCCACTGAATCCTTCTTCATCCATACCAGCTTCACCCAACTCCTGTCCTGCATAAATCATCATCGGATTGGTATTCATACAAGCAGCAACCACCAAGGCTGGAATGGCCTTACGAGGATCATCGGCAAAAAAACGTGAACCGATGCGTAACTCATCATGGTTCTCGAGGAAATTGAGCATGTGGTCTTGTATATCACCCACCTGTTGCCAGCATCCACTGATTTCGGCAGCTGACTTTGTGCCACGAATCACACCAAAAAGGGTGTCGTACAATCCTACCTTATCATATAAATAATCAAAATGACCACGATAAATATAGTCACGATATAAGCCAGGATTATAAACTTCAGCAATGAACTCAATGTTGGGATACTGGGCTTTCACCTGAGGAATCGCCCATTGCCAGAATTCGACAGGAACCATCTCTGCCATATCACAACGGAAACCGTCGATTTTCTTACTGGCCCAGAACAACAGGATATGAAGCATTTTGTGCCATGTATCTGGCACTGGACTGAAATATTTTTGCCAACCATTTTGGTAATCGATTCCATAGTTCAGTTTCACCGTTTCATACCAATCATTCTTGCCTGGATAGGCATCAAACTTATCGTTTCCTGTGGCTTTGGCAGGGTACTCATGGTATGGAAGCGATGCATCGCCCAGCATATCAAACTGTCCATGCAACTCGGTGTGAGGGATATAATAGAAATTGTTGGTGGGACTGAAAGCACATTCTGTATTGTCGGCCACACCCAACTGTTGCACACCAGATGGCAGTTGGTCGCTATGATATTGTCGTGCCACATGGTTAGGCACAAAGTCCATGATGAACTTTAGCCCAGCCTGATGGGTACGTTCCACCACCGATTCAAACTCAAGCATACGGCCAGGCACATCCATCGCCAGATCTGGATCCACATCGTAGTAATCCTTGATAGCATAGGGAGAACCAGCCATGCCTTTCACTACTGCTGGGTGGTCAGGCTGGATGCCGTAACGTGAGTAATTTGTTTGCGTAGCATGCTCTATAAGACCAGTAAACCATATGTGTGTTACTCCTAACTCTTTGATTTTCTGCAAAGCTAAAGGTGTAAAATAAGCCAACTTACCACATCCATTCTGGCGGATGGTGCCATTCTTCACACAACATTCGTTAGTATTCCCAAACAAGCGGGGCAAAACTTGATAGATAATCGTCTTCATTCGTAAAAAGTGATTTTGTTCTGCGAAAGTAATCAAATTCTTGTGAATTATGCGTCTCTTTCAGAAAAAATATGCTAACTTTGCATGATTTTATAAGGAAACTAAATAAAACAACAATATGAATATCTCTTATAATTGGCTGAAAGAGTTTGTAGATTTTGAATTAAGTCCAATGGAACTGGCTGAAGCTCTGACATCTATAGGATTGGAAGTTGGTGGCGTAGAGGAAATTCAGGCCATTAAGGGCGGATTGGAGGGACTTGTTATCGGCGAGGTGCTGACTTGTGAGCTCCACCCTAACTCTGACCATATGCATGTGACCAATGTTAATATAGGCAATGGAGAACCCGTACAGATTGTCTGTGGTGCCCCCAATGTGGCTGCAGGACAGAAAGTGGTAGTGGCTACTATCGGAACCAAACTCTATGACGGAGATGACTGTTTCACCATCAAGAAATCGAAACTAAGAGGCGTTGATTCTTGTGGTATGATTTGCGCAGAAGACGAGATTGGCATAGGAACTGACCACTCAGGCATCATCGTATTACCAAATGATGCTGTGGTAGGTACGTTAGCCAAGGATTATTACAACATTAAGAGCGACTATGTGTTAGAGGTGGACATCACCCCTAACCGTGCCGACGCTTGCTCGCACTACGGTGTGGCTCGTGACCTCTATGCATACTTGATACAGCGTGGTATTCCAACCATTTTGCACAAGCCAAGTGTAGATGCTTTCAAGGTGGACAACAACGATCTTAACATTAACGTGTCCATCGAGAATAGCGAAGCTTGTCCTCGTTATGCCGGCATCACAATAAAGGGTGTTACCGTGAAGGAAAGTCCTGAGTGGTTACAGAATGACTTGCGAATGATTGGTTTGCGACCCATCAACAACATCGTTGACATTACCAATTATATTTTGTTTGCCTACGGACACCCGATGCATTGCTTTGATGCTGACAAGATCAAAGGCAACCAAGTTATCGTAAAATGCCTGCCAGAAGGTACTCCATTCGTTACCTTGGATGGTGTCGAGCATAAGTTGAGTTCACACGACCTGATGATTTGCAACACCGAAGAGCCTATGTGTATTGGCGGTGTGTTTGGTGGCTTAGAATCAGGCACTACAGAAGATACCAAGAATGTGTTCCTTGAAAGTGCATACTTCCACCCAACATGGATTCGTAAGACTGCACGTCGTCATGGTCTGAATACCGATGCTTCTTTCCGCTACGAACGTGGTATCGACCCTAACAACACCATTTATATTTTGAAGTTGGCTGCTTTGATGGTGAAGGAATTGGCTGGTGGTGAGATTTCTTCTGAAATCAAGGATGTATCTTGTAAAGACTTTCCTCCTTTCCGTGTCGAGTTGTCTTACAAGCGTGTGAACGAGTTGATTGGCAAGGACATTCCTACTGAGACGGTGAAGAGCATCGTGAAGAGCTTAGAGATGGAAGTAGTAGCTGAAACCACTGAGGGTCTGACGCTTGATGTACCGCAATATCGTGTGGACGTACAGCGCGACTGCGATGTAATAGAGGATATTCTGCGTATTTATGGCTATAACAATGTTGAGATACCTACTACATTGAAGTCAAGCCTCGTAGCAGAAACAGAGACGGACAAGTCAAACAAACTGCAGAATCTGATAGCAGAACAGCTGGTAGGAGCAGGTTTTAACGAAATACTGAACAACTCTTTGACAAAAGCTGCATATTACGACGAACTCTGTTCTTACCCTGCGCAGAACTTGGTAAGACTGATGAACCCACTGAGCAGTGACTTGAACGTCATGAGAGAGACATTGCTATTTGGTGGTTTGGAGACCATTGCTCGCAATGCTAACCACAAGAGTCCTGACTTGAAGTTGTTTGAGTTTGGCAACTGCTATTACTATCGTGATGAGAAGCGCAACGAGGAGAAGGCATTGGCCCCCTACTCAGAGAGTTATCACTTAGGGTTGTGGTTGACAGGTAAGGACAAGCAGGGATCATGGATTCATGCCGATGAAGAGAACAATGCCTATATGCTAAAAGCATTTGTGGAAAACATATTTAGTCGTATGGGCTTACGCATGCGTGATGTTGCAATCGAGAACCTAAATACTGACATCTATGCTTCTGCAATCGTCTTCAAGACGCAGGGTGGCAAACGTCTGGCTATGTTAGGCTCTGTGGCTCGCAAGATTCTGAAGCAGTTTGACATTGACAATGCTGTATTTTTTGCTGACATCAATTGGATTGAAGTGATGCGTAGCATTCGCTCTCTGAAGGTTAGCTTTAAAGAACTGCCTAAGTTCCCAGCTGTTCGCAGAGACTTAGCATTGCTGGTGGATAAGAGCGTTCAATTTGCACAAATCGAGAAATTGGTTTTCGATACAGACCGTAAGCTTGTCAAAGCTGTCAACCTGTTTGATGTGTATGAGGGCAAGCACCTGGAACCAGGCAAGAAGTCGTATGCCATCAGCATCACACTACAGGACGAAACTCAGACCTTGAATGACAAGGTAATCGATAAGGTGATGCAGAAGATCATCAAGAGCCTGGAAACACAAGTTAATGCAAGACTTAGATAAATAATTATAAAACATATACAATGGGAAGAGCGTTTGAATATAGAAAAGCTGCAAAGCTGAAGAGATGGGGTCACATGGCTAAGACCTTCACACGTCTGGGTAAGCAAATCGCCATTGCCGTAAAGGCTGGAGGTCCAGAACCAGAGAACAATCCTACGTTGCGTTCACTCATCGCTAACTGTAAGCGTGAGAACATGCCAAAGGATAACATTGATCGCGCCATCAAGAATGCGATGGGCAAAGACCAAAGCGATTACAAGAGCATGACTTACGAAGGCTATGGCCCTCATGGCGTAGCTATCTTCGTGGATACACTGACCGACAACCCTACCCGTACAGTAGCTGATGTTCGTTCAGTATTCAACAAGTTCAGTGGTACTTTGGGCACTATGGGCTCACTGGCATTCCTGTTCGACCACAAAGCTGTGTTCACCTTCAAGAAGAAAGATGACCTCGATATGGATGAGTTTATCCTCGAGATGATTGACTATGATGTGGAGGAAGAATATGACATTGATGATGAAGAAGGTACCATCACTATCTATGGAGACCCGAAGAGCTACTCTGCTATCCAGAAGCACTTAGAGGAGCAAGGTTTTGAGGATGTGGGTGGCGACTTTACCTACATTCCTAACGACCTGAAGGATGTAACTGCTGAGCAGCGTGAAACTATCGACAAGATGGTGGAGCGCCTGGAAGAGTTTGACGATGTGCAGAATGTTTATACAAACATGAAGCCAGAAGAAGAATAACTGACAACTAAGGTTATAGCCCGGCATAACGCCGGGCTTTTTTTATTTCGGAGCCCTGCGGTACAAAACAAATGCTATAATTGCATAGAGGAAATTGGGAATCCAGACAGCGACGACTGGCGGCATACCACCATTGACAGAAAAGGTGGAAGATACCGTTTGAAAGAGGATATAGCTGAAGCTCAATCCCAATCCGATACCTAAGTTAAATCCCATGCCTCCTTTCATTTTGCGTGATGCCAACGAAGCACCTATCAGTGTGAGAATAAAGGAAGCAAACGACATAGCGATGCGTTTATGATATTCTATCTCAAACTCTTTGGTATTTGACAATCCCCTGGCTCGCTGACGGTCAATATAGGCATTCAGTTCAGGGTTGGTCATCATCTCTTGCTGGTTCTGCATCTGAATCAAGTCGTCAGGTGTCAGGCGTATCAAGGTATCAATTCGGTTGCCACGTTTGATAACCTCATGATCACCCTCTAATTCACGAATCATATAATCGCGTGCCGACCAGCGGTTGACATGCGTTGTATCATAGATGATGGTGCGAGCTGTCATGTGCGACACTAATTGTTTACCATCAAATTTGTCAAGCGAAAAACGATAACCCGTCTTTCGTTGGTCTTCAAAACGTTCGATATAGGCCACCACATTGGTATCGACCTGCATTTGGATATTCCTAACCGTATTCGTCTTTCGCTCCTTATAATATTTATCCTCAAAATTGATGCGTGTCACACTGCCTTTGGGAATAACGTAAGCGCCTAATAGGAAAGTAACAATAGAGATGATGGCTGCCGACACCATATAAGGACGAAGCATGCGCTTAAAACTCATGCCCGTTGAGAACATCGCAATGATTTCTGAATTCTCTGCCATCTTGGCCGTAAAAAAGATAACGGCAATAAAGACAAATAAGGGACTGAACAAGTTGGCAAAATAAGGAATGAAGTTCTGATAATAATCAAAGATAATGGCACTCCATGGAGCATCATGCTCCATAAACCGATCCATCTTCTCATTGAAATCGAACACTACAGCAATGGAAATAATCAAGGCAATGGCAAAGATATAGGTACCTAAAAACTTGGCAATAATATAGTAGTCTAATCGTTTCAGGTACTTATGAGGCATCAATTCTTTAAAATTCTGAATGCCAAATAGACTCTTTAACCAAAGCTTCAGATTTTTCCTCCACCCTTCTATGTTATAGGGATTATTCATTACAATCTTTGAGATACTTGTTCCACCATTTTAGGTTTCCATATAGCAAAATCTCCCGCAATGATATGCTTCCTTGCCTCACCCACTAACCACAGATAGAAAGCCAAGTTGTGCAACGATGCAATTTGCATGGCGAGTAACTCCTGAGCTTGGAAGAGGTGACGCAAATAAGCCTTACTATATATCGTGTCAACTTTCGACGCTCCCCCCTCCTCGATGGGTGAGAAGTCAAACTCCCACTTCTTGTTTTTCATATTGATGATGCCCTGCTTAGTAAACAACATGCCATTTCGTCCATTGCGAGTAGGCATTACACAGTCGAACATATCCACCCCTCGCTCGATGGATTCCAAAATATTGGCAGGTGTACCTACCCCCATCAAATAGCGAGGCTTGTCTTTGGGCAGGATGCCGTTCACTAATTCAATCATTTCATACATCACCTCAGTTGGTTCACCAACCGCCAGACCACCGATGGCATTGCCCTCAGCTTCTTTGGAGGCGATATACTCAGCCGACTGGGTGCGTAAATCACGATAGACACATCCCTGTACAATGGGGAACAGCGACTGATGATAGCCATATTTCGGTTCTGTTTCCTGGTAGCGTTGGATGCAACGGTCCAGCCAACGATGGGTACGTTCCATTGAAGGCTTGGCATAGGCATAGTCAGCTGTTCCTGGTGTGCATTCGTCGAATGCCATGATAATATCCGCACCAATGCTACGCTCGATATCCATCACCTTTTCTGGGGTAAAAAATAACTTACTACCATCGATGTGTGAGCGAAACTCTACACCCTCCTCTTTCATCTTACGAATGCCAGTGAGTGAAAACACCTGAAAGCCACCGCTATCTGTCAACATTGGGCGATCAAAGGCATTGAATTTATGCAAGCCACCCACCCGTTCCAACACCTCCAAGCCTGGGCGAAGATACAGATGGTAGGTATTACCCAAGATTATTTGAGCTTTCACATCATCTTTCAAATCAAACACCTGCACCCCTTTAACTGACCCCACGGTTCCAACGGGCATAAAGATGGGCGTTTCTATCTGTCCATGAGCAGTAGTAATCAGACCTGCTCTCGCATTAGTCTTACAATCAGTATATTGTAGTTCGAATGTCATTCAAATGATTCTTCTTTTGTTTTAGGTTCTTCTCTGACAGTCAGATCAATGGCATCGGCCACTTTTTCTTGCAGCAAAGCCAAGTCGAATACCTCCTTTACATCCTGAACGAAGTGGAAAGCCAGTCCTTGAATATATATCGGCTGAATATCCTCTATATTCTTCCGATTGGCCTCACTCAAAATAATCTCCTTAATACCAGCACGTTTAGCCGCCAGAATCTTTTCCTTAATACCACCCACAGGCAACACCTTGCCACGTAAGGTAATCTCACCAGTCATCGCTACATTCGCCTTCACCTTGCGTTGCGTCAACGCTGATGCCAAGGAGGTGGCCATCGTGATACCAGCTGAAGGACCATCCTTTGGAACAGCTCCTTCAGGCACATGGATATGTATATCCCACTGGTCGAAAACCCTTACATCGATACCTAATAGTTGAGGATGTGCCTTGATGTATTCCACTGCCAGCATAGCCGACTCTTTCATCACATCGCCCAAGCTACCTGTTAAGGTGAGCTTACCTTTGCCATGATTCAAACTGGTTTCAATAAAGAGAATCTCTCCACCGACTGCAGTCCATGCTAAGCCTGTCACTACACCCGCATAGTCGTTGCCTTGATATTTATCGCGACTGTACTCCTGTACACCTAAATATCCACGTAAGTCAGCGGGTTTTACTTCAGTTTTGACCAGATAGCCATCTTTCGCATATTGTAATGCCATCTTACGCAACACCTTACCTATCTTCTTCTCCAACTCACGCACACCACTCTCACGGGTATAGTTTTCAATAATGGCTTCTAATGTTGCTTTAGGGAATTTTACCTCACCTTTCTTCATGCCATTGGCATCAAGTTGCTTAGGAACCAAGTGCTTACGAGCTATTTCTAACTTTTCCTCTGTCAGATAGCCACTTAGCTCGATCAACTCCATACGGTCAAGTAATGGTTGTGGTATGGTCTGCAGATTGTTGGCTGTAGCAATAAACATTACCTTCGAGAGGTCATAATCCACGTCTAAATAATTATCGTGGAAGGTGCCATTCTGTTCAGGATCAAGCACCTCCAATAAAGCTGACGAAGGATCACCATGAACGTCAGAGCCTAATTTGTCAACCTCATCCAACACAATCACAGGGTTAGACGAGCCTGCTTTCATCATGCCCTTGATGATTCTTCCAGGCATAGCACCTATATAGGTTTTACGATGACCACGAATTTCAGCTTCATCATGTACACCACCTAAAGACATACGGATATATTTTCGCTTTAATGCTGTAGCAATCGACTTACCCAGCGAGGTTTTACCCACTCCGGGAGGGCCATAAAGGCAAATGATAGGTGATTTCATATCACCCTTTAGTTTCAGCACAGCCAAATGCTCCAAGATGCGTTCTTTCACACGTTCAAGTCCGTAATGGTCTTTATTGAGCACCTTCTCTGCATTTTGAATATTCAAGTTGTCAGTAGTATAGATACCCCACGGCAGGTTCATCATCGTCTTCAAATAATCCACCTGCATACTATATTCTGGCGATTGTTGGTGCATCTGCTCCAACTTATCCACCTCCTTAAGGAAAGTCTTCTTCACATCATCGTTCCACTTAATGGAATCTGCTTTCTTACGCATCTCCTCTATCTCACGCCTTGAGCCGTTTCCGCCCAACTCATCCTGAATGGTCTTAATCTGCTGTTGCAAGAAGTACTCACGCTGTTGTTGGTCGATGTCCTCACGAGCTCTCATCTGGATAGATGCCTTTATCTCGGCCAACTGTACCTCACGACTCATTAGTCCCAACAGACGGTAGGCACGTTCTTTCACAGAATCCATCATCAGGAGTTCAATTTTCTCTTCATTCTGGATGGGTAAATGGGCACAAAGGAAATCCACCAAGAAAAGCGAACTGGTGATATTCCTGATGGCAAAAACAGAATCTGGGGGCACAATATCTGACAATCTGATATACTTAACAGCCATATCTTTAATGGCCTCCAAAAGCGGACGTGTCTCCTTATCGTTCTTGGGGAGCATGATTTCGTCCAACGGTTTTACCCTTCCCTTCAGATAGGGGTCAATTTGTGTAATCTCCAACAGTTCAAGACGTTTAAACCCCTGTAATATTACGGTAGTGGTATTGTCAGGCATCTCGAGCAGGCGCAATACTTTGGCCACTACACCTACTTTGTATAGGTCTTCCTTAAAGGGATTCTCGGTATCAGATTGTTTTTGGCAGAATACACCCATTTGCAAGCCTTTGCGCTCAGCCTCTTTCACCAATCGCAAAGATGACTTCCTGCCTATTGTGACAGGCAAAACCACACCAGGAAAGAGCACCATATTCCTCACAGGTAACAGGGGCATCTCATCGTTTACTTCTACATTCAGAAATTTATCTTCCGATCCACCTTCAAGATCAGTGAACACCGAAATTACTTTCTGCTGCCTATCTTCTTCTTCGTCAAATCTGTAATTCTTCATCGTCTTTTCACCTAAAAATCATGCCACACATATGGCAAAGCATAAAAAAAGCGTGTAAAGTTACGGCTAATTATTCATTTTCACACACTCTGTCATCTTAAAAATACAAAAACTATGCCAAAAACCGCAAGAAATAGTTGAATAATCCATAAATTTGCACACATTATTATAATAATACTGATATGTCGAACGCATATTTTCAATTCAAGCAATTCACCGTCTGGCATCAAAAATGTGGTATGAAAGTGGGTACAGATGGAGTATTAGCCGGTGTCTTGACACCTGTTGAAGGCATGAGACTTATACTTGATGTGGGTACAGGTAGTGGACTGATAGCATTAATGCTGGCACAGCGATGTCCTGAGGCAAACATCAAGGCCATAGAAATTGATGATGATGCTGCAGCTCAGGCAGAAGAGAACTTTGCTGCCTCACCTTGGGCAGAACGTCTCCAACTGATTCATGGTGATTTCAACGAATATGTATCCAACAAGCTGTTTGATCTCATCGTAAGCAATCCTCCTTATTTTACAGACGCTTTGAAAAACCCCGATCCTCATCGTTCTATGGCTCGTCACAACGAAACACTAAACTACCACCAACTATTTCTGCAAGCTCGTAAGTTATTACAACCAGCAGGTATTTGTTGTGTAATTATACCCACTGAATCAGAAAGTTTTGTCAACGATATGGCAGCTCGTCATCATTTCTTCCCACAAGCTGTGACACGCATCTTTACCAAACCGGGGAAACCGTGTCGTAGAGTTTTTGTCACTTTTTGGAGAGGTGAAGAAAACGACTTATATTATCCAGGAGAAAAGACTATGCAAACTGTCTTTCTTATGGACAATGATAATAATTATACAGATGTCTATAGACAACTAACAAAAGACTTTTATATCAAACTATAGCAGTAGCGCTGTTCTCGTTGCCCATCCTTACCACCTGTAGCATATATACCTAAGTATGAAGATTGAGAAAACAGGAATGAGGCTATTATTAAGATACTTCAATATATGCAAGGTTGAGCGTACTGCGTAGCACAGGAACCAAAGGCAGGAAGCCGCTATGTATTCTGCCTTGCTGGATATGCAACGGCGCTTTGACTTTGTTTTCTTCCACAAAGCACACCAGTTCTTCGTGTGTGCGGAAATGCTGAATCATAAACCAGCCTTGTGCATCATCTGACAGGTAGTTATCCTTCAACACACGAGCCACATAACCCATAGTGGCACGATAATTGATTTCCACACAAGGATGGATGCGCATTTCACCTGCCTCTCGACAGATCATCATATCTACCCCTACACATCCCTTGTAACCTTTTTGAGCTAAAAAACCTTCCACCATTTGCAAGGTTCTGTCCAACGACACCTTTGGTACATAATTAGTGAGACAACGTTCAATCTCCTCATTACCCAACAAGGCATTTCCTTTGTAGAAACCTTTATGGTCGGTATTAAACAACGAATAACCCAAAAAAGAAACTGCTGCTTCTCCCACAAAAAACTCCATCGCAAAATCCTGCACCTTATTATAAATAGGCATCGCAGTGACGTAGCCTTCATCACCTATTACCCGCTGACACCAATTCCTGTCTCTCATATTTAACTCATCACGACACCACAACAAACCCTTTCCACTACTTGACCAAGGTTCTTTGAACACTACCCCGCCTCGGTCTCTCATTTGGTTGAAAAACAAATCACATTCCTTGGTATTTGTCAGATTAAGAGAAAAGCCACAAAAATCAGGCACATTTTCAAACAAATGCAGTAACTCGCCCACCACCTTACGTTGTGAAAGTTGGCGATGCGCTTCGAGTTCCGCATCATCAGGCAGATAGTTATGGTCTATTCCAGCTCTTCCAAGCATATTACGAAATGATTGGTTCCACCCCCAAGGACATATTTCTACAGAGCCTTGCAAAGAACCCAGTTCCGAAACGGCAAGAAGCTTAATACCTAATTTGAATAGTTTATTCATTTCTTCCAGATAATCCTGATCACTTATTTGGTCAACCAACACGAAACTACCCGATTTGGCATACCATAAAGGCAACAAAGCCAAATCATTAATCATCTGGCGCACTTTTTGGGTAGGGGTATAGTTGCCTTTACCATTTGCCAATGCCAAATCAGTATCAGGATTAAAGATATAGAGCCTCATGAGTTACAATTGTTGTTTTCGGTCATAAAGATAGTTAATATTTTGCATATTACACTTTGATAATAGGCAAAAAAGAGCTACATTTGCAACTTGAACAAAAACGAACGAGTAATATACAATCAATAAACAAAAAATTAAATTATGGCTAAAGAGAAAAAATTCATTACTTGTGATGGAAACGAAGCAGCTGCTCATATTGCGTATATGTTTACCGAAGTGGCTGCAATCTACCCTATCACTCCGTCATCTACTATGGCAGAGCATGTGGATGAGTGGGCTGCTGCTGGCAGAAAGAACATTTTCGGCGAAACCGTAAGCGTTCAGGAGATGCAGTCAGAAGGTGGTGCTGCAGGTGCTGTTCACGGTTCACTGCAAGCTGGTGCATTAACCACAACATTTACAGCTTCACAGGGTTTATTACTGATGATCCCTAACATGTATAAGATTGCTGCTGAAAACCTCCCATGCGTATTCCATGTTTCTGCTCGTACACTGGCTTCTCATGCACTGTGTATCTTTGGTGACCACCAAGATGTGATGGCTTGCCGTCAGACAGGTTTCGCTATGTTGGCAGAAGGTTCAGTACAAGAGGTGATGGACCTTGCGGGTGTTGCTCATCTTTCAGCATTGACAGCTCGTCTTCCTTTCCTGAACTTCTTCGATGGTTTCCGCACCTCTCATGAGATTCAGAAGATTGAGAAGATTGAGAACGAAGATCTGGCTCCGTTAATTGATAAAGAGGCTCTAGCTGAGTTCCGCAAGAAAGCGCTGAACCCAATGAAACCTGTGATGCGTGGTATGGCTGAAAACCCTGACCACTTCTTCCAGCACCGTGAGGCAAGCAATGGTTTCTATACAAACGTTCCTGCTGTTGTTCAGCACTATATGGACGAGATTGCAAAAATTACCGGTCGCTCATACCACTTGTTCGATTACTATGGTGACCCAGAAGCTGAGCGCGTAATCGTGGCTATGGGTTCTGTTACAGAATGTATCCGTGAGGTGGTTGACCACCTGCGTGCTCAGGGCGAGAAGGTAGGTCTGGTAGCTGTTCACCTGTTCAACCCTTGGTCAGCTAAGGACCTGTTGGCTGCTATGCCTAAGACTGCTAAGCGCATTGCCGTACTTGACCGCACCAAGGAACCTGGAGCTGCCGGTGACCCTCTCTACATGAACGTGAAGGATTCATTCTACGGAGCTGCTGATGCTCCTTGCATCGTGGCTGGCCGTTATGGTTTGGGTTCAAAAGACACTACTCCTGCTCAGATGATTGCCGTATTCAAGAACCTGGCATTGCCACAACCTAAGGATCATTTCACTGTAGGTATTGTGGATGATGTTACCTTCACTTCTCTCCCACAGGAAGAAGAGATTGCTCTGGGTGGCGACGGCATGTTCGAAGCTAAGTTCTATGGTTTGGGTGCTGATGGTACCGTAGGCGCTAACAAGAACTCAGTGAAGATTATTGGTGACAACACCAACAAGCATTGTCAGGCATACTTCGCATACGACTCAAAGAAGTCAGGTGGTTTCACCTGCTCTCACCTGCGTTTCGGTGACTCTCCAATCCGTTCAACCTACTATGTAAACACACCTAACTTTGTGGCTTGCCACGTGCAGGCATACCTCCATATGTACGATGTAACCCGTGGTCTTCGCAAGAATGGTTCTTTCCTGCTGAACACTGTTTGGGATGCAGAAGAACTGGCAGCTAACTTGCCAAACCGTGTTAAGAGGTATTTCGCTAAGAACAACATTACAGTTTATTATATCAACGCTACCAAGATTGCGCAGGAGATTGGTTTGGGCAACCGTACCAACACCATACTTCAGAGTGCATTCTTCCGTATTACAGAGGTTATTCCTATCGACTTGGCTATCGAGCAGATGAAGAAATTCATCGTGAAGTCATACGCTAAGAAGGGCGAGGATGTGGTGAACAAGAACTATGCTGCTGTTGACCGTGGAGGTGAGTATCACACCTTGACTATCGACCCAGCATGGGCTAACCTGCCTGACGATCCTAAGCCTGTGAACAACGACCCAGCATTCATCAACGAGGTGGTTCGTCCTATCAACGCTCAGGATGGCGATCTTCTGCCAGTATCCGCATTCAAGGGTATTGAAGACGGTACTTGGTACAGCGGCACCGCTAAGTATGAGAAGCGTGGTGTGGCTAATTTCGTTCCTGTTTGGAATTCTGAGAACTGTATCCAGTGTAACAAGTGTGCATTCGTTTGTCCTCACGCTGCAATCCGTCCATTCGTAATGGATGCTGACGAAGCTGCCGGCATCGATGCAGCTAAGATAGACGTTCTGGCTCCTGCTCAGATCAAGGGTATGAAGTTCCGCATTCAGGTGGATGTACTCGACTGCTTGGCTTGCGGCAACTGTGCTGATGTCTGCCCAGGCAAGAAGGGCGAGAAGGCACTGAAGATGGTGGCATTCGACCCTGAAGCTGAGGATATGAAGAAGGAAGCTGCTAACTGGGAATACTGCGTGAAGAAGGTAACCAGCAAGCAGAACCTGATTGACATCCAGCAAACTCCTAAGAACTCACAGTTTGCTACTCCTTTGTTTGAGTTCTCTGGTGCTTGCTCTGGTTGCGGTGAGACTCCATACGTGAAATTGATCAGTCAGTTGTTTGGCGACCGTCAGATTGTGGCTAACGCTACTGGTTGCTCTTCTATCTACTCTGGCTCTGTTCCATCTACTCCTTATACCACCAACGCCGAAGGTCATGGACCAGCATGGGCTAACTCATTGTTCGAGGACTTCTGCGAGTTTGGTTTGGGTATGACATTAGCTAACGAGAAAATGCATCTGCGTCTGACTGAAACAATGCTGGCTGCTATTGCTGACGAGAACGTTCCAGCAGAAGCTAAGGCTCTGTTCCAGGATTGGGTTGACAACCAAAACGACCCAGCTAAGACTAAGGAGCTGTACAAGCAGATTGTTCCTATGGTAGAGGCAAACAAAGACAAGTGCAAGTATTGCGCTGTAATTGCAGAGTTCCAGAACTACCTCGTGAAGCGTAGTCAGTGGATTATCGGTGGTGACGGTGCTTCTTACGATATCGGTTACGGTGGTCTTGACCACGTAATTGCTTCTGGCAAGGATGTCAATATCCTCGTTATTGATACTGAGGTTTATTCAAACACCGGTGGTCAGTCATCTAAGGCAACTCCAATCGGTGCTATTGCCAAGTTTGCCGCTTCAGGTAAGCGCGTTCGCAAGAAAGACCTTGGCCTGATGGCTACTACCTACGGTTATGTATATGTTGCACAGATTGCCATGGGTGCTGACAATGCTCAGACCTTGAAGGCACTGCGTGAGGCTGAAGCTTATCCAGGTCCATCACTCATCATCGCTTATGCTCCATGTATCAATCATGGTCTGAAGGCTGGTATGGGTAAGAGCCAAGCAGAGGAAGCTAAGGCAGTTGAGTGCGGCTACTGGCACTTGTGGCGTTACAACCCAGCTCTGGAAGCTGAAGGCAAGAACCCATTCACCTTGGATAGCAAGGAGCCTAAGTGGGAAGGTTTCAAGGACTTCCTGAAGGGCGAGGTTCGCTATGCATCAGTAATGAAGCAGTATCCTGCAGAGGCTGATGAACTGTTCCAAGCTGCAGAGGACAATGCAAAATGGCGTTATAATAGCTACAAGCGTTTGGCTCAGAACAACTGGGGTGCTGAAGTGAAGGAGTAATTTCTTTCCTCCATATTAATAATAGTGGCGAGGCTTATGCTTCGCCACTGTTTTTATGTGCAAGCTTTGGCGGTCTGCAAAATATTGAGTATTTTTGCGAATTATAAAAGAAAAAGATATGCAAAGCGAAAGCAAGGTTATTTTTGAACGTAACAGCGTGGAGTTTGTAACGGTAGCTGCTCAATACTGCCAGTTCTTGGAGAATGCAGAGGGTATGGAACGTGATGAGTTTGTCGATACCATACTGAAGATACTACCCCTACTCTATGTTAAAGCCTTGTTACTGTCTGAGATGGAGTTGATGGATGAGGAGGACGAAATGCTGGAGACTTGCGTGACAGAAGAGTCATACAGTATGATGAATGCCAATCTGGCAGACATCATGGGTGATCGTGACGACTACCTCGATGTGTTTGTGGAGGATATGAAGTATAGCGACCAACCCGTGACTCGCTATATCTCTGAAGGTTTGTCCGACATCTACCAGGACATCAAGGACTTTGTATTCATATTCCGTCAGGGTGTGAACCGCAACATGCACAATGCCCTTGCCACCTGTCAGGAGAATTTCAAACTCTACTGGGGACAGAAACTGGTGAATACCTTGCGTGCCTTGCACGAAGTGAAATATCTGACCGCTCATGCTGATAATTAAGAATAAAACATCTAAGGAAGACATCAAGCAGATGTCCAAAGTGGAATGCCAAGGGCAAATATATATCATCGACACACCAGAGCAGGCCGACATAGCCGTAAGATACCTCAGTCAGTTTCCTCTGTTGGGCATTGATACCGAGACACGTCCTTCGTTCAAAAGAGGCGAAAGCCACAAGGTAGCGTTGTTACAAATTGCCACTGATGAGCGTTGCTACCTGTTCCGTATCTTTAAATATGGTATGACATTATCCCTCATTCAATTGTTGGAGAATCCCCATATCATCAAAGTAGGCATTTCCCTGAAAGATGATTTCTTCATGCTCCACAGATGGGCGCCATTCGAGCCGAAAAACGTAATTGAGTTGCAAACTCTGGTGAAAGACATCGGCATCGCCGATCAGTCGTTACAGAAAATCTATGCCAACCTGTTTGGCAATAAAATATCCAAATCCCAACGCCTGTCAAACTGGGAAGCCGATGAACTGACCATTCCGCAACAACATTATGCCGCCATTGATGCATGGGCATGCATACAAATATACCGGAAAGTGGAAGAGTTGAAGGCTACTGGCGATTACGAGCTCGTCATCGTACCAGAGCCAGAACCCACTGAAGGTGTTAATCCAGAAATTATCAATCTATCAATATGAGTAACGTCTATCTGAAATCAGGCAAGGAAGAGTCACTGAAGCGCTTTCATCCCTGGGTGTTCTCGGGTGCTATCAGTCGCATTGAAGGTAATGTGGAGGAAGGTGACGTCGTGGAAGTATTCACTTCACAGCATACATTCATTGCAAGAGGACACTACCAAGTAGGTAGTATCATGGTGCGAGTGCTTACATTCGATGAACAAGAAACCATTAATGATTATTTTTGGCAACATCGTCTGGAAGAGGCAAGACTCAAACGAATAGCTATTGGTATTGCACAACGTGCCGACAACAACACCTATCGTCTGGTGCACGGCGAGGGTGACAATCTCCCAGGACTGGTCATCGACATCTATGGACGCACAGCTGTAATGCAGGCACATTCTGCCGGTATGCACTTCCAACGCATGGAGATAGCCCAAGCATTGATGAAGGTGATGGACGATAAGATTGACAATATCTATTATAAGTCGGAAACAACCCTCCCCTACAAGGCTGAATTAGGACAGGAAAACGGCTTCCTCATCGGAGGCAGCAAGGAGAACATTGCCACTGAATATGGTTTGAAGTTCCATATTGATTGGCTGAGAGGACAGAAGACGGGCTTCTTTGTTGACCAACGCGAGAACCGAGCCCTGCTGGAACGCTACTCACGGGGAAGAAACATACTCAACATGTTTTGCTACACAGGTGGTTTCTCGGTGTATGCACTGCGTGGAGGCGCCTCAAGGGTAGATTCGGTAGATAGCTCTGCAAAGGCCATCGAACTGACCAAACAGAATGTGGCACTAAACTTTGCCGACGACGGAAGGCACCATGCCTATGCGGAAGATGCGTTCAAATATCTCGACGAGATTGAGAAAGACCAATACGACCTTATCATCCTCGACCCACCTGCCTTTGCCAAGCACCGTGATGTGCTTCGTAATGCCCTACAAGGCTACAGACGAATCAACGCCAAGGCATTCGAGAAAATCAAACATGGAGGCATCCTGTTCACATTCTCCTGCTCACAGGCTGTCAACAAAGATCAGTTCCGCACTTCGGTCTTTACGGCTGCAGCTGCATCTGGACGTAAAGTGAGCATCTTACATCAGCTCACCCAACCTGCCGACCATCCTGTGAACATATATCACCCCGAAGGCGAATACCTCAAAGGATTGGTTTTATACGTAGAGTAAAATTTAAATAGTGTTAAAATAAGTGCGATTTTTGCCATTTTTATGTTGCACAACATAAATAATGACTATCTTTGCACTGTGTTTTTCATGGTATTAGATTTAAGGTTGATAAAGATTGGGTGTCTGTGATAGATACCCTTCTTTTTTTATGCCCCATTAATGCGCGTTTTCAACAAAAAATAAGTACCTTTGTCCTCATTAAAACACATTAATGAGATGAATCTGAAAATCCGACTTATCATAATGAACTTCCTGCAGTTTGCCGTGTGGGGAGCTTATCTTACCTCAATGGGTAGTTATCTGGCCAGTGCAGGTCAAGGCGCACATATTGGTACATTCTACGCCATGCAGGGCATCACCAGTATCTTCATGCCAGCCTTGATAGGCATTGTGGCCGATCGTTGGATACCAGCACAGAAGATGATGGGTATCTGTCATTTCATCTCCAGTTGTTTTTTGCTTTGCATGGGATATTATGCAATGCAAGAAGGCACAGATGTCAACTTTGGTGTATTGATAGGTTTGTTTACAGTGGGCATCGGGTTCTATATGCCTTCGCTCTCGCTCTCCTACTCTGTGGCATATAACGCTTTAGAAAAGGCAGGCATGGACACCATTAGCGCCTTTCCACCCATCCGCATCTTCGGCACCATTGGTTTCATTTGCACCATGTTACTGGTGGATATCTTAGGTTACCAAACCACCTATATGCAGTTTATTGTATCAGGTGTGTTAGGCATCCTGTTGGGATTCTTCTCTATGACGTTGCCTGAGTGTCCTATCAACAAGGCTGGTAAGAAAACGCTGGTTGATGCGTTAGGTCTTAGGGCTTTCAGTTTGTTCAAGAATCGCACGATGGCCACCTTCTTCATCTTCTCGATGTTGTTAGGTGTTGCCTTGCAGCTAAGCAACAGCTATGCCAACCCATTCATTACCAGTTTCCAAGGAATGCCCGAGTTTGCCAACACCTTTGGCGCCAACCACGCCAATGCCTTAATATCGTTATCGCAGTGTTCAGAAACCCTTTGCATCTTGCTCATTCCGTTCTTCCTGAAACGATTAGGCATCAAGAAAGTGATGCTAATGGCGATGTTTGCATGGATGTTACGCTTTGGTTTGTTCGGTGCCGGTAATCCAGGCGGTGGCGTGTGGATGTTCATTCTTTCCATGATCGTCTATGGTGTGGCATTCGACTTCTTTAATGTGTCTGGCTCGTTGTTCGTCAACCAGTTTACCGACAAGAGCATGCGAAGCAGTGCGCAGGGTCTGTTCATGCTGATGACCAACGGCATTGGTGCAACACTGGGTACTTTAGGTGCACAGAATATAGTTAACTACTTCACAGAGAATATAGATGGTAAGATGACAGGTGACTGGAGCAGTGTTTGGTACATCTTTGCCGCTTACTCACTGGTCATCGCCATCCTGTTTGCCATCTTCTTTAAATACGATTTCAAACCTGAACAAAAAGCTGAGTAATTGCCTATGCTGAAAAACGAGAAAATACAGTTACAACTAGAAAGCATTTACACTATCCCCAACGACCTCAACAACTGCAAGGTCACCATGAGGGCGGTAGGCACCGATGACATCCTGAGCATTGTCATTGGCGCTTACGAAGGACGTGCCATCTATTTGGGTGCCAAAGGCATACAACAAAACCGTCCTATGACTCACGACCTTTTTGCCGGAGTGCTCAATGCGATGACGGTCAAGCTGTGGAGGGTAGTAATCTACAAGTTTGAGAAAGGAATTTACTACACCTACATGTATTTTCAGAAAGACTATGGCGTAATGAGGGTGGATGCCCGCACCAGTGACGCTTTGGCTATGGCAGTACGCATGGGAGCCCCCATCTTCACCTACAAAGAACTGTTGATGAATGCCTTGATTGGTCAGGACTGCTTCATCAAGGTAGAAGACGACCTCGAAGAGTTCAAGGATATCAAAGTAGTAGTCCCTGGCGTTGATACCCTGAAGCAACAGCTCGAGGAGGCTATTCAGAATGAAGATTATGAGAAGGCAGCTGAGTTGCGCGACCAGCTCAAGCAATTAGGCAACGAATAACCCTACCGTCATGCACGTTTTCTATACTCCAGATATTGACCATAGTAACGCCCTGCCAGAAGAAGAGGCAACACATGCCGTGCGTGTATTGCGTCTGCAACCTGGCGACGCGGTGATGCTCACTGATGGTAAAGGATGTTTCTACAAGGCAGAAATCAGCGTTTGTGACAAGAAGCACTGCTTAGTCAATATACTCGATAAGCAACCACAGGCACCATTATGGCGGAATCACATCCATTTGGCAGTGGCACCCACCAAGAATATGGACCGTATGGAGTGGTTAGCCGAGAAAGCCACAGAGATAGGTCTGGACGAAATCACCTTCCTCGATTGCCGCTATTCCGAACGTAAGGTCATCAAGACCGAACGCATCGAGAAAATCCTTGTATCCGCCATCAAGCAGTCACTGAAAGCCCGTTTGCCCATTCTGCATGACATGACAAGTTTTGTTCAGTTTGTCAGCCAGCCCTTTAACGGACAAAAATACATCGCCCACTGCTACAAGAACCAACGTCAGGAGTTGAGAGATGTGTTAGTACCTGGTGAAGATGCCGTTGTGCTGATTGGTCCTGAAGGCGATTTCAGCGAAGAAGAAGTGAGTTTAGCATTGTCAAAAGGCTTCACTCCCGTTAGCTTGGGTCCTTCACGCTTGCGCACCGAAACTGCAGCTTTAGTAGCCGTCCACACCCTCAACCAGGCGAATTATTAGCACCCCCAATCTTTTTTATGTCTATATGCGAAATAATGCAGTGACAGTATGCATTATTCATTGTAATTAACTATATTTGCTACATAATCAAATACCAAAGACATGAAAAACAAAGCTAAGGCTAAGGCTAAAAAAACACTTGAAAAGATGAATAATGTCGTAGAGCCTGAGAATTATAACATCATCGCTCAATTATACGACGTAATTATGATAATAGCCATTTTTATTGGCGTTATTCCATTGATGTTTCGCACACAAACCACCCTGTTCTGGTGGTTTGATCTCATATCCTGCATATGCTTTATAATTGATTACTTAATAAGGTGGTCAACATATGGTATTCGATCAAAAAAGAATGATTGGTTCAACTATATCACCTATCCTCTTACTCCGATGGCGATTATTGATTTACTTTCAATACTTCCAACCATCAATCTTTTGGCACCAACATTCAAATTGGCACGATTCTCCCGTTTACTAAGATTATTGAGAATCGTCAAGATAATTCACTACTTTGAATCTTTGGAAATAATCATCGAAGTTATAAAAAAGCAAAAGAAAGTATTGCTCACAGTACTTACATTGGCCATTTTCTACACATTTATCACAGCATTGATTATGTTTAATGGAGAAGAAGAAATCAATCCGTCCACAGGAAAGTACTTGTTTGACGACTTCTTTGATGCGTTCTATTGGGCCGCTTGTACTTTAACCACCGTAGGTTATGGTGATTTATATCCAATCTCTGACACAGGAAGATTCATCAGTATTGTGTCTTCTTTTGTGGGTATCGCCATAATAGCCCTACCTTCCGGTGTCATTACCGCTGGCTATTTAGATGAACTAAGAAAGAGAGAAACTGCATTAAATAACAACCATGAAAATCAAATAGATAACTCTTTTTCGAAGTATCCTTCAAAGAGATAATATAGCATTGTGGCTAACGTGCTGTTTGTCTTTTCATGATACTTTAGACGCTGCAAAGACACAGAAACATGCATAATTAGCCTGACACCAGATATAAACTAAGAAAAATATGATGAATGGTGCGTTATGTGTTAACTGAAAAGTATTATATTTGCACACACAATTAATAACAGAAAAAATGAAAAAGACAATTATCAGTATGCTGCTGATGGCCATGATGACATTGACAGCTCAGGCACAGACAACAGTAAAAAAAGTGTATGACGAGGAAATCAACCAGCTGGAGCAGATTGACAAGGCGGTGGCTGAGGCTAAGGCCAGTGGCAAGTTCGTTATCGCCCAGGTGGGTGGCAATTGGTGCCCGTGGTGCTTGCGATTTGCCGACTTCATCACAAAGGACAGCGAGATAGCACAGACCATCAGTGACAACTTTGTGTATATCCACGTAAACTATAACCCGAGAAAGTCGGAAGGCGAGGAAAAGACGAGACGTGCAGCCCAGATGCTGAAAAGGCTGAATAGTCCGCAACGCTTTGGATTTCCTGTGTTTGTAGTGCTCGACGAGAACGGCAAGGTGTTACACCATCAAGATTCCAGCTACTTAGAAGAGGGACAGGGTTATGATAAAGAGAAGGTGCTTCGCTTCTTCAAGAACTGGACACCCAAAGCAGTGAAGGAGTGATGCAGATAACGGGCAAAACTCTTGCATGACTTGCAAAAATCTGCCACCTTTGTAGGACAATAGAAACAACCATAATATTTTAAGTAAAATGAAGAAGTCTTTTTTATTAGTGGCTGCATCGATTGTATTTGGTGTAGCTAACGCACAACAGACGAATCCGCTTCTACAACATGAGGCTGAGATTACGGAAATCATTAAAAGTATGTCGCTGGAAGAGAAGGTGAATATGCTGCATGGCAAAACCATGTTCTCTTCGGCAGGTATTGAAAGACTGGGCATTGCCGACATGAAGTATGCCGATGGTCCTTTCGGTATTCGTGAGGAGTTGGAAGATCACTCTTGGACTCCACTGGGTTGGGATGTTGACCGAGCAACCTTCTTCCCTACTGGCTCTGCTTTGGCAGCTACTTGGTGCCCGGGCATTGCCTATGAGTATGGCAAGGGTATGGCCATCGAGGCTAAGCTGCGTGGTAAGGACATGATTTTAGGTCCTGCCATGAACATCCAGCGTCTGCCTACCGGTGGTCGTACATACGAGTACCTGAGTGAAGACCCATTGCTGTCGGGTATATTGGCCACAGGCTATACCAAGGGCTCACAAGACCAAAACGAGGCAGTATGCCTGAAGCACTTTGCCGTGAACAGCCAAGAGAACATGCGTGGTTTCATCAACGCCAACATCTCTGAGCGTGCCTTGCGTGAAATCTACCTCACCCCATTTGAAATGGCCGTGAAGGAAGGTAACGCATGGGGCGTGATGGCTGCATACAACAAGATTTGGGGTCAATGGTGCTCTGAGAACTTCAACCTGCAGGAAAACATCCTGCGTAATGAGTGGGGCTTCAAGGGCATGATTATCAGCGACTGGGGTGGTACCCACTCTACCGTTGGGGCAGTAATGGGTGGTTTGGAAGTTGAAATGCCAAACAGCACCTATTTGGGTGATTCTCTGATTGCTGCCGTAAACAGAGGTGATGTGCCTATGAATGTGATTGACCAAAGAGTGCGCAACATCCTGCGCGTTCGTTTGACAGTGAATCCAGTGCCTGCTAATGTGGCTAACCAGAAGGTAGCTTCTCAGCCAGAGACACAGGCTATTGCCTACAAGGTAGCTTCTAAGAGCATCGTATTGCTGAAGAACGAAGGTCTGCTGCCTCTGAGCAACAAGGTAAAGACCATCGCCGTAGTTGGTGACAATGCTACTCGTACAATGGCTTTAGGCGGTGTAGGTGCTGGTGTTAAGACGCTCTATGAGGTAACTCCGTTGGAAGGTCTTCAGAAAGCGCTGAAGGGCAAGGCAAAGATTCGCTACGCTCGTGGTTACGAACCTGCTCCTCAAGCTCGCTGGGGACAGAAATTGCCTGAGAATGCGATGGAGGAATATAAGAAGCGCATGGAGCAGTTGAAGAAGGAAGCGCTGAAGGCTGTAAAGGGTGCTGATGTGGTACTGTTTATCGGAGGCGACAACCGTGAGGTAGAAACCGAGGGTTCTGACCGCACTACTATCAAGTTGCCATTCGACCAGGAAGATTTGCTGGAAGATATCGCAGAGGTGAATCCTAATATAGTAGTGGTTATGGTGGCTGGTGCTCCTGTTGACTTGCGTGAGGTAGAGCCTATCGCAAAGAGCTTGGTATATAGCTGGTTCAACGGTACTGAGGGTGGCAACGCCTTAGCTGATGTGCTGACAGGCAAGATTGCTCCTTCTGGTAAGTTGCCTTTCACTTTCCCAAGGAAGTTGGAAGACTCTCCTGCCTACGCATTGGGTGTTTATCCTCAGCAGGAACAGGGCGGTGGCGATGTTTTCGTTAACCTTGTTAATCGCGATCGCTTCGCTATTCGTAAGGCTGATGCCGACTATTCTGAGGGTATCTTCGTGGGTTATCGCTGGTACACCACCAAGAACGTGAAGCCTATGTATGCTTTCGGCTATGGCTTGTCATACGTGCCTTTCAAATATTCAAACCTGGCTGCTAAGGTTGAGGGTGAGAACATTGAAGTGACTTTCGACTTAGCTAACCAAGGCAACATGGAGGCAGAAGAAGTGTCTCAGGTATATATCGGTCGTCCTGACTCTAAGGTAGAACGTCCTAAGTATGAACTGAAAGGCTTCAAGCGTACAGCTGTGAAGGCTGGTGAAACTACTAAGATAACTATCAGCATTCCAAAGGATCGTCTGCGTCATTGGAACGAGTTCCAGCACGCATGGAATGTAGAGGGTGGAAAGGCAGTAATCTATGTAGGTGGTTCTTCTGACAACCTGCCTTTGCAGGCAACCGTAGAAATCTAAAGTTTACTTTAGAAAAATAATTCAGGGGTGCTATTGTGCACCCCTTTTTTATTTCCAAGAGCGCCAAGATTGCAGAAGGACGCTGAGGAGAATCATGGCAATGCCAAGATAGAACGAGAAATTGATTTCGCGTCCTTCGCCAAAAATAAGGAAAGCTAAGATGATGGTGTAGCAAGGCTCGAGGTTGTAGGTAAGGTTTACCGTAAAGGCAGAAAGT
>JAGCCV010000024.1 GCA_017651505.1 Bacteroidaceae bacterium | reverse complement strand
GATACGACCTTCAACGGATAAAGGATGTTGACTCTCCCTATCCTGTGTTGGTGGATGAAACCGTGTTGACCTGGGGCTTGATGATGAACATGGGAGATACTTTATATTATACAGACGCTCATGACAACGAGGTGAAACTTTTGATAGCTGGAACACTGCCCAACACTGTGTTACAGGGAAATGTGGTGATAGATAAGAGCTTGTTTGCCAAGATTTGGCCAGAACTGACAGGTAGTGAAGTAGCATTGGTGCGGGTTAACGAAGCAAATGTGAAGCAAACTGCTCAGCTTATCGCTACTGCTTTAAATGAATATGGAGTGAGGGTAAACACTACCAATGATAGGTTGAGGCAATTCTATCAAGTGACTGATACTTATCTTACTATCTTCCTGTCATTGGGCGGCATCGGCTTATTGTTGGGTATTTTGAGCTTTTTGATTGTCATTAGGAAGAGCTTGATTGCGAGAAGTTCTGATATCCAGATGTATGCCATGATTGGGTATCGTGCAGAAACAATTAGTCAGCTTCTGTTTAAGGAAAATGTGATAGTGCCAGTCTATGCTATCATTGTGGGTGTTACAGGGGCATTGTTGAGTATAGGAACTGGTTTCATCAATGTCTCCGTTAGCATCTGGTTGTTGAGTCTATTACTCATGCTGTTGTTCTCAGGATGTGTTTGGGTGTTTGTGAAAAGGTTGGTAATAAAGGAAGTAAAGAATAAGTATCAATAAGATGAAGATATTGTTTATCACACCTGGATCTGGTGACGGCTATTATTGCGGTAATTGCTTTCGAGACAACTTGCAGGCGCAAGCCTTGCAAAGGGCTGGTCATGATGTGGTGATGATTCCATTATATCTTCCGTTGAAACATATAGGTAGCCTTCAGGGTAATGCACCGTTGTTTTTCCCTGCTACCACTTACTATGTAGATCAGAAAGTATTTGGTAATCATAAGATGCCAGATTGGTTAAAGCGTTTGCTGGGTTCTGATAAGATACTTGATTTGGCTTCGGTAATGTCAGGTACCACTTCGTCAGCAGGCATGGAAGACATGACGCTCAGTATGATGGTAGGTGAAGGAAAAGCTTTTGATGAGCATGTGAGCCAACTGATAACATGGATCAATGAAGTGGAACACCCTGATGTTATCCAGCTATCTTCATCCTTGCTGATTGGTATCGCCAAGGCGATTAAACACGCAATGGATGTCCCCATCGTTTGTTCTTTGCAGGATGAAGAAGTGTGGATAGATGGCTTGCAGCCAGAATATGTCACTAAAGCTTGGAAGAGTGTGATAGATAATGCATCTTACATCGACAGCTTTATTACTACCAGTGAATATTATCGTCAGGTGGTGATAAATAAACTGCCTGCTTTGGGAAAGGTGGGGGTCATTTACCCGGGTGTGAATGCGGAACGATATCATACCGATGAATGGCCTGCTGACCCAACTATCGGATTTTTCTATCGCATGAACGAACTGGATGGGTTAGATATCCTGGCGGATGCATTTGTGCTGTTGAAGCAAAGAAATGCTGTTCCGAGGTTAAAACTTCGTATCGGAGGAGGGTATATGGGCCCTGACAAAAGTTTCATGGCAAAGGTCAGGAAGACTTTACTGCCTTATAAGAATGATGTGATTATTGAAGAAGACTATACTTGGGAGCATCATGCCGATTTCTACAAACAAATCAGTGTATTGTCCGTACCTCTACGTTTTCAGGAAGGTGTGGGACTCTATCTACTCGAAGCATTCGCTGCAGGTCGTCCTGTTGTTGAACCAGCCACTGGCTCCTTCGCAGAGATTGTTGGTGATGCGGGCTTGCTGTATGAACCAAACGAGCCTAAGGCATTGGCTGATGCTCTGGAGAAATTGTTGACAGATAACCAGCTGTTCAGACAATGTAATTGTCAAGCATTGATATTGGCACAAGAAAAGTATCGTGATGAGACAATGGCAACAAAGTTGCTCAATTTGTATAAAACTATCAAAAAGAAATAGATATTGATTATGAAAAAGATTTTACTTTGTTTTGCTGTATGCTGTGTAGGATTGATTGTATCTGCACAAGTACCTTCTTCGCATGGATTCCGTGGAGCTAATCGTGATGGAATCTATTCCGAAGAAAAAGACCTCATGAAACAATGGCCAGCCGAAGGGCCCCAGTTATTGTGGGAGAACATGGAGATTGGTAAAGGCTATTCAAGCCCTGTTGTCGTGGGCGACAGGCTTTATGTGACAGGCATGACGGAAGATGAGAAACAAGAGACATTCCACGCATTTTCACTGGATGGTAAGAAGGTTTATACTGTGGCGTACGGTCACCCCTTCGACCAGAATTATCCTGAGACACGAACCACTCCTACCATCGACAACGGCAAGGCTTATGTCATCAGCGGTATGGGCGAGGTGGTTTGCATCAACTGTACCGACGGCAAAATCTTATGGAGGGTTGACGGCAAGTCCCAATATGGCAGTAAGACTGGCAATTGGGGAACCGCTGAATGCCCGTTGGTGTATGATAATAAGGTAATCTATACACCAGGTGGCGACAATACTGCTATCGTGGCTTTGGATAAGGAAACGGGTAAGGAACTCTGGAAGTCTAAATCCCTTAATGATGGCAGAGCCTATGTCTCACCTACCATGATAGAATGGAAAGGCAAATACCAGATGATTGCCTCTACCCAGCATGTGGTGTTTGGCGTAAACCCTGCAAATGGTGAGATAGAGTGGGAATTTACCGACTGGGGCAGACCTGACGGAGGCCGACCGATGGCGAACGGCTATAGACCTGAAAACATTGCGCCCAACAGTTCTTTGTTCCATGATGGCATGTTGTTCTTCTCACAGGGATATGACATTGGCGGTTATATGCTGAAATTGAATGATACCCTCACAGGTGCTACCCTGGCTTGGAAGACTGATGACCTTGATACCCATCATGGTGGCTATGTTTTGCTGAATGGCGTGATTTATGGCTCCAACTGGATCAATAACACCAATGGCAACTGGACGGCCATCGACTGGAATACAGGCAAGACTATCTATAACACCGCATGGAAGGGCGGTAAGGGCAAAGGTTCTATCATTGCTGCTGATGGTATGCTCTATGCTTATGATGAGCGCCGTGGCTTCGTGGGGTTGGTTCAGCCGGGAAATGAGCTCAATGTGGTTAGTGAGTTCCGCATCACCAAGGGCGAGGGACCTTATTGGGCACATCTGGTTATTAATAATGGTGTACTCTATGCCCGTCACGGTTCAGCATTACAGGCTTATAAAATTAAATAATAATAACTACTAACAAATTAAGAATTATGACGTTAAAGAATTTATTAAGATCAGCTGGCGTTGCTATGGTCAGCTTAGTTGCATTAAACATAGTGGCACAAACACCGTCGCCTTATGCGTTCCGTGGCCCTAATCGTGACGGAATCTATCCTGCAGAAAGTGGTTTAATGAAGCAGTGGCCTGCTGAAGGGCCTCAGATGCTTTGGGAGAGTCTTGAAATCGGTAAGGGCTATTCCAGCCCTGTAATTGTTGGCGACCGTCTTTACATCACAGGCATGACCGAAGATGAGAAGCAAGAAACCTTCATGGCATTTACATTAGATGGCAAGAAACTTTACACCACAGCTTACAGCGCTCCTTGGAATGAAGCTTATCCGGAAACCCGTACCACACCGACCATCGACAATGGCAAAGCTTATCTGGTTAGTGGATCTGGTGATGTGGTTTGCATCAACTGCGCAGATGGAAAGGTCCTGTGGAAGGTATCAGGGAAAGACACATACAGCAGCAAGACCGGTCACTGGGGAACAGCTGAGAGTCCGCTGGTATATGAGAACAAGGTGATTTATACTCCTGGTGGCAGTCAGACATCTATGGTGGCCTTGGATAAGGAAACAGGAAAGGAGATATGGAAAACATCATCCCTCAAGGCCAATAGGGCTTACGTTTCTCCTATCATGATTGAGTGGAAAGGCAAGCACCAAATTATCGGCTCATTGGAAGGTGTATTGATAGGGGTAAACCCTCAGACAGGAGCAGTGGAATGGTCATTCTCCGACTGGCCAAGTCCTAACACCTTCGAGAATATCGCTCCTAATGCACCACTTTTCAAGGATGGTATGGTTTTCTTCTCTCAAGGTTATGACACAGGAGGCTATATGCTGAAGCTCAATGATACCCTGACTGCTGCTACCAAGGTTTGGAAGACCGATGACCTTGATACTCATCATGGAGGCTATGTACTGCTAAATGGGGTAATTTATGGTTCTAACTGGATTAACAATGGCAGTGGCAACTGGATAGCTGTAGATTGGAATACAGGCAAGACCATCTATAACACCGCTTGGAAAGGGGGTAAAGGCAAAGGTTCTATTATTTCTGCCGATGGTATGCTATATGCCTATGATGAGCGTCGAGGCTTCGTGGGCTTGGTTCAGCCTGGCAACGAGTTCAATGTGGTCAGCGAATTCCGCATCACCAAGGGTGAGGGTCCTTTTTGGGCACATCTGGTCATCAATAATGGTGTGTTGTATGTGCGTCATGGTTCAGCTTTGCAAGCATACAAGATAAAGTAATTTTGAAATATCCGTAGAATTAACTATCTTCGCAGTATTATTGAATGGATAATATGGAAGAAGGAAAAAGGAAATTTTTTTACAACCCCACATTAACGCCAGAGCAGGAGCGTGCCAGAGAAGAAAAACTGGCACGCTTCGCCAAGGCGATGGGACATCCAACGCGCATCGCTATTCTACATTTTTTAGCCAAACGTAAACAGTGCTATTTTGGCGCTATCAACGAGGAGCTCCCTATAGCTAAGGCTACTGTCTCACAACATCTAAAAGAGTTGAAGGATGCAGGATTGATACAGGGTGAGATAGAGGCACCTAAAGTGAAATACTGTATCAACAGACCCAACTGGGCTTTGGCCAAGAATCTCTTTGGAGCCTTCTTCAACGACTTGGCAGAGAAGGCTGATGGAGCAAGTTGTTGTTAAGTTTTTCTCTTATAATATGCAAAAAGACTGCAATAATCGTGTTGCAGTCTTTTTTCTTTGTTTGCCAAACAACGAATATTCGCTTTTGATATACATCTTTCGTGATAGAGTCTTATATATAGTAACCTATCAATGAAGTTTCTATCTTTGCAGTAGAATCTGTAATATACATTCTTTGAAATATGAAAGAATTGATAGGTGAGTCGTTGGGTACTTTTATCTTGACCCTCTTTGGCTGTGGCTCAGTGGCCGTAGCAGTGTTATTCGGAGAATATGGAAGTATTTTCCAGATTGCGATTGTCTGGGGATTAGCTGTAACTTTGGCAATTTATGTAACCCGACATCTATGTCCTGCTCATCTCAATCCAGCTGTTTCTGTGGCTATGGTTGTAGGAAAGCGTATGGCAGCAGGCAAACTTCCAGGGTATTT
>JAGCCV010000023.1 GCA_017651505.1 Bacteroidaceae bacterium | reverse complement strand
TGCATTCTTTTTTCCGTAACTTTGCAATAGAAATACTAATACATTAATAAAATGAGAAAATTATTACTTCTTCTTCCTGCTTTTTTGCTTCTGTCATCTGTGCTACAAGCGCAAGAACAGAGAACTCCGCCTACTCCAGAACAGATTCAGGCTTATTTAGCTTCCCTTCGTCCAGAACCAGAGAAACATCACTTGTTTCCTGATGTCGAAGCAGTCAAAGAAAGTCCTTATAAGGGCTTTGCCAACTATGGAAAACGCATTGCCGTATTTGGCGGATCATTGTCTGTCAATAAAGAGTCTGATGCTGCCAAGCAGCAATGGGCCAACCAATTAGGTGCAGAGGTTATTACTTACGGCGTGGGTGGTGCCGGTTTCTCCATCGAACAGGGTTGCTCGCTCCAGAAACAGGTTGATGAGGCAGGAGTATTTGATATCTATGTGCTCTGGGCATCCACCAATGACTACGTCAATAGTCGTCCTTGTGGCAACCCGCTGGATTATACAGCCTTGGACAACTACGATGAGGGTAAGCTCAATACTCAATGCGGCGGCATCAATTACTGCATCAAGCGGTTGCGTGAAAAGAACCCTCATGCCAAGATTTATTTCTTTACCTCCCTCCGCTTTTTTGGTCAAGATGCTGGCCACAACCCTTTCTCTACGGCTCCTAACCTTACCGGACAAACCTTTGCCCAGTATGTGGAGGCACAGAAGGCATGCTGTGCATATCATGGTGTTCCTGTGTTAGACCAGTTCAGTTTGCAGGACGTTGACGAGCATAATTACGAACTGTTCTATCAGAGAGATAAGCTGCACATGAATGAAGATGGCTATCGTCGCATCGCTCCACTGCAAGTCAGTTTCCTGGCACAGTAACTAATTATTTTTAAATGTTAACGCAATATAACAAACAATTATGAACGAAGTTTTAGCTTATTTGAAAGAGTGTGGCGCTTTCTTCCTGGCTACTTGCGAGGGAGACCAGCCCCGTGTACGCCCCTTTGGCGCTGTAGAGATTATCAATGACCGTTTGTATATCATGACGGGCAAGGTGAAAGATGTTTTCAAGCAGATGGATGCGAATGCCAAGATAGAGATTTGCGGCATGAAGGCTTCTGGTGCTGAGTGGATGCGCCTGTGTGGTAAGGCGGTGAATGACGATACCTTGTCGGTGAAGGAAAAGTTCCTCGAACTGAATCCTGAACTGAAATCCATGTACAAGGCAGATGATGGTAATATGGCTGTGCTCTATGTTGCCGATGCCACTGCCACCTTCTATTCATTTACTGCTGCTCCCAAAGAGATTAAGTTCTAACCAAAAGAGAATGATGGTTTAGCGCACTCTGTATGCTTTAGGGCTGATGCCCTTTATCCGTGTAAAAAAACGGCCAAAGCTTGACTGGTCGGAGAAGTGGAGGCGCTCGGCAATATCAGCTATACTGAGGTCGGTGGATTGCAATAACCATGTGCTTTCAATCAGCAGCATCTGGTTGATGTAGTCAACAACCGTGCGCCCTGTCAGCTGACGGACGATGCGTGAAAGGTGGGTGGTGGTGATGTTCAGCTGATTGGCATAGAAACGGATGTCGTGATGCTCTTTGAAGTGCTTGGTCAGCAGGTGCATGAAAGCGATGAATATTTTGGTGGTACGCTCGCTCATCTGCCTGCTGCCTATGTTCTGTTCCATCACGTCCATCAAATCAAGAATAAACTGGGTGTAGAGCGTGCGCAAACTGTCTTGCAGATAGCGGTGGGACGAGTGCTGGTAGCGGATAATCTCCTGCATGCGTTGCCAGAAATGCGTTGTCTGGACATCGCTGAGGTGGACAATGGGCTGACCAAGTTCTGCAATGGGCTGGTAGGCAGTGCGCAGCACATTGCTTACGCCGGGTGTTTCAAGAGCTGACTGCTCATCGACAATCAGGCACACAGAATGGTAGTCGTCAGAACCTTCGGTGATAGAAATCTGGAACCCAGGTGAGTAGATGAGCAGGTCGCCATGCTGAAGTGTCAGCTCTTGGTTGTTATATATTAATGTGAGCCACCCCTCGCGTACCAGCGTATAAGAGTAGCACGCCAGCGTCTCCTGCATCAAGTTGGTGAGAAACGTCAGCTTGGTATTGCACTCTGCGCAATAAATTTCTTCGGAAGGTATTTCCTCCTGAGACATTCCAATGATGGATGTAAGAAATTCCCTAAGTTTATACATATCTGCGCCGAAGTTACTATAAATAATGTGAAAAACCAAAGAAGAGAATTGAAAATGTTCGTTTTGGTAGAATTCGTGTTTGTATCAGACAATGATAATCGTAAGATTTATACTAACTTTGTGACCGATAGCTTATAAATGAACTAATATGTAATAAGAATTATGACAAAAGAAGAAGCATTAAAGAAGTTTGCCTATCTTGGCGCTGTATGGTTTGGTAACAGTAAGCAACATTTTGCCTTCTCGGCATACTGCCGTCTGCAGGGTTGGAACAAGTTGGCCGACAAGTGGAAAGAAGAAGCAGAGGAAGAGTGGGATGAGGCAGAAGAAGTTTTGCAACGTTTGGTAGAGCTCGGTTGTAAGCCCGCTGACCTGCAGGAAGCGATGAAGACCATCGAGTTTCCGTTCTATGACGATCCTAAGCAGCAGATTGAGAGCGACTATCAGCCCGATGCGGTGAAAGAGCTGAGCGAGTTGGCAGAAGCATTCAACGATGACTATCCCACCAAGAAACTGATTGAGAAATGGATTGACGGTGAGAAGGATCACATGGCTTGGGAGGCTCAGTACCTCAACTATATCGACAAGTTGGGATACGAGAATTTCCTGACAGCTATGATGTAATTGGTAAACACCCGTATCATTCTAAACTGGATTAATATGAAAGAACAAGTATTACAAGCCATGCGTGAGGCAGGTAAACCTGTTTCAGCTGGTGATGTGACTAAGGCATTGGGTGCCGACCGCAAGGAGGTGGATAAGGCCTTTGCTGAACTCAAGAAGGAAGGAGCCATCGTGTCTCCTGTTCGTTGCAAATGGGAACCTGCAAAGTAAATGCTATGGAAATCAAAGCAGTAAAATTCAGAAAAGAAGGGTTCTATACCCAGCCCTTTGCCTTTGGCGGTGAAGAAGGCATGGATAAGTTTGACAAGAACATCCGCTATCGTGGCAGTTTGCAGAACTACCTGATTGATACTGGTTCTGAAGTGATTCTGGTGGATACAGGTCTGCCGGCAGGAACACCTGAGGAAGCTCCTGATGAGAACTCGTTGGCCTTCACCGGCAAGGACATCTGCAGCTATATGGATGCTTTCTCTGCCCTGGGTTACAAGCCCGAGCAGGTGACAAAGATTCTGCTCACCCACCGTCATGCCGATCACAGCGGTGAACTGCGCTCGTTCCCCAACGCAAAAGTCTATGTGAACAAGGACGAGATGGATGCAGCCGAACTGCAGGGACTTACGAATCTTGTGCCAGTAAGCTATACTGACGGACCTTACTACAACTTCCCCGAGTGCCAGAAGATTCTGGATGGTATCTACCTCATAAAAGCGAAGGGGCACACCAAGGGCAATAGCATTATCATCGTCGAGAATGATGGCCTGTTCTACATGCTGCATGGCGACATCACCTATATTGATGAAGCATTGTATGAGGACAAACTTTCCGTTGTCTTTGACGACCTGCCAGCAACCCGTGAGACACAGAACCGCATCCGCGAGTTTGTTAGCAATCATCCTACGGTCTATTGTGGCACCCATACGCCTCAGGGCTATGAGAACCTGGAAGCCAAGCGCGTGATAGACCTCGACAACCCTGTGCCTACTGTCCTTGCCGAAGTGGATTTCACCAAGCAGGAAGCATCAGGCAAGTATGTCTGCTCTATCTGCGGTTACGTCTATGACCCTGCCGAACACGATGGTGTGGCCTTCGAAGACCTGCCCGACGACTGGCGTTGCCCACGTTGCAAGAAACCTAAGGAAAAGTTCAATAAAGCCTAACTATTCTTATTGGATAAATGAATATGGGGATGTGCCGTTGGGTGCATCCTCATATTTTATTATTGGCTCTTTGAATGCAGATGATGGTAATATGGCGGTGCTTTATGTTGCTGATGCAAAGCCACCTTCTATTCATTTAACGAAGCACCAGAATGATTTTACCTCCGGCACCACCTTTCTCTAACAAGGTATGTGCCTCTACTATTTGATCTAAAGTGAACACCTTGGCATAGAGCGGTTTTAGCTGTGCCTTGTAAATCAAGTCAAATAGGTTGTTTATAGATTGATAAGTTGGGAAATTGGAATAGAACCCCGTGAGGAATACCCCGTTAGGAATATACTTGATAGGGTCGAACTGCGCAACGGAATACACATTGCCCAATACACCAGTGCTGCATACATAACCAGGGTGTGTGACAGTAAGCAACGAGTCGTGTAAGGTCTTTGGGCCTATTAACTCTAAGATTTTGTCAGGTTTGAGGGGTAATGACTGCTGACTGAGCTGTCCGTCGTCGATGATACAGTAGTCAGCCCCGATAACTTTCAACTTTTCGAAAGATTCTTCCTTACGGCAAGCTGCAATCACCTTTGCACCAACTGCTTTTGCCAACTGGATAGCAGCTTGTCCTACAGTACTGGTTGCTCCACGTACTAACAGTGTGTCTTCAGCAGTAAGGTATAGGCTTTCAAATAAAGAACCGTAGGCTGTAAAATAAGTTTCAGGGACAGCTGCCAATGATATCCAGTCGAGGTTTGTATCAACTTTAAACACATGACTTTCGGGCAGTAAAGCATATTCAGCATAACTACCATTAAAGCTGCGCCCCATACCTCCCATTAAGGCAATTACCTTATCGCCTTTTTGGAATTGGGAATCAGAAGCATCGACTATCTCGCCCACACACTCAATGCCTGGAACAATAGGGGTATTGATATAATCATTGTCGGCCTCAAACATTCTCAGCAGTGCTTCGGAATGGTTTAAACCAGCTGCATGAACCTTTACTAATACCCAGCCAGGCTTTATTGCTGGAACAGGTATCTCACTTACTCTCAAATCTTCGGCCTTACAGCACTTATCAACAACAATAGCCTTCATCATGTTATTTGTCATTTATTGCTCGATGGTCTTCCAGCATTGTGGGTCAGGAGCATAGAAGTTGTGGGTATATCCAAAGGCAACAGCAGGACAGCCTCGGCAGAATCGTAATAGCTCGCATTTGCTGCATTTCTCAAACTTCTCATGTTGACGATACTGGTTCATCTTCTCTCCGTTGAACACTTCGCAAAGCTCTTCATTCACCGTACCTACATAGCTCTCGAAGCGACGGCAAGCCATCAAACGCCCTTCGGCAGAAATAGTGAAGTGACAGTTGCCACAATTGCAACCATCATAAATGATATCATCATTAAGCCCCTCAGGAATCTTAAACAATCCTTTCTCGTAGAGGAAGAGCGTCCACAGATGATCCTTCAGGTTAAAAGTCGTATCTGAGTTCTTGTATTGTTCGTACTTCGCCCAGCATTTCTCTAATAAATCCCGATATTGCAGTGGCTCGATATGCCAGCCTTTATCAGGTGTAGCCTTGTCCTCACTGGTGGGGCAGTACCTGCCAAACGCGAAGATGTCTGCATGATGTTCCACCACCAAATCAATAATGTCAGGTATCTCGTTAATATTCGTACCTGATACCGTAGTCATGATGGCACAATGCATCCCCGCCTTGCGGATGGTGGCAATGGCTTCCAAAGTCCTGTCAAACGAACCGGGTTTGCGAAAATAGTCATGTGTCTTGCGCATACCGTCAATGCTTAGCTGGTACTTGCGACATCCTAAGCTCTTGAGGCGTTGGCATACCTCATCCGTCAGGTGGAACGGATTGCCCATAATGGTGAAAGGAATGTTGCGGCTATGCACTAACTCCAGGAAATCCCAAAAACGACTATGTAAAATAGGGTCGCCACCTGTAATGTATAAATAAGGTAGGCGGCTCATTTTCTGACACATGCGCTCCACGTTGGCAAGCACCGAAACCAACCTTTCCCAAGGCATCTCAATCAACTTGGGATGCCCTTCGGAAAAGATATAGCAATGCTTGCAACGTTGGTCGCACTCATCCGTAATATGCCACTGGAATGCAAAATACTCCATAGTGACCGATTACTTCTCACCTGCACCGCATGCGCTACCGCAAGCAGCAGGTTTTTGTTCAGCTGGTTTGTCGCCTGCACCACATGCGCTACCGCAAGCAGCTGGCTTCTCTTCAGCTGGTTTGTCACTTGCGCCACAAGCTGCCCCGCATGCAGCTGGCTTCTCTTCGTTCAGCATAACGCCCTGGGCGCTATGAGCGAAATTGAAATCAATTCTCTTCATAAATTCTATTATTTGATAGTTTAAAAAAAAGTAGTTATTTTTCCAAAGCCCATTCCAACAAGTCGGTCATAAAAGCACGGCTATCTTTGCCCCACCAGCGGGTTTCCATACCGTTCCTTACTTTGCGAACACCATCATCATAACCTAAGAGCAGGCCTACCATTGTGTCGCCACCTGCAAAGAACTTGCCTCCATTGTCGAGCTTTACATAGCTACTGTGCAGCCAGCCATCTTCCATGCAGACACTGGCAGGTATTCCGCCTGTCATTACGCAAGCACCGCTGTATGGAATCTCGTAACGATCCTTGAAAATTTCATTCTTGAAAGAAACGGCTCCCACATTACCTGGTAGGGCTACATCCTCGCCGAACTCAATGCCAAAGGCTCTCGTAACATCGTTGGCACCATAACGGCTTAAATCAACACGATGGTTGTCATCAACGAAGAATATGAGTGAGCCACCTTTCTTCACAAAGTCAACCAAAGTTTTCTTCTCTACCTCCGTCAAGTCTTTTTGCAATTTGTTACTCAAGGGTGATAACATTACCAATACATCAATGCCTTTCAGTAGCTGAGGAGTGATCTCAGCCTCTTCGTTTACCACTAATTCAGCACCCAACTGCTGTGCCATTTCTGTATAGGCAGGCACCACCAATGGATAGGTTTCGTGACCTTTGTAAACATCTGTACACTGACTATGAGACAGGTCGAACATAATCTTTTTCTGCCCTTGATTACAAGAGGTCAGTGCCAGTAGTACTAATGCAATTGTAAAAAGTTTCTTCATCTCTTCAAAGCAATTTATTTCTTGAAAGTCTGGATGGCCATCTCACCTACAGCAGCTTCTGCCAACTGAGGTACAATGCGGGTAAAATGATCTGCATTAGAGTGAACGTCCAATGAAGGCTGATCCTTCCAAGTCTCGAATATCATCAGCTGTGTCTTATCAGTCTGGCTCTGATAGATATCATAGTCAATTACACCAGCATCCTTGCGGGAAATTTCCACCAATTCCTTAGAAAGTCCCAAAATCTTTACCAAATTGTCAGGAGCAACCTTAAATAAGCAGTTGATGCGAATGCCATCACCCTCGCTGTCAGCAGTGAAACTCTGAATAGCCATCTCTCCTATAGCAGCTTTAGCCAACTGAGGTACGATGCGGGTAAAGTGAGCTGCGTTAGAGTGAACATCAAGAGATGCTTGGTCTTTCCAAGTCTCAAATATCATCAGTTGTGTAGGATCCATCTGACTCTGATAGATGTCATAGTCAATAACACCGGCATCCTTGCGTGATGCAGCTACTAGTTCTTGACCTAATTTTACAATCTTGTCAACATCCTCTGGTGCTACCTTAAACAGACAGTTGATGCGAATCTCGTTATTACTTGTGGCTGCTGGAGCTGCCTCTTCCTGCTGCTGTGCAGCTTTCTGTGCGCATGATGCCATACCAATAAGGCTCATCATTGCCAAACCATACATTATCCTTTTCATACTTTTATTTATTTATATTTACTTTTAATTAGTTTCCTGATGCAAAACTACGTAAAAAAGGAAAACCTGTCAATATGTGATAAAAAGGTAGTGTAGTTACAAAAAAGTCTATAATGGTGATATCAGCCTGTTAGAAAAATGACTTTAACTTTTATTATAAGAATGTTTGGCTGTGTAATTTAATTTTCTTATCTTTGAGCTGATGTTTATGAACTTAACTCATTACTATCATGCTTAGGAAAGAAGAGAAAAACAGCATATTTGAGGTATGCCCTGTCCGTAATGTTGTAGCTCGTTTTGGCAATAAATGGGCATTCTTGGTAATATTGGTAGTTAGTGAGAAAGGTTCTGTCCGTTTTGGAGAGTTGAGCCGTGCTATTCCTGATGTCTCAACTAAGGTGCTGTCAAATACACTACGAGCTTTGGAGGATGATGCCCTTATCCAACGTGATGTTTTCCCTGAGGTTCCTTTGCATGTAGAATATCAGCTCACAGACTTAGGCAAAGAGCTTGTGCCTTTCATAGTATCACTTACTGCCTGGGCAGACAAGCATCGTGAGTATATTGTGGCTCATCGCAAGAGCAACAAAGGTAAGAAATTAGTTGTAGAACAAGTGTAGTTTAATTGACTTTCTTAAGAGGTAAATAAAGGCAGACCTAAATAGAAGTGAACCCCGAAAAGTTAGAAAAAAAACTTTCGGGGTTCATTTCAATTTTGACACATCCTCAGGAAACTTTTAATACTCAAACATCTTGATGCGGAAGATGCCTACCTGACCCGTAGGGATGGTGGCTACGCTGAAGCTGGTTTCGTCACCATTAAGGCGGTGACGCAACTCATTGCCCTGTGCATCATAGGTGATTTGATCTACTGAAGCGTAGGAGATATGCTCCGCCTTGCTCTTTGGACTCTTGTCGATGACAACAGAAAGTCCGCCAATGCCACCGGCAATAAGGAATTCATCCTCACCTGTCTGGATAACCAGCAAACCTGCAGCTACATCCGAATTACTCAATTCCTCCAATGTCATGCCAAACAGATTCTCGGCACCTTGGGTGGATGAGCGTATGATAGAGATGGTGTATTTACCCATATCTACCTTGTCGGTGGTTTTGTCCTTATTGATGAACAAGCCGTCCATCTGGTCGGTATATTGGTATTTCAATATCTCGGGCATGATCTTCTTCAAAGCACCGTAAGCCAACTGGATAGAGTTGTCGTTGGTAACAGGATTGTTGAAATACCAGTTGCCGTCGATACCGAAAGGAGCATAGCACAGGGCGTCATACTTGCCGTAGGCATAGAAGGCGCGGGCAGCAGCACTGGGGTCAACCCTGGTTTCGGGGATGAACAACGGGTTGCCCGAGAATTTATATTGCTGAGCTACCCAGTCGAAATGTTCCACGATATAAATGTCGGGAGCGAAGAGATCAACAGCAGGAGCTGCTGCACGCCATACATCGAAGGTGTGAGCGAATGGGGCACCCGAAGGGTACTTGCCAGGTTCAGGACCCGACTCTTGCTTCATCCAGGCATTGACATACATTGGGATAGGATATTCCGCCTTGCCCTGACGGGTCACTTCACCCACATACTTGGCATAGTACCAGGCACTGAACAGCTCTTCGGTATAGTAAGGATAGTTATTCTGCCATTCTGTTGAGCCACTTTCGTAGGCAGGGGCAGGCTGACCTTTGCCGAACACCTCTTCCCAAGTGCCTTTCTCCTTGTTGCCATTGGCCTTCCATACCTTCTGCAACTCGGGGTGCAGTTCGTTCTTATGTGCTTTGAGATAAGCCATCAGTTCTGCAGGCACCTGACCATTAAATGCCTTGTTGGCTGCATCACTGTAGTCGCGCTGACTATGGTTGTCACCAGGTCTCATAAACTGACGCATGTTGAACATACCCAACTCGTTCTCCACCTGCATCATCACTACTGTGTGGTGCTGGCTGTCCACTTCCTTGATGTGGCGCATCAGGGCAGCATACGCCTTCGCATCGGCACGCATGGTGTTCTCACCCAAAGGCGACAGCATGTTCATCGTCTGCCCGTCGCCTGTCTTGGCACGAGGGAAGCGCTTGCTGTCTTTCTTCACCCATTCAGGGGCGTAGGTGGATTCGGTATTCTTCCATGAGGCAAACCAGATAAGCACCAGTTTCAGGTTTTCCTTGCGGGCACCCTCGATGATGCTGTCCACCAGCTTGTATTCATACTGACCCTCAATGGGTTCAAACAGTTCCCATGACACGGTGGCAATAACAGTGTTAAGGTTTTTGTCGGCCATCTGCTTCCATACAGGAGCAATGTAGTGGGCACTGCCCGCTGTTGAGTTGTGCAACTCACCGCCCAGCATCAGGAAAGGCTTTCCATCGATGATGAGCTGAGTACCCTTCGCGCTTTTCTGCAAGCGAGGCATGTTGGCATCCTGCGCCAAGGCGAATGTCGCCATAGCAGTCAGCGACAAAGCCATAAAGATTCTTCTAATACTCATAATGATATAATTAATTTAAGTCTCAATTCTCAATTACCAGTTTCAGCTCATCCACACTATCTACAATGTGTTGTGGGTGGAATGGCTCCAGTTCGGTGCGAGGTCGGAAACCCCAGGTAACTCCGCAAGTCTCGACACCAGCGTTGAGACCCGTCTGCATATCCACGCCCGAGTCGCCTATGTAAAGCACATCACTTTTGTCCACCCCAGTAGCTTCCAGGATGTCGAACACAATCTGAGGATCAGGCTTGATGTTGATGCCTTCGCGTTGCCCCAGCACGGCAGCAAAGCGGATGGAGGGCAGCAATTGGCCTATGATTTTGGTGGTAGCCTCTTGGTATTTATTGCTTGCCACTGCTATCTGTATGCCCTTGGCCTGCAGTTCCTCTAACAGAAGCTCTATGCCAGGGTAGGGGCGACTGAGGTCAATGTTGTGGGCATTATAATAAGGTATGAACTCGCGCCTTACACGAAGCACGTTCTCTTCGGTATTCTCGCCTTCGGGCAACGAACGGCGAAACAGGTTGTTGATGCCGTTTCCCACACGAAACTTGTAGCTTTCAATATCATGGGTGGGGTACCCCAACTGCTGCAAGGCATAGTTGGTGCTGGTGCCCAAATCGGCAATGGTATTGATAAGTGTCCCGTCTAAGTCGAAAATAACCAATCTCTTCATTCTCCCGTCACATTTTTTTACAAAGATAATATATAATGTTTAATGTTCAATGCTCCATGTTCAATAAAAATCGTATCTTTGCCCCAAAGAAACGAATTATGATCAATACCGCACTATATTTGATACCTGTGCTCTTGGGCGACACAACGGTTGAGCGGGTGTTGCCTGCCTACAATAAAGAGGTGATTTTAGGCATCCGCCATTTCATTGTCGAGGATGTGCGCTCAGCTCGCCGTTTCCTCAAGAAAGTGGATAAAGACATCAACATAGACGAGTTGCAGTTCTATCCCCTGAACAAGCACACTTCACCGCAAGACATCAGTGGGTATCTGAAACCGTTGGAGGAGGGAAACCCCATGGGAGTTATCTCCGAGGCAGGTTGTCCGGCAGTGGCCGACCCGGGTGCCGATGTGGTGGCCATAGCGCAACGCAAGAACTTGCCGGTGGTACCGCTGATAGGACCGTCGAGCATCATACTGAGTGTGATGGCCAGTGGCTTCAACGGACAGAGTTTTGCTTTTGTGGGTTACCTACCCATCGATCCTGCCGAGCGAGCAAAGAAACTGAAAAGCCTTGAGCAACGAGCTACCTCCGAACATCAGACGCAAATATTCATTGAGACACCCTATCGAAATAATAAGATGGTGGAGGACATATTGAAGAATTGCCGTCCGCAAACCCGTCTGTGCATTGCTGCCAATATTACCTGCGAGGATGAATACATCAAGACCAAGACGCTGAAAGATTGGAAAGGCAAGGTGCCCGACCTTAGCAAGATACCTTGCATCTTCCTGTTGTTTTAATGGAGGTTACCTCCCCCTTAGTGCCCGTTCCGCATAGTAAGACGAACGCACCAATGGTCCACTTTCCACCATCTTGAAACCTTTGGCGAGGGCTGTTTCCTTGTAGGCGGCAAATTGCTGGGGAGTGACATACTCCTGCACCGGATAGTGCTTGTGGGTGGGTTGCAGGTATTGCCCTATGGTAAGAATGGAGCATCCCACCGCCAGCAAGTCATCCATCGTTTCTTCCACTTCCGCTATTGTCTCGCCCAAACCCACCATGATGCCTGTCTTGGCAGGGATAGTGCTATTGGCTACCTGTTTCAGCACTTGCAAACTACGGTCGTAGGTGGCCACACTGCGTACTGCAGGAGTCAGTCGGCGCACCGTTTCCATATTGTGTGATATGACGTCAGGTTGTGCGTCAATGATGCTGGAAATGAGTTCCTCATGCCCCATAAAGTCGGGTATCAGCACCTCCATCGTGACAGTAGGATTCAACTCTTTGATTTTTAGTATGGTTTTCACCCAGTGAGCTGCACCGTAGTCAGGCAGGTCATCTCTGTCAACAGAGGTGATGACGGCATGACTGAGTTTCATCAGTTGAATAGATTCGGCCACATGCTGAGGCTCGTCGGCGTCGAGGGGTAGGGGGCGTCCGCTATTGGTGTTGCAAAACTTGCAGGAGCGAGTGCAGATGTTGCCCCCAATCATAAAGGTAGCCGTGCCTCGCCCCCAACACTCACCGATGTTAGGGCAACGCCCACTACTGCAGATGGTATGCAGGCGGTGGGTATCGACAATCTGCTTAGTACTCGAATATCGCTCGTTGGCACCGAAGTTTACCTTCAGCCAATCAGGCTTCTTAACTCTGTTTTCCATATATACATAACCCCTGCCTTAAGGGCATCCCCTTTTAGAAGGGAAAAAAGGCGCATAGCAACTATTGTTATTTCTTCAACTGTTGATTAAAGAAATTGGTGATCTTGGTATAAAGATGTTGGCGAGTGTTGCCACCGGCAATGCTATGATTGCGGTTAGTATATACCTGCATATCAAACTGCTTGCCTTTTTGCACCAAAGCCTCCGCATATTCGGCAGCATTTTGGAAATGCACATTGTCATCAGCCATACCATGAATCAGCAGCAAGTTACCACTCAGCTTGTCGGCACGTTCCATTGCCGATGCAGCCTTGTAGCCATCAGGATTCTCCTGAGGCGTACGCATATAACGCTCGCCATATACGGTGTCGTAATAGTTCCAGTCGGTTACAGGAGCCACTGCCACACCAGCCTTGAACACAGGTGTTCCCTCGCTCATGCTCATCAATGTCATATAGCCACCGTAACTCCATCCCCAGATACCAATACTGCCTTTGTCAACATAGGGTTGTTGCCCCATATATTCAGCCACCGCCACCTGATCTTGCGCCTCTTTCACACCCAGATTCTGGTAGGTTTGCTTCTCGAAATCAGCTCCACGGCCTCCCGTGCCTCTTCCGTCCACACATACCACAATATAACCCTGAGAAGCCATGTATGTCTCCCACGACACACTGAACTGGTCTTGCACTTGCTGAGAACCAGGACCACTATACTGATACTGCAGCACCGGATATTTCTTCGAAGCGTCAAAGTTGGCTGGCTTCATCATCCATCCATTGAGCTGAGTGCCACGAGAAGTGGTAAAAGTAAAGAATTCCTTCTTCGGCATATTGTATTGCGCCAACTTCTGCTTCAGTTCCGCATTGTCAATCAGCGTGGTCAACACCTTGCCGTTATTGTCGTTGAGGGTAATCACCGTTGGGGTGGTGAGGTTGGAATAGCGATTCAGGTAATACTTCATATTACTGCTGAACAACGCATTGTTCACACCCACCTGTTGTGAGAGCTTTGTCTTCTTGCCTTTCTTATCCACCTTATACACCGCCTTGCGCAAAGGGCTCTCCTCGTTGCTGGTGAAATAGAACGTCTCGTCTGCAGGCGAATAACCCAGAAAATCCTTCACCTCGTAGTTGCCGGCTGTTACCTGCTTCACCAAGTTGCCCTGAAGGGTGTACCAATACAGATGATTGAAGCCACTCTTCTCGCTTGTAAACGTAAAGTTGTTGTCATAGAAACGAATGTCGTCCAGCACCTCCTCTTTGATATAAGTGTCGCTTTCGTCACGCAACACCAGTTTGCATACAGTGCTTCGTGCATTGCCCATATACATGTCTAATCGGTTCTGGTGACGGTTCATCGTTACAATCGCCAATTGGTCGGGTTGCTTGGTGAAATAGAT
>JAGCCV010000022.1 GCA_017651505.1 Bacteroidaceae bacterium | reverse complement strand
TATTGCCTGTCAGGACTGTCCGTTATTTGTGAAAGGTAAAAAAACCTTTGACGGTCGTTCATGTATATTACACCTTATATCAGACCTCCGGTGAAAAGCTAAAAAATAACATCACCGGACGCTGCCTGTCCTCTGTCCATCAATCTTTCATAGAACTCTTATCACGCCTCACTTTCGGAAAGCGGATGCAAAGGTAGAAACAATTTACGATAACACAAAATATTTTATGAAGAATTTAAAAAAAAATACACCTACCATAATAATTACAAATATAAATATAGGTGTAAACGGGACTATCTTTCGATTCTCATCAAAAGCAAACCGATTAAAATCCAGAGAATCTCTCTTACTCTACAGATAATACTTACAAAAATACCCAGCGCCGCAGACAGGCCCATAGCAGCAATAGAAAGAACGAAACCACCTTCTTGCACACCCAGCTGCATGGGCAGGAAACCTATCATATTGGCAAAAAGAGTAGTAAAAGAAAGAATCAATATAGAATGCAAGAAAGTTAACGCTAAGCCCGAAAAGCCCCCTCCACAATCTACTCCAAAGAGCAGCAACATAAAGAAAATTTCCAAACTTTGCACAATGCGTGAGATGTACTCCAAAGAAAGGCTCGTGTAAAACGCACGTTTATCACGATGATGAAGGGAAATTATTTGCGCGTCAATATTATGCAATAATTCATCATTTTTATGAATGAAGCGGTTACTCCAGTTTTTTAATCCAGGGATTTTACCTATCCCTCTTATCAATTTTACAACCAACCCTTTCTGGTAGCCTTTCCCCAAAATATAAAACGCCACCATACAGAACACAGCAATCAAACCAAGTATTATACCCACAGGCATAGAATACGGCAAGTCGCCCGCTGCGGCAAGAGCCAAATAGATAAATATTGAAGAGAACCAAAGGAAGAAATGAGCAAAAAAATGCATCATTGCATACAAAATCACAGATGAAGTAGCACTCTCTTTGTTTATATGCTTCGAAAGTTCCATAATGCGATAAGGTTCACCGCCCAAACCACCGACAGGAGTTGCATAATTCAGCGCATAGCCAACGATGGTCAATTGATATATTCGCCAGAACCCCACCGTTTCATCTTCATGTTTATTGCTTATTATGATACAACGCCAAGCAATTGCATTCAACCCATAAATAATTACCCAAACGCCAACAATAGGAATTAACCAATAGCCCGCCTTGGTCACATGCTCCCATAGTTCAATAAAACTGACATCAAAAGTCAGCATCATGACTATCACAGCTGCCAAACCTACGATAAAAAACAGGTTATTCAGTTTTTTCCTTGTCCACTTCATATTACATTGTTTGCGCTATTCGTTTGCTAAACGTTTCATGGCGATGATTAATATACCATGCAAGTAAAGACATCGCTATAATCTCGAACAAAAAATTCAGGACGGGTACATCCAACAAACATGTCAAGAAGAAAATAGAAGAACGGAAATTGAAAGTGAGTAGTCCATTCCACTTCATCAAAGCCAATGACTGGTCATGAAACTCTTGACGTATAGAAGCTGGTACTTGCTCAATGCCACCATACTTTTCTTTCATGAGTAACATCATACGCTGAAACTGTGGAGTAACTTTCTCTTGCTTTCGTGTATAGCCAACATACGAATTCAAGAAAGCCTTCCAAATAAAATTTCCTTTCCAAGGGGTCTGGTCATAGATTTCTTGTTGTTTTATTGAATTATCAAGTTCGCTACCTTTTTCCCCTTTGAGAAAGAACAAATGTACTTGAATATAATAATCGGCCAGACGAGATTGAGAACCCATGCAACCGAAGCCAGATATCAGTGCCAAAAGAATAACTATAGAAGTAGCTATAATAGTATTTTCAAAAGTGTTATCGATACCCAACCATCCAAATTCCAAATCGTGATACAGATAAAAACGATAAGCAATCGCAACATAAATAAAAATAAACCACACGAACCCCGCAACACCATCCAGGATGCGGCCTAAACGGCTTTTTTGTCCAGTAAGGCGCGCCAATTGGCCATCAGTACAATCAAAAATGTCGGCCCAACAAAGCAAAAATATAGCTATCAGGTTAAAGACAAGCCCCCAGACTCCTTCATAATAAAAGCTACCATGCGCAAAGAAAACACAACTTCCCGCTCCGATAATAATAGACCAAATAGTAACAGTATTGGGATGAATGCCAAATTTAGAAAAAAAACGTGCTAAATGATAACAGAATGGACGGACTACATGAAAGTCCAGCCAATCCTCTGTCTCTGCTGATTTTAGAGAGGCCAAATAACCTTCTTTCTCTTTATTATTTTCAATCATTTATTACAACTATTAAAGAACACTTGTTTAATAGTATCACACACCACCTGTGTTTGTTCCCTTCGTCCTAAAGTTATTCGCAGGCATGACTCCAAACCTTTATCTGCCATGAACTTAATTTTATAGTCTTGAATATCTAATGCCTTTTTCAGTTCTTCTTTTATCTCTACGGGATACTTGATTAAGATAAAATTAGCAACAGACTTATACACCTTGAAACCTGGCAGGTTATCAAGCTCTCGTTTATACAGCTGACGTCCCCATTCCATATCATCTGCCACCTTACGGTAATGTTCATCACTATCCAAAGCAGCCAATGCCACAGCCTCCGAGAATCTGTTATACCCCAAATACTTGTTGACATAACTGATAAACTGGTCATGTCCTTTTCCGATGAATCCAAAACCCACTCGCAACCCAGGCAAGCCATAGAATTTTGACAGTGTCCTTGAAATAATCAGGTTACTATAATTGTTCACCAATGGAGCGATATAGTTGGTATCTGTTGAAATAAAGCTCGCATAAGCCTCATCAATGAGTACCATTGTATCGCTTGGGATATTCTCCATGATACGGCCTATTTCATCAGGCATAAGACCATTGCCAGTAGGATTGTTAGGAGAAGCCAAGAGCAACATACGTGGATGCACCCTGTTGGTGTATTCAATCACTTCATCAACATCGTAAGAGAAAGTATCTTCAATTTCATGTAACGGATACATCACAAAGTCACCACCACATTCGCTGGCTACACGATTATAATACCACCAAGAAAACTCTGGTATTAAGATGGTCTTATTATCTCCTACCATCAGAAAATAATGAATGGCATTTTTCAGCATATCCTCGCCACCATAAGTTAGCAAGACCTGCTCCTCTGGCACATTATAGATTTCACTCAGTCGAACAGAGATAACACTTTTCTTACCTTGGTCATATATGCGAGTGTAAAAGCATAATGTTTTAGGGTCGAAATTCTTAATAGCCTCTACCACTTTTTGGCTCGGTTCGAAGTTGAATTCATTTCTATCTAAAAAATTCATTTCAATATAGTTTAAATCAATATAGGTTAGCTGGTATCAGCTTCTTAGCATTCTCAAAATCTTCTACAGTATCAAGCTCTATCGAAAAGTAGTCAGTTGTATCTACAATCTTGAAAGTATGTCCTTGTGGGATCAAACGTTCGAAAGCCTTCTCATAAAAAACGTCAATAAGTCCTTCATCTACAATCATGTGTTTCAATTCCTGAAAAAGTGACTTACTATAATCAGCGGTTATTTTCTCTATGCCAACACTTTCGCCTATGGCATCTTGGATAGAGCATACTTTACTGATTTCCTTCACATACCCCTCGCCATCCACAATTACTTTTATTTCCTCTTCACCCAGTTCATGACGGCTCAGTGCCAACACACTCCCATTCTTTTCTATAACAGCAGGTATTATAGCTGAATCAAAAAGGATGTCGCTATCAAGCAGCAAAAAATCCTTCCCTTCAGTATAAGGTCTCGTCAACCATAAAGAAAAGATATTGTTATTGTGGGCATAATCTGGATTATCTATAAAATGCACTATCAGTGATGGATAATTAGTTCTCAAAAAGTCAATTATCATGTTATTCCTATAGCCAGTAACCACTACCAGTTCATTAATACCAGCTTCGACAACAGCATCTACCGTACGCTGCAAAAGAGTACGCTGTCCAACTTTCAGCAAACACTTAGGGCACTCGTCTGTTAGTGGACGCAACCGTTTCGCCATTCCAGCGGCAAGAATAACACCAATCATAATAATTAAGTAAAGCAATATTTCGTGCAAAGTTAATCATTATATTCGAATATTGACACACAAGCCGTAAAATATTTGTTTGTAACCTAAATCTCTCATGGGGAAAAAGAGAAAAAAATAAAAAAAAGACATTTTATGTCATTTGTAAAAAAAAATACATACATTTGCAATTGTAGGGAAAAAACTGATATGGCACCTGGATGGATACAATATCTTTACTGACATATTATTTAAAATTGATGTGGGCATATGGCACCTACTATTTGCTGAATCTTTACAACGCATTCAGCGATTATCCATTTGCTGTAAGGATATCTGCAATTCTGGGATTTATTTGGATAATAATGATTATTGTTGTTATTTGTGAGATAGGAAGACAGTCCCTTCTTAAAAAACGCAGAAAGGATTCCAGGAATAATATCTATGAAAAATACGGAGAAGGTGTTAAACGCATCCTGTGGGATAGTGACATCAGTGATAACCTTTCCCAAAACGACATTATCAATATTTTGGGGTTAGATCAAAGGCAAGTAATTGGCAAGAGGTTACTTAACAACTATTTAGAGAAACAAGTGTTCTGTCGAATTGTCTATGACCTAATTATTCACGACCACATGAGAGAAGGAAGGAACAAAAACCTCCACCAACTGATGGATCTTTTTGTTATTCAGAAATTTTTAGAAGACGATGTAAATTATGGTAATAACTGGAACAAAGTTAGTGCCATCAGTATGCTCCGTACTTTCAAGCTCTATATCAGCCCGTGGGTTATCAACAAACTTTTAGAGAACAAGAGTAAACGCATTCATCGATTAGCTATGTATTCAACGGTGCGATCAGGTTCAGGAACTGACCTTGATGTGTTTGAGACCGACTTTTACGAAAAAAACAATTGCATTTACGATGAAATCATGATAGGCTATGAGTTGCAGCGTCGAAAGAAAAATGGCATGCAACTGCCTAATTTGGCATTATGGACTACTCGTTTTAACAGTCCGGAAATAAAATGTATGTTGGTACGAATGATGCGCCGTTTTGAGCAAAGAGAATTCTGTTCTCAACTATTTCCTTTATTCAATGAAACCCATCATAAGAAACTGGTGGAAGAAATATGTCGCACATGGGGATATCTGCAGTACAAAGACAGTGAAAACGCTATGGCAGAAGCATTCAGTTTGCAGGGTGACGATACAAAAGTAGCTATTATGCATGCTATCGCACGTTTGCGTTCTGGGAAAAACATGAAAATGTTTACTTATTCATACGAGAATTCCAGTAATCCTCATGTACGTTTTGAGGCTTTGCGATGTCTGTATAACTACGGAAGTGAAGGCAGGCAAAAGTTGAAAGAATTGGAACAGAATGCAGAAGAAAAGGACAAGAAATTCTTTGCCTTCTTCCACAACCCAATTACTTTACAAAAGATTCCGCTCGATGAGTTGCAGATTTATCATCAAACTATAGAAACGTCTTTTTTATAAATTATGTGGGTAACCATCTATAACATATTCTCGGTGATGGTATTCGGCTACTCGATAATCATCCTCTTTAGCTACCTGATGTTGGTTTTTCAGAGCTACAGGGCTCAAAATCGACTGAAGGTAGATTTGCCTGATGACGAGACTATCAAGTACCTGATGAGATCATCTCCACTCACTCCAGGAGTGTCTATTATCGCACCTGCTTTCAACGAGGAAGTAACCATCATTGACAATGTTAATTCGTTGATGCACATAGACTATCCCAATTTTGAGATTATCATTGTGAATGATGCCAGTACCGACCGTACAATGGAATTACTCATCAATGAGTACAAGTTAGTGGAGGTACCCTATGACGTTGCCATGAAAGTACCCTCTAAACCAATTAAACGCGTATTAAAATCAACCGACCCCCGTTATAGTAAACTGGTAGTGGTTGATAAGGAACATGGTGGCAGAAAGGCAGATGGGTCTAATGCTGGCATTAACGTATGTGCGAATAAGTATTTCGTATGTACCGATGTTGACTGTATCATCGACCCAATGGCACTATACCGCATGATGTGGTTGGTGGTCAACAGTCACGACCCTATGATAGGTGTAAGTGCTACCATGCTGATGAGCAACAACTGTACCGTGGATAACGGACGCGTGTCAGAGGCAAGGGTACCTACCCGTTTCTTCCCAATGTTCCAGCAGTTGGAATACCTGCGCTCTTTCCTCATTGGTAAATTGGGTTGGTCAAATTTCAACGCTTTGCCCAATATTTCCGGAGGTTTCGGTTTGTTTGACACAGATGTAGTTGTTAAATCAGGAGGCTACGACCAAACCAGTATGGCAGAGGATGTGGATATGCTGCTCCGAATGGTTACCTATATGTGCAACAGTGGAAAATCATTCCGTGTAGCACAGGTGCCCAAGGTGTGTTGCTGGACAGAAGGACCTAACACTTTGAAGCAGTTGTACCGCCAACGTATTCGCTGGGCGCGTGGTTTGTTTGAGATTATTTCACACCACCGCAAACTATTTGCAAATTCTCACTATGGCTTTTTTGGCACAGTATTGTTGCCGTACATATTCATAACAGAGTTCCTCGCCCCACTATTTGAAGGTTGTGGTTTTCTTTTTATGATTTGGCTAATCCTTAAAGGTGGTGTCAATTGGGAAACTACTGCCATTATCTTTATGATGATATATTTATTTTCCATCATGCTGACTTTGTTTGTCATATTGTTCGATGTGGTAGCTAACGCTGTTGATTGGCATAGCAAACCAAAAGCATATCTCACCTTGCTGTTTGCCGCAATAATAGAGCCTTTCGTATATCATCCGTTCATAACCTATTGTTCGAACTATGGTTATTGGCAGTTTATATTGAAGACCACAGCAATCTGGACACCTATCCAGCGAAAGGGAGTGAAGAAGAAAAGTTGAAGAATGAAACTTTATGTTTAGAAAAAGAATCCATATTATACGTCTTGCATTGACCATATTACTATTGTTCAGTGTCCAAACTTCCTTGCTCATTGGCATAATGGCACAAGAACACCAGCCCAGGTATTATGCCGACCGGGCTAAGGCATATATACAAGCTAACGGATGGAACGAAGCCAAACGTGAAATAGACGAAGGTTTGGCAGATCATTCGGATGACTCCGAGCTACGATACTTGAATGGCCAGTATTACTACATGACAGGCAGGTTGAATGATGCACGCTATAACCTCATCAAGGCCATTCAAGCAAACGACGAGCTATATAGTGCCAAGCGTCTTATGCTCGATGTGGAGGACGAAACAGGACACTACACCAGTGCTATCTGCTACATCAACGAACTGCTGGAGTTCCAGCCCTACGACCGTGATCTCTGGCGTAGGAAGATAGGCCTGTACCAAAAGCTGAGCAATAACATCGAAGCCGACGAGTTATTAGAGCGTTTGTCTCGCATCTATCCAAACGACACCATCATCAGTAATGATTTGAGAAACCGCCGCAGGTTGAACTCTAATTCAGTTTTACAAACCAGCAATTTGGAAGATGCTGCCCTCAACTTAGAGAAATGGTTGGAGCTTGACCAATATAACCTTGATTATTATTTAGAATTGGCCAACGTCTATGAACGCATGGGTGAGTTCGACCGTGCCATAGGTGCCTGCAATCGCGGATTAAGGTCAATCCCCAACAACGAGCAGTTGCTCAACAAACTCACTGGTCTCATGTCGAGTCAAGGATTGATGACCAAAGCCCTTGACGTTGCAAGGGAACAGGCTCCCAACAGCACATTATATCAGTATCTATTGGAAGAATTAGCAGCAGAATCGCGCTTACATGACCCTTATGAAATCCATGCACGTCTATTTGAAGAGACACATAACCGTGATGCGCTTACTTATCTTATTAACACCTCACTGACCAGAGGCTATAATGACGATGCACAACAATTCCTGAAAGAAGCTATTTCGATGGATGGACGCACACCCGCATGGCTCATGAAACTGTATTTCTTAGAGAAACGCAAAGGCAATCAAAACGAATCAATAAAGATTTTGGAAGAGATGTATAGCCAAAATCCTACAGATGAAGAAATTGTTGAAGAATATTCCACTGTCATGTTGGAGTTAGGCAACCGTGATATGTCTTATGAGGACTATACCGATGCCAACATCCACCTGGCCCGTGCCATCGAGGCAATGAGTCCCGATAGCGAATCATGGCCTGCGGCTGTGTCACAACGCATCAACTGCTTAGGACACTTGAACAGATATGAAGATGCAAAAAAATTGTATCAAGATGCATCCATTATTGACCCAGCCAACAGCAACCGGTATGCATCAGCTTATGAAGAAATGATAGGTAACCGCCTACGATACCTCATAGAAGAAGAGAAATACAGCGAGGCCTTGAAAGAAGCACAAGGTTTTATCAGTATTCTTCCTACCAGCGAAGTAGGTTTGCGTACGTGCATCAACATGAGTCAGACCCTCCATTTAGAAGACTTGTTCCAAGCATATGCTGAACAAGGTATCGAGGCATATCCACAAGAGCCTTACTTCATCACGAAGCAAGCGGTATCTTTAGAACACCAGAAGCGTTATGCTGAGGCATTGGCATTGCTGAAACCGCCTTATGTCAACGAGGAGTTCGCTATGCCCTTATTGACATCCACTCGTTCGGGCATCACCCAATCATGGGCGATGGATCTGATGAAGCTTAAGATGAATGACGTTGCCATGGAAGCTATCGACTCAGCTTTAGTATATGATGATCAAAACAAGGAATTGCTTTACACCAAAGGATTAATCTACGAGCAGCAGAAGGAATATGACAAAGCCTATGAATTACAGTATCGCAACTATGTGCCCAGCAATGCTGAACAGCATGAGTTTGTACAGCACATGCGTTTCTTAAAGTTTAACTCTCTCAAGAACCGTGTTGATGCCAGCTATACTTATGCTGCTTTTGATTCTCGTGTCGATGAGTTACAAACCCGTGGTCATCTCTATTCCATTGCCAGCGTGAGTTACACCCGAATAGGAAAGAAGGACACCTTCACAGGACAAGTAAGCTACAAAGGCATTGATGGCTATCATTTTGAAAAGGTGTATAAAGATGAACAAGGTGTAGAACAGCATTATCAAGAGCATAGTTCTGGGGGCTTCGGTATAGAGGTAATGGGCCAATGGGAGCGAAGCATCGGCAAACGCCTTACCGCCACCCTCAATGCTGCAGTCTCTAACAAATATTTCAATAAGTTTGGAGGAAATCTCACCTTAAGTTACGAATTAGACAAGGGCTGGACACCCTCTGTCCGCTTTGGTTATCGCCGAACAACCGAGACCTATCTCTACCTCAGTGCTGCTGACTCAACCTCGGTTGACCTAGGACAATATAACCTGTTCATACTCACCCCTGCCATCGACAAGCAATGGACAGACCGCGTGAGCACCCGTGTGTCGGTCGATTTGGCCAGTATGCGCTCTAACATCTACTACAACATAGGTGTGAAAGGCAAACTGCTGATTAATGACGACAACATTTCGTCCGTCTCTCTCACGGCTGGCATTGGTTCGTTTCCCGAACTGAACTTTTTCGACCAGACAGCCTTACGCAATTTGTCGCACACCAATGCAATGGTGGGTGTTGACATGCAGTATCTGCTAACTGAGCATCTTTATCTTGGTATTTCAGGCAACTGGAACACCTATTACAGTCCGTACAGGAACATGGTAGGCGAACTCATTTCGTCTTATCGCAACATATATAGTTTAACCTTGCAACTTCATGTAGCTTTTTAAAAAAACAAACCATGAAAAAATATTTACAAACAATCGCTATCATGCTACTGGCACCATTCTTCAGCGAATGTGGCCAAGCCAAGGTAGATACCGAGTCAGGGTTCTTTGAGTACAAAGAGATCTATCTGCCCGAAGGCATCTCTGAGGCTAAAAAACTGGGACTAAACAATGTGAACGACGACTGGGGTATCTGGGGACATAACCTCTCGAAGGTACTTCCAAAGAACAATGTTTCTATGAGCATATATGCCGCCGTAGGTAACACCCGAACAAAAGAGCAGTTCTGTTTCTCTTCTGACCTTCTGTACAACTACATTGAAGAATATATTGATGACAATTTCTCGAGCAGCAAGACCCAACGTTTTGCCATCTTGCCCAACGACAACACCATGGTTTGTCAATGCGACCTTTGCAAAAAGGCTGGCAATACAGCTACAGACGCTTCTCCTGCTGTGTTCAATCTTATCAGACGTTTAGCAGAGCGCTTCCCACATCATTATTTCTTCTCTTCCTATTACCTTAGTACCAAAAAGCTACCCAACGACCCATTACCCGACAACACAGGCGTGTTAGTCAGCGCAATGGACTATCCTCTGTCACCCGTCGGCACCCCTCAGGAGAATGAGTTTGAAGCTTTACTCAGAACATGGAAGCAACATGTCAATCTCGTATATGTATGGGACTATATCAATAATTTCGATGATTATTTCACACCTTACCCCATCTTCAATGTCATGCAGCGACGCATATGGCTCTATGCCCAATGTGGTGTCTCGGGCCTTTTCCTCAACGGTAGCGGTGAAGACTTCAGTTCCATGAGCCGTCTGAAGACCTATGTACTGGCTGATCTGATGAAAAACCCGACTCTTGACTGGAAAGTGCTTGTCAGAGAGTATTGCCATGAGTTATTCCCCATATCGGGCGATGAGATAGCCAGCTATATCTACCTGATTGAAGCTACTGCTGCCAAATACGGCAAGCCCTTGCCTATGTACGAGGGGGTAGAGAAAATCATGAAAACTTATTTCCTGCCAGCAGAGTTCAGCCCATTCCACATACGAATGCTGGAATTGCTGAAACAGACTTCAGGAGAGGAACACGAAGCTGAAGTACTAATGGCACAGGCTATGAGTCTGACCAGACTGGAAATTAAGCGCGTTAACAAGCATATTCACGATGGAACAACAGAGTTAATGGGATTCCTTGAAGATTTGGGAAATAACAAAATCAACTATTACAGCGAGTCTTATTGGTCTATCTTCGACTACCTGCGCGAATACCGTGAGATGATTGACCATGATTTGGCTTACGGTAGTAAGAATTTGCTCAAGGGCAAGCAGTTGGTAGCCCTTACACCGCTTGACGAGGATTATAACGATATCTCCATTCTAACAGATGGGCAGTTAGGCTTACCCTCCAACTACCATTGCGGTCAGCTGATATCGTCTGCCACTCCAGCATTACGCATCTCGATACCTGCTGTTGACGGTATGAGGAAGTTGCGTATATCATTTACCATCAATGCAATCTTCCGCATAGCCTTGCCCACCAGCGTGCAACTGAGCATAGGAGGTGTGCAGATAGCCACAGCAGAACCCAAGCCATCGCCCAATGCGCCCAACCGTTCTGTAGTGGAGTTTAATATACCCGCATCTGCCTCTGGGAACATGGTCTTGACAGTGGTTCGCAACAAAGCTGTGAAAACAATGGCATTGGATGAAATTGAGGGATTTGAGAATTAAGAATTTAATAAAAAAGATTGATGAAAAAACTGATTGTTATAGTAGGTGTACTGGTATCTGTAATGGTTTCCTGCCAAAAACAACTAAAGCCTGCAACCGTTATTATCATAGACCCTGTGCGCCACTACTACCCTATTATACAAGGTGAGACCATGAATGTGGAGTTCGAGCTGGAAAACACTTCCGACAATCCGTTATTTATCCAGGAGATTCAAACCAGCTGTGGCTGCATCGTGCCACGCCATGAATTACCGTTGGTCATCCTCCCCCACAGAAACGGCTATGTGTCATTAGAGTACAACACAATCAAAAACGATGGCTTCGTAAGTCACTATGCCTATTGTTACGGAAATTTTAAAGACACAACGGCCATCTTGCTACAGTTTGATACCAATGTAGTGCCTGGTCATGAATATTTCCGCGACTACGAAGAGCTATGGACCGAACAAGCCAAGCAATCACCTACATTTCGAAGGATTATCAACAGCTCAACCTCACAAAAGGGTTATTACATAGAATCCATCAATAGCAACACTGAAAACGAGGAGCGAGACGGAGTTGACTACATCATTCCGTAATTCACTTATTGTTGAACTTCAACAGTCAGTCTTTAACACGTCAGTAAGTAGCCTACTTTGTCACATCGAAGCCCAGTCGCAGGTTGTCATATTGTTTGCTCACCTCGCCTATCACCTCCAGCGTTTGGTTCCCACTCAGTGCCGTAATGGTTTGCAGCACCTTCAGCAACTGTTTTGCTTCAAAGAGGATGGCAATACCATTGGTGTTGCGCTTGGCATAGCCGTTGAAAGACAGCAACAAGGTTTTGTAGGTAATCTTGCCAGAGCTCTCGTCATAGGTGTAAGTACCGCTTAGAGGTATACCCTTGATATTGGCAGAAAAAATATTGTCCTCCTTAAAGGTAAAGGTAGTGTTTGATGCCGACAAGCCCAAAGAATTATATGTAGGCTGCAACTTCTCTTTTATCTGCGCGGCAGCCACTTCACCACCAGCGTTAGCCAATGCTTTCTCCGAGGTAAATGCCACGCCCGGTCCATAATATTTCCAGCTACCTATCAGTTGTGCTTGCGACAGTTTGTTGGTTCCAATCACACTGGAAATTACATTGCCTATGGTGTTGGGATTGCCCAGAACATCCAATATACCTCCTAATCCGCCCGTATTACTGGAGTTCCCGTTACCTCCGCTTGTTCCTGTCATTGCTCCCATCGAGCCACATCCTATCATCAAGGCACAGACCATCGGCAGTGCCACCCACATTTTCATTTTCATATTTAAATAAATTTAAAACTCTTTTGTGCAAAGTTACGAAAAATCGAGGGCAGAACAAAATGAATTCATTCATTTTTTATGCCGAGACGGAGTAACTTATCCAAAGTTACGAAAAAAAGTGACTAGGAGAAGCAATTTTGGAGAATTAACGCAGAATGACTGTAAATAGAAGGCTAAACAGGAATGTCTTAGCCTGAAATACGTATATACAACTCTATTTGAAAACACGTCCTATTCGAGGCCAGAAGCAAGCATGACGCTTACTTCTACTAAACGGGCGGCTTACTACTAAACCCACCTTTCTCTTCTACTAAGTGAAATGAGGGTCTTATAAGGGGTAAAATGGTACCTGGCAGCACTGAATAAATATGCAACAACGATGAGTGATTTTTGTATATCGCTAATTGGCAGCCACCAGCACTACTTCGTGCATGGGACACAATCCCATCTATATCTAAGAATAAAGCCTTCGCTTGCGAGGGGCTCAACCTAAATTTGTATAGAGTCCTAAAAGTTTTAGCAAACAGCAATAATTATAATCCTCCCATAGTAAAAGGGCCGTCCTCCTGTAATAAAGCGACGGCCCTTCTGTAGTAGAGTTTTTAGGTTTCTTTGCTGCCTTTGAAGACGTATCTGAAACTGACAAAGTCAGCATTTGGTAATTTCAGACCATGCGATTGTTAGTAGCGAGCACGCGATTTTTGAAACACCCCCTTAAAGTTAAACTACTTTTAGCTTTATCAAGGATGATATACCAGCTTCTTGGTCTGCAAGTCGCGAGAGAAGTGCTTGAAATGATCCCACATCACCTGTGCTGCAGGCTGGAAGTTCCAGTGCCCATAGTGCATTACAGCCACCAGTTTCATCAATGGCACATCGCCTTTGTTCAAGTAGCCAATCTCCATGGTGATGCCATCGCCCTTGTTGGTCTTGAAAGTGACTGGATTTGATACCGCCTGACCAAATGCCTCGTTCTTGCCAAAGTCGTAGTCGTCAACTACCTCCATGCCGTTCATGGTTTCATACACCTGCCAAGCATATACGATGCTATTGTTTTTCCAGTCGTTGTTCTTTGGATAGCGCACCACCATATCGTCGGTGCCAGCCACACACACGTAGGCAGTCTCGACAAAACCACGCTTCTGTGTTGCCTCGTTCATGAGGGCATTGCCGCCAATGCCCAGCAGTGCATTGCCAGGGAATATACCACCACTCATAGCTCCGATGGCGGCAAAGAGATGCGACTTCTTAATGCCCAGGGCAGTAGAGGTCATGGCACCAGCCGACAAGCCTTCTGTATAAATGCGCGTTGGGTCAATCTGCGGATACTTTTGCAAAATCTGCATCACAGTAGTTTCAATGCCGTCGTGTCCCATCGCCGCATAGCCTGGTTTGCCTTGCCATTCCAACTCTGCAACGAATATCTTCTCCTTAGCGGCTACCTGAATCCAGCCTGAAGTATCAGCCTGTGTGCGAGGATCATTGTTATTACCGTGTAGCAGCAATACCAGTGGCACAGTTCCCTTCTCGGCACTCATCACACCTTCGGGAATATATTCATACCATAGCATCTTCTGACCACCACGTTCTTCGTTCACCACGATATTGCGCTTCACCTTCAGGTCATCCAGGTTCAAGAATGGCTCTAACTCATAGGTGCCATATTGGCCGTGTTTCTGTCCTTCATACCAGGTGTGCCGGTAATTGTTGAAACGATAGTTCTTTTTCAGCAAAGTCTCCCAGGCATCTTGGAATATCTCACCCAAAGTTTGAGAGGTAGTGTTACTCACCACCACACGCAGCAGCGGCTCTTCAGCATTGGTATAAATCTGCATCTGCTTCTCCTTGCCCATAAGCTGAGCCTTATTCATTGTAATATAAGACTTTGCTATGTTAGCCGCATTCTTGCCTACAATAAAAGCTGGCACTGGAGCCGCATTGGCAGCAGCCTTTCCGGCCTTGCCGTTGATGCTTACAATGCCAGCCAGCTCACCCGCATGATTAGCTACCACTTGATTCACGAAAGTGGCGCCATTGTCTATGCCAATGATTTTCAAGTTAGCGAAAGTACGCAAGCTATCCAGCATTGTCTCATAAGCTTTCAAGTCAATATCGTTATTATAAGTATCACCTACCGGATTAACTACGCCAAAGCTGATATTGAATTGCTCCAGTTGCTTATCAATACCCAGCTCTTTTATCAGACCCATTGCCTGCACCTCGTCCACTTTTTTATCGGGATACACCAAATAGAAAGGAGTAAAACCATTCAGGTGACCATCTTCCTGAGTCAGGTCACCCATACCCATCGAGCGATACACATACGCCTTCTGCTGCAAGCCCTTCATTTCAGTAAGCTTCACACCAGCATCCTGTTGCGGAGCCTGCGCCTGCATCAGTCCAGCCACCGCCATTGTCATTACCAATAAAAAAAACTTTTTCATATAAATTACATTAAATGTTTTTACAAAAATAGTTATTATTCTATATCATTATCCACAAAACACCCATAAACAAGAAAAAAATGTGTCAAGATAAAAAAAAGGCAATTCTGCCACTTCTTAGAAAGTGCAAGTCGGAGTGAAGCAAAGCCTTGAGTTAGACAAAAATAATAAGAATATGGAAAAGAATGCTAAGCGTGATTTTTTACATCCAACGCCCATCTCGCCAATGCAAGGTAACGGTGGGGATGATATAGGGAGCCAAGAGTTTAGCAGCCTCAGCATCCATATAATCTGGAGTAGAGAAGGTAAATGTCAAAGTAGTATCATCTGCCGATAAATCAGCTTTCATCAGCAGCATATCAGCTTGACGATAAGCATCGCGCAAGGTATAAGCAGCATCCTCTGGCAAAGGCTTGAGGAATTGTTCTATTGCAGGCATAGAGGGAAGATAGTCGTTTGTCTCTAAGGGTTGCCAATCTGTGGAATAAAAGTTAATATGGCTATCACACGCTGAAGCACACACCGTTGAAATGGTGCAAAGCAATTGGGTACCGTCAGTCTTAGTCAGTACTTTCATTTGAAAGGTACTTTGCTCACTCATCTTCACCTCCAAGAAATCTTCAGTAAGCTTCGTCATCTCCGACTTACCCCCTAAGCGGTTGTTCACCTCCGCTTTCATGTTACTGTCGAGAAAGTCGATAAAGTCCTCACGGTTTACCTTGGTCAGCAAGGTACTGAGCGAGTCAGGCATATTCACAAAACTCTCCCTCAATTGCTGGGCAAACGTCATCTGACAAGCCGTCAATAGCACAAGTATAATAAAAAACATCCTATTCATCAAAATAATTTTACTCAATCTTTACATCCTTCCACTCTTTCATTATAAGGGCAACTGCCTCCTATTCGGATGCAATTGGGAAGTAAAACAACGGAGCCACGCAACAGTGGCAACATGCCAACCAAGGGACATGAACTCTTAATTTGTCCCCAAATATAAGAAGAACATTCCAATTAGCACCAAAATTAAATCAATAACTTTACTTTTTAAGTTCTTTTCACGGAAAACAAGCGCCCCAAAGAGGAACGACACCACCACACTGCTCCTTCTCACCATCGAAACGATAGAAACCATAGAACCATCCAAGCTCAGCGAATAGAAGTAAACGAAATCAGCCGCACAAAGAAACAAAGAGATGCAGATAATGGTCCATTTCCACTGGAAAGGCGTAATATTCTTGCGTTGTGGCCACCACAGGAAAGCAATAATGGAACCCATTATAAACACCTGATAAACGTTATACCACGATTGCACCAACATAGGATTAAGATGATTCATCAAGTATTTGTCGTAGAGACCACTAACAGCCCCCATTATAGCCGCCAGTACCACATAAAAAATCCAGCGGTCGTGTTTAAAATCTATGCCCTCTTTCCGTCCTGAACGACTCAGCAAAAAGAAAGAGAGAACGGCCAACGACACACCAATCCACTGATAAAGGTTCAGCCGCTCACCAAATATCAGCATGGCACCAACCAGTATCATCACTGGGCGTGTGGCATTGATGGGCCCCACAATAGTAATGGGCAAGTGCTTCATAGCGAAATAGCCCAACATCCACGACGATAGTACTATAAACGACTTGAGCAATATCAGCCTGTGAGCCTCCCATCCTGCTTCTGGTACATAAAAAATAGTATCTTGCAGCACTTGGGGCGACCAATGTGACACACCGATGAAGGGCAAAAAAAACATGGAAGAAAAAATAGTGTTAAGAAACAATACCGGCAAGACGGCATTGTCCTTGAGCGACTGTTTCTTAAAAACGTCGTAAAAGCCCAGCAGGGCGGCAGATAGGAATGCTAAAAATAACCACATGGCAGCAAAATTACTATTTTTTACCCAAACTTAATTAAAAAGAAATATCAGATATATTTTTTTTCTTCAAATTATATGCGTATATTAGCGCAACTTTTCAAACAATTACCTAAAAGCAAACCAAATAATAAGGAATAGAATATGGCTATATTATCTGAAGACAAAAGACTGTTATCATACGAATCAATGCTGGCATTCCCCAATGTCACCTGTTTCACCACCACTCGTTTTGGTGGCGTCAGCACAGGCAACTACGGTTCATTGAACTGTGGTATCTATACGGATGATGACCCCAAAAGCATCCAGCAGAATCTTGAAATCGTACGTGATGCACTGCCGAAGAGACCAGCAGTACTTGCTATACCCCACTTGGCTCATGGCACCGACTATGCCCACTTAGGCAGATCATTCCTGCGAGGCACAGAGGAAGAACGTCGTGAACGCCTGGAAAAGAAGGACATCTTGATGACTAGAGAGAAGGGTATCTGCGTTTGCGTCACATCAGCCGACTGTCTGCCTATTGCCATCTATGATGCCAAGAACGAAGCAGTCTGCATGGCACATGCGGGATGGAGAGGCACCGTGAATCATGTCACGCTAACCGCCTTACAGAAGATGCAACAGAAGTTTGGCACCCTGCCCGAGGATGTGCATATCGTTGTAGGCCCCGGTATCTCATTGGCTGGTTTTGAAGTGGGTGATGAAGTGTATGAGGAGTTTAAGAACTCCAGTTATCCGATAGAGCATGTAGCCGAATGGGTACCCCGTTCGCATAAATACCATATCAACTTATGGGTGGCCAACCGTCTTGACATGCAAGAGTTCGGTGTTCCTTCCTCCCAGATTGAAATGTCGGGCATCTGCACTTACCTAAGGTATCAGGAGTTTTTCTCAGTACGTCGTTTAACTCGAGACTCTGGTCGCTTGTTAACGGGAATCATGTTGAATAAATGAATATAGAAGTATCAGAGGAACTGAAGAGTAAATGCCCTGAGTTCAGGGGAGTTGCTGTAGAGGCATGGGTGACCAACACCAGCTTTAGCCAAGAGCTGTGGCAGGAGATTGACGCCTTTACTCATCAATTGCGTACTGAGAGCAATGTGGATGACTGCAAGGAACAATATGCCATAGCTGCCACAAGAACAGCCTACAGACGTTGCGGCAAGGATCCCAGCAGGTATCGTCCATCGGCAGAAGCCCTACGCAGACGACTGCTTCGAGGTTTAGACCTCTATCAAATTGATACATTGGTGGACATCATCAATCTGGTTTCATTGCATTCAGGCTTTAGCATTGGAGGCTTTGATGCGGATAAGATTAAGGGCGACAGGCTTGTTTTAGGTATTGGCCGTGAGGGAGAACCCTACGAGGGCATTGGTCGAGGTGTGCTTAACATTGACGGATTACCTGTATATCGCGATGCCATAGGCGGCATTGGCACCCCTACCAGCGATCACGAGCGTACAAAGATGGACATACATACCATTCATCTATTGGCCATCATCAATGGCTATAGTGGCGAGAAGGGCCTGCAAGAGGCTGCGGAGCTAACTTTAGATTTACTCAAGAAATATGTATCGCTAACCAAAAGTCAGGTAGTTTATTTTGAATAATGAAGAAGCTGACGGTCATATTATTTACTTTCTTACTACCTATGCTGACATGGGCTCAGGATTATTATGACGTAGGAGTGAAACACATCAAAATCAACACCGTAAGCGAGTTGAACGACAAGCAAGAGTTGATTATCTGTCCAATGGACCTGATGGAAGAAGGTTTCTACTTCCCCTTACCAGGTTGCAAGATATTATCGCCCTACGGCACGAGAAACGGCAGGATGCACTCAGGATGGGACATCAAGACCTTTGCGAACGACACCATTCGAAGTGCTTTCGATGGTGAGGTAGTGATGTCACAATGGTTTGCCGACTATGGCAACTGCGTGATAGTGCGCCATCCCAACGGTCTTGAGACACTCTACAGTCACAACTCGAAGAACCTGGTAAAAAAAGGCGAGAAGGTAAAGGCAGGTTCCCCACTCTCATTAGAAGGGCATACGGGCAGGGCCACAGGCGACCATCTGCATTTCGAGACGCGTGTAAACAACCAACATTTCGATCCCAACCTGCTTTTTGACTTTGAAAACCACCGTTTAAGGAAAGATTGTCTGAAAATATCGAAAAAAAAGAATGGCATCAAGGTGAAAAAAGTAAAATAAAACGCTTACTATAAATTAGGCACGCTACACCTCAACAATTCTCAAATATATTTTGGAATTGTATTCGGTTTGCGCTATCTTTGCAAACATATTAACCAATATTGTTTGAATGATAGAAAAACTGATTGTACTCGAGGACGTAGATCCCATCATATTCTATGGCGTCAACAACACCAACATGCAGCTCATCAAGGCACTCTATCCTAAGCTGCGTATCATTGCCCGAGGCAATGTCATCAAGGTGCTGGGCGATGAAGAGGAATTATGTGCTTTCGAGGAAAACATCATCAAACTGCAGAAATACTGCACCGAATTCAATTCACTGAAAGAAGAAGTTATTATAGATATAATAAAAGGTAACGCTCCGCAAGCGGAAAAGTCGGGCAACGTCATCGTATTCAGCGTGGTGGGAAAGCCTATTATCCCTCGCAGTGAGAACCAGATGAAGTTGGTAGAAGCGTTCAACAATAGCGACCTGACATTTGCCGTAGGTCCTGCGGGGTCAGGAAAGACCTATACTGCCATCGCTTTGGCGGTGCGTGCCCTTAAGAACAAGGAGAAGCGCAAGATTGTGCTCTGTCGTCCCGCTGTAGAAGCTGGCGAGAAGTTGGGCTTCCTCCCAGGTGACATGAAGGAGAAGATAGACCCCTATCTGCAACCGCTTTATGACGCGCTACAGGACATGATACCAGCTGTCAAACTGCAGGAATATATGGAAACCAATGTCATTCAGATTGCACCGCTGGCTTTTATGCGAGGAAGAACCCTGAGTGATGCAGTGGTGATACTGGACGAAGCACAGAACACCACCTCTCAGCAAATCAAGATGTTACTCACCCGTATGGGTATGAACACCAAAATGATCGTAACAGGCGACATGACACAGATTGACCTTCCTCCCTCGCAGACTTCGGGTTTGGTACAGGCATTGCACGTCCTTAAGGGGGTGAAAGGAATCTCAGTGATAGAGATGAACCAGAAAGACATCGTGCGTCATAAGTTGGTGGAGCGCATCGTAGAGGCATACGACAAGTTTGACAAAGAAAAGAAAAACGTACTTAAAGAAAAAGATAATGAAAGCATTAACAAAAACTGATTTCAACTTTCCCGGACAAAAAAGCGTTTATCACGGGAAGGTGCGTGACGTATATAACATCAATGACGAGAAGCTGGTGATGGTGGCTACCGACCGCATCTCAGCCTTCGACGTGATCCTACCGAAAGGCATACCCTTCAAAGGACAGGTCTTGAACCAGATTGCTTCAAAATTCCTTGATGCGACAGCTGATATCTGTCCCAATTGGAAACTTTCCTCACCCGACCCAATGGTTACAGTGGGTGTGATGTGCGAAGGATTTCCCATTGAGATGATTGTACGTGGCTACCTCTGTGGCAGTGCTTGGCGTGCATATAAAAGTGGTGTGCGTGAGATATGTGGGGTAAAGTTGCCTGAAGGTATGCGTGAGAATGAGAAGTTCCCTACTCCTATCATCACCCCAACCACTAAGGCTGAGATTGGCGAGCACGATGCCGACATCTCAAAAGATGAGATCCTGTCGAAGGGTTTGGCCACTCCAGAGGAATATGACTTATTGGAGAAATATACATTGGCATTGTTCCAGCGCGGTACAGATATTGCGGCTAAACGCGGTTTAATCCTGGTAGATACAAAGTATGAGTTTGGTAAGCACAATGGTGTCATCTACTTGATGGATGAGATTCATACCCCAGACTCCAGTCGCTATTTCTATGCTGATGGCTATGCGGAAAAGTTCGCCAAAGGAGAACCACAAAAGCAGCTCTCTAAGGAATTCGTGCGCGAATGGTTGATGGACAACGGTTTTCAGGGAAAAGCAGGACAACAAGTGCCACCTATGACAGACGAGATTGTAACCTCTATCAGCGACCGCTACATTGAGCTGTATGAACACATCACTGGTGAGCAGTTCCAGAAAGAAGAAGCATCAGATGATATATTGGAACGAATTGAAAAGAACGTGTTGAAAGCTATATAAAATGGATATTTACGGATTGATAGGTTATCCGTTGGGACATTCCTTTTCAAAAGGATATTTCAACGAAAAGTTTGAAGCTGAGAACATTGATGCTGAGTATGTTAATTTTGAAATACCCAGCATCAAAGAGTTCAGGGAGGTAATAGAGAAAAACGACAACCTCAAGGGACTGAATGTCACCATCCCTTACAAGGAACAGGTGATTCCTTATTTGGACGACCTTGACAAAAATACAGCCAAACGAATTGGTGCTGTGAATGTAATCAAGATCGTCAAAACCAGCAAGAAGACCAAACTGGTGGGGTATAATTCCGACATTGTTGGCTTTACCCAGTCTATCGAGCCGTTTATTACTCACCATCAAAAAGCGTTGATACTCGGTACGGGAGGGGCCTCTAAAGCCATTTGCTGTGGCTTACAGGATTTAGGTATAGAGAGTACGTTTGTATCACGTACAAAGAAAGGAGAGCACTTCATTAACTACAGCGACCTGACACCAGAAATTATGGACACGCACCACGTAATTGTAAACTGCACCCCTTTGGGTATGTATCCCAAAATCAACGAGTGTCCAGACATTCCTTATGAGTTGCTGACCCCCAAACATCTGCTATACGATTTGCTTTACAACCCAGACGAGACCTTGTTCATGAAAAAAGGCAAGAAGCAGGGAGCAGTGGTAAAGAACGGATTGGAGATGTTGCTGCTGCAAGCATTTGAGGCTTGGAACATTTGGCATAGATGAAGAAAAGAACAAAAAGGATACTCGGGTTTGTTGTAGGTGTGCTGATAATCATTATTATAGCATTACCTCTCACCATCGCCAACATGGCTGTGAACATGTTGGTAAATCCTAATCGTGAGGTTTCACACAATCCAGAGAAAGCCTATGCTCAACTCTTCGAGGAATTACCCCCAGCAAAAGCATGGGTAGAAGATTTGCGCGCCAAAGGCGCCTTGCGTGATACTTTCATCATAGCCAACGATGGCAGACGGCTGCATGCCGTATATGCTGTAGCCAACCAGCCTACTGACAAGACAGCCTTCGTCATTCATGGATGGACAGACAGTGCCATACGCATGATGCGCTACGGTTACATGTTTCAGCACGATATGGGATACAATATGTTTTTGCCAGACCTCAACGGGCATGGCCTTAGTGAAGGCAAATATGCACAAATGGGTTGGCTTGACCGATTGGATGTCATCGAATGGCTGGATGTGGCCAACAACATCTTTGCCCCCACCGATAGCTTGGGACGCAGAATCGGCGACACACAGATGGTGATTCATGGCACATCAATGGGTGCTGCCACAGCGATGTGTGTTAGCGGTGAACCTCAGAAACCTTTCGTCAAGGCATACATCGAGGACTGCGGCTATACCAGCGTGTTCGACGAGGTAGCAGGCGACCAGCACCAGCAGAACCTTATGCAGAAAGTCATCCCATTGGCAAGTTGGTGGTGCGGCATGCTGCATGGTTGGACATTCTACGAAGCATCGCCTCTTGAGATGGTGAAAAAGAGCCAGTTGCCCATGTTTTTCATCCACGGCGACAACGACAGTTTCGTGCCCACTTGGATGGTTTACCCACTCTATGAAGCCAAGCCCGAACCCAAGGAGATCTGGTTAGCTCCAGGTTCCGGACACGCAAGTTCTTATTTTGACCATCCTGAGGAATATACCCAAAGAGTTCAGAATTTCTTGGAAAAATACATCAGATAAGTTTTTTTTCTGTATCTTTGGCCATAAAAGAAGAATGGTTATGAAATTACGAGTTCTCATCATAGGGGTTTTAGGACTTTTCTGCGTGCTGAGCACAAGTGCCCAGAAAGTTTTTACACCCGACAATCTGCCAAAAGTTCATTTGCAGGATCGTACTAAATATGTATGCAATCCCTCCGGCATTTTATCCCAAGCAGCCACCGACAGTATTGACGCTATGCTCTACCAATTAGAAGAGAAGACTGGCATAGAAACGGTGGTAGCAGCTTTGCCTTCCATCGGTGAGGTAGATCCATTCGACTTCTGCCACGAGTTGCTGAACAGCTGGGGCGTAGGTAAGAAAGGGAAAGACAACGGACTGGTTGTGCTGTTAGTGGTGGACCAACGTGCTATCCAGTTCTACACAGGCTACGGACTGGAAGGAGACCTGCCAGATGCAATCTGCAAGCGTATTCAGGTGCAAGACATGATACCCTACCTGAAAGACAACAAATGGGACGAAGGTATGCTGGCCGGTATGACCAAAGTAGTGGGCAGATTGGACGGTACGATGGAGAAAGAAGAAGAAACGGGCGACTGGTTTGGTCTGCTGGCATTCCTTTTTTTAACCTTCGGCTTCTCTGGCATCCTGATATTCTTTGCCTGGCTATCAGATAGGTATCAGCGCAAATGCACATCATGCGGACAATATACACTAAAGCAGGAATCTACCAGACTACTCTATAGCAGCAGATCTTCAAAGACCTATGAAGTGACTTGGATTTGCAGCAATTGTGGTCATGTGGTGAAGCGCAAACGCACCACCTACAACAGCGTAGAGAATGGCGGTGGTGGTCCTATCATCATGGGTGGAAGCGGCAGAGGCTTTGGTAGTGGAGGCCACATTGGTGGCAGCTTTGGCGGAGGCATGGGAGGCGGTGGAGGTGCTGGATCTCGCTTCTGATAAATCGTTTAAGATGTAATATTTAATTTTTAGAATAATATGAAGAAATCAACAATTGGACTGATAGCAGTCATTGCAGTAATTGCCTTTTGGCTCGTAAGTGTTTATAATGGTATGGTTGGCCTTGACGAAGGCGTGAACACCGCGTGGGCCAATGTAGAGACTCAGTATCAGCGTCGTGCTGACCTCATTCCTAATTTGGTGAACACCGTGAAGGGGTATGCCCAGCATGAGCAATCTACCTTCGAAGCCGTGGTGAATGCTCGTAGCAAAGCTACTTCCATTTCCATTGACCCATCGAACGTCACACCTGAGAAATTGCAGGAGTTCCAGCAAGCACAAGGCGAGCTTGCTTCTGCACTGGGCAGACTGATCGCTATTTCTGAGAGCTATCCCGATTTGAAAGCCAGTGAGCAGTTCAAGGAATTGCAGGCTCAACTGGAGGGTACAGAAAACCGCATCAATGTGGCACGCACTAACTTCAACAAGGAAGCTCAGAAGTATAACACCACCATCCGCACGTTCCCCAAGAACTTGTTTGCTGGTATGCTGGGCTTCACACAGCGTGCTTATTTCGAAGCTGATGCAGGTGCAAGTCAGGCTCCTTCCGTTCAGTTCTAAGACCGACCAACCATCACGAAGAAAGTAGAGGAGTATATCATGAAAAAGTTGTTACTGACGATACTGCTGGGGTGCGTACAATGCGCACTTTATGCAGCATCTTCTGCTATCATTAAGGGAAAGGTAGTGGATGCCAACACACAGCAAGCAATAGACTATGCTGATGTGATTGTGTCAGACCTAAATGACAAAGTGGTAGCATCAGGAATGGTAGTTGACGGCGCTTTTACCGTTGAGAATGTGCCTGTTGGCGATGTGCTGGTAATGGTGCGTATGTTAGGCTATGACCCTTATATCAGCGAAAAGCTTACCATTACTGAGGGACAAACCATAGATTTAGGTATCATTGCTATCAAAGAACTGGCTACGGGTCTGTCTGAAGTTACCGTTGTAGGCGAAAAGAACCAGATAGTTTATAAATTGGATCGGCAGCGCATCAGCGGATCGGCAGCAGTAGGTGCTTCAGGAGGAACGGCAGTAGATATCTTGGCCAACACCCCTTCAGTGCAGGTGGATGCCGATGGCGGACTCACCTTCCGAGGCAGTAGCAACTTTCTGGTGTATGTAGATGGCAAACTCAGTCCTCTTACAGGCACCCAAGCCCTACAACAAATCCCAGCCGCATCTGTGGAAGACGTTGAGTTAATAACTACTCCTTCCGCACGCTATCGCGCGGAAGGTGATGTGGGTATTATCAATATTACTACCAAGCGAGCCAGCGGTGATGGTTGGAGCGGCATGTTCAACGCCTCAGGAAGTACGTTAGGTACATGGACGGGTGATGCTCTCCTGAACTATCGTACAGGAAAACACACTCTCTATGTAGGTGGTACTGCTACCAACATTATGGGAAAAAGTAATTTCCAGCAAAAGAAGAAAACTGTGGTGGATGATTTTACCACTACCTCAGAATCTGATGGCACTCGATTTAGCGAAAACCGTTCGTTCATTGGCAAGGCGGGTTGGCAATACAATGACGGCAAGCACCATAACTTATCACTCGACTTACAGGCGGGTCAGACCAAGTTTACCAGAGGTGGTGATATGCGGTACCATGAGTTGCGCTTACAAGGAGACGAAGTGCTGAACGACGCCACCTACAACAGCCACGACCGCTACCAGTTGAAGAAAAACCTATTCCAAGCTGCTTTGTCCTGGAACTGGAAAATCAATGACCACAGCAACCTATCAACCGTCAATCGTTTCCGTTACGACTGGTACTCATTGGAATATACGGAAAGTAATATGTTTGACATGTCAGGAAAGCGTTACGAAGGTACGCGAGGCTATGAGGAAGAACACCATTGGGATTGTGATTTCACCCTCACCTATCGTAACAAATACAGCTCAACGGGTAATTTCGAGAGTGGCTATTTCTACTCAACTTACAGCGAGCATGGGGAGTACAACATCAAGTACTGGGATAGAGCCAAGGAGGATTTTGAGTGGCAGGACGATTTGCATGCTCCATTCTACTACCGTCGTCAGATACATGCACTATATGCAATGATGAACGACAAGTTTGGTAACTTTGAATTCGATGCAGGCATACGTGCAGAAAGAGTAATCGACTTAGTAGAGATAACCGTTCCAGGAGGAAATCTTGATAAGAAACGTCTGGATTTATTCCCCTCTGCCCATATATCTTACAACTTAGGTAAGGGAGGAATCTTCACGTTGGGCTATTCTCGTCGAACCAATCGTCCAGGAATCTGGCAGACAGAGCCTTACATTACCTATGAAGACTACTACACCCGCAAGATTGGCAGTACCGACATCCGTCCTGAGTTCATCAACTCATTAGAACTGAACTATCGCAACTCTTTCGAAGGCGGACACAGTATTTCTTTCGGAGGATTCTATCGTCATCGTAAGGATGTGGTAGATTGGGTGCGTGAAGCATACGAACCAGGTGTAACACTTGATAGAAACGTCAATGCTGGACGTCAGATAGAATGGGGTTTAGAGTTCAGTGGCGTTGCCAAGACTACCCGATGGTGGACTACTACCCTCAATGGCAGTCTGTTCCAATATGACTTTAAGGCCCAGCATATAGGTTGTACAGATGCTGACGGTTTCACGTATCAGCTGGGGTGGATTAACTCTCTAACTTTAGGCAAGGATAGTCGCATACAGTTTGATGGCCATTTTATCGGCCCCAAAAGTTTGACACAAGGAAAGGAACATGGTTATGTTTACTTCAACTTGGCGTTCCGTCAGCAGTTCATGAAGGGCAAGCTGGCATTTGCCGCTGTAGCTAACGATGTGTTCCACACTGCTAAGTATTATAACCGAAGAACCAGTATCGGTTTGAACTCAGAGACGTGGGTACGCCCCAAGTACCCCAATATTGTATTCTCCCTGAGTTATATCTTCAATGCTGGAGGCAAGCACAGTTCATCAACCAGTGGCGGTTCACTGTTTGAAGGTAGAGACTTCTAAAAAAAAGTGGGTGTGTCAAAAAAAATAGACACATCCTCTTTATTTTATAAAGAGTGTAAAGACATTTGGCATTGTCTCCCATTTGTATTATTTTTGTACCCAAATAAAAAACTCATCCTATTATGGACAAACAAAGATACATGATGAGAGGCGTAAGTGCAGCTAAGGAAGATGTGCACAACGCCATCAAGAACATTGACAAGGGATTATTTCCCAAGGCATTCTGTAAAATTATACCAGACATTTTAGGAGGTGACCCCAACTATTGCAACATCATGCATGCCGATGGTGCAGGCACTAAGTCATCACTGGCATATCTGTATTGGAAAGAGACTGGTGACCTCAGTGTGTGGAAAGGTATTGCCCAAGATGCGCTAATCATGAACATCGACGATCTGTTGTGTGTGGGTGCTACTAACAACATTCTTGTATCATCTACCATTGGACGCAACAAGCTGTTGGTACCAGGCGAAGTAATTTCAGCTATCATCAACGGTACTGACGAACTGTTAGCTGAGCTGCGCGAGATGGGCGTGGGAGCTTACGCTACTGGTGGCGAAACTGCTGACGTAGGTGATTTGGTTCGTACCATCATCGTTGATTCAACAGTAACATGTCGTATGAAACGAAGTGATGTGATTGACAATGCCAATATCCGTCCTGGAGATGTGATTGTAGGCTTTGCCTCTTTCGGACAGGCTACCTACGAACATGAATACAATGGCGGTATGGGCAGTAACGGTCTAACTTCAGCTCGACATGATGTATTCAGCAAGTATTTGGCTGAAAAATATCCAGAGAGTTATGATAAAGCTGTACCTGATGAGTTAGTATATTGCGGAGGCTTGAAATTGACTGATGAAGTGAAAGGAAGTCCACTTAATGCAGGAAAATTAGTACTATCCCCTACTCGTACCTACGCACCAGTTGTAAAGAAATTACTGGATAACCTTCGTCCGCAAATACACGGTATGGTACATTGCTCTGGTGGTGCGCAGACCAAGGTATTGCATTTCGTAGGCGATAACTGCCAAGTAATAAAAGACAATATGTTCCCAGTTCCCCCATTGTTTATGACCATCCACGAACAAAGTGGCACCGACTGGCAAGAAATGTATAAGGTATTCAACATGGGACATCGTTATGAAGTGTATCTACCCGCAGCATATTCAGATGAAGTGATTGCTATCTCCAAGAGCTTCAACATTGATGCCCAGATTGTAGGACGCATTGAAGAAAGCGACCACAAGGAACTGATTATCAGAAGCGAATTTGGTGAATTTAGATACTAATGGCTGAAAAGAATAATTTATTAGAAAAACTGGACGGTCTGGCACCTCGTTTCGATGAGGTATCTACCTTGATTACCGACCCCAGCGTAATTGCAGAGCAGGAACGTTACGTAAAGCTCACCAAGGAATACAAGGAGTTGGAGCGATTGATGACGGCCCGTAAGGAATATCAAGAGCTATTGGGGCGCATTGACGAGGCGAAAGACATCATAACCAACGAAGATGATGCCGAGATGAAAGAGATGGCCCGTGAAGAACTGGCAATATGTCAGGAACGACAGCCCAAGTTAGAGGAGGAGATAAAACTGATGTTGATACCTGCTGATCCGATGGACAGCCGCAATGCTATACTCGAAATACGTGGAGGTACGGGAGGTGATGAAGCTGCGTTGTTTGCTGGCGACCTCTTCCGTATGTACTCGAAATACTGTGAGAGCAAAGGTTGGAAATTGGAGATTTCCAGTGCCAGTGAAGGTGCTGTTGGCGGATTCAAGGAAATCATCTGTCCCATTACAGGTGAAGGAGTTTATGGCACCTTAAAATATGAATCTGGCGTGCATCGCGTACAACGTGTTCCTGTAACAGAGACACAGGGGCGTGTACATACCTCAGCAGCATCTGTTGCAGTACTGCCTGAAGCCGAACCTTTTGAGGTGAGCATCAACGAGGGTGAAATACGTTGGGACACTTTCCGAAGTAGTGGTGCCGGAGGTCAGAATGTCAACAAGGTGGAATCGGGTGTGCGTCTGCGATATAACTGGAAGAACCCAAACACAGGCGTTGTGGAGGAAATCTTGATAGAGTGTACCGAAACACGCGACCAGCCCAAGAACAAGGAGCGTGCGTTGGCTCGCCTGCGTTCATTCATCTACGACAAGGAACATCAGAAATATGTTGACGATATCGCTGCCAAGCGCAAGACGATGGTATCTACTGGCGACAGGTCTGCTAAGATTCGTACCTATAATTATCCTCAGGGACGCATTACCGATCATCGCATCAACTATACCATCTACAACCTGCCTGCTTTCATGGATGGCGACATACAGGATTGCATCGACCATCTCATTGTGGCGGAAAATGCAGAACGAATGAAAGAAAGCGAACTGTAGCATTTGTACTTATTGCTTAGTGCCATTTCCCAATACAGTAGGAGAGGGTAATTAAGAAATGATATTTGAAAAGAATTGAAGATTATGAAATGGATAGAGTATATATCTTTCAAGGGAGTTACAGAACGACTTGCAATCGTAATAAAAAGATTCCCTGTGGCACTTCTGTTCACCATAATCTACACTTTTATAGCATTGATGCTACTTTGGGACAAGGATTTGATACCCAATAGCGATGCGCTATTATTCATTATCATGTTCTACCCTCCTACGGCTTTGCTGTTAGGAGTATCCCTTCATCTGTGGAGCGAAGAACAATCCAATGGCAAAAGAGCCAGCATTGTTCACTTGATTGCACAAGTTGGCTGGTTGCTCTACTGCGCCATCATTGCCCAGCAAAGCCAAGACAGTTTTGGTATGGAACTTGTTATTGGTTTGTTGGCAACATTGTTACTCATTAAGGCATCTATCTTTTTCCTTTCATTCTTTGGGAAAGAAACAGACATTGAATCATGGAACTTCAGCTGGAACATCATCATAAGTGCTTTACAAACCACATTGGTGAGTGGCATCTTATTGGGTGGCATTGAACTATTGTTGTGGGGCATCCAAGAGTTGTTCGACTTAGATGTTCCAGAAGAACTATATATTTCAATGGTGATTATCTGCATGTTCACCACTAACGTGATATTGCTGATGATGCAGATACCCAAAGAATCAGCTAAGCACGATACCAATATAAATCGATTGAACGATTTTGGGCGTATGGTGGTACATGGGCTTTTCGTACCTTTGCAGGCAGCCTATCTCATTACCCTCTATTTCTACTTGTTGAGAATACTCTACACATGGGAACTTCCCAGTGGAGGAGTAGTGTGGCTTGTCACCACCATGATGATAAGTATGCTGTTCATCACGGCCCTCGTCTATCCCCTACTCTTGCAAGATAACAAACTTTTTGACAAAAAATTGGTACGTTGGCTGGCTCTCTTGGCATTACCTTTGTTGGTACTGATGACAGTGGGCATTTTTCGCCGCATCTCCGATTACGGTTTCACCGTTGCGCGTGCCTATGTCCTGTTATTCAATATTTGGTGTTATGTGGTGTGCATCTACCTATTGTTCAGGCAAGGCAAACGTATCATGTGGATATTGATATCATTTGCACTGGTGTTTTTCATTGCCTCTGTAGGTCCTTGGAACATGACAGCCACTACACGTCGTTTGCTGACCAGACAAGTGGACGGCATCTTTCTGCGCACAGGTGTGCAACTTCCTTTGGACTATACTCGTTTCGATAGTCTAATCAAAACTATGGACAAACACGATGCCAACATACTCAAAGGTAAGTTGAGCTACTTGAAGTTCGAGCTGCAAAGCGATTCATTAGTGAGCCAATGGATTGACGGACTAGTGGATCTGCATACCAATCCTTACTACGAAGGGTCTAATGAACCATACGACACAGATTCAGAGCCAATAGACCCAGCTACCATCGAATTGCCTTTTGCCAATATGCGAGAAAAAATGGCTTTGATGCCACAAGGCAACTTCCAAAAGGTGATGCAGATTGACGAATGGCAACGTGAGCAAATTCTGACTGAAACAGATAGTACATTGCATATGGATATTATCTATTCGCAAGACACCTTGCTCTATTTTACCCGATTTGGTATTCCATTCCAACAACTGCAAGAGATTGCTGCCGATGAGAGCAAACAACAACCTTTTAGTGTTGAAAACAATGAAGGTGCCCTGCTGATATGGTTCTTTGAAGTGGAGTCAAATACAAGCAAAGACAACAATAATGACGATGCCGAAAAAGCTCCTGTTAAGAAAGACCTGCACCTGGAAGGCTTGCTCTTCTTACAAGAAGCTGCATTCAAGAATACACCATTGAGTTTTGAAAACAAAGAAACAAAAGAATAAACTATATGAACCGAGAACAATTATTTGAAAACATCAAACGCAAGCAGTCATTTCTGTGCGTTGGCCTTGACACCGATATCAAGAAAATTCCCCATTTTTTGTTGGAGGAAGAAGATCCTATCTTTGCTTTCAACAAAGCAATTATTGATGCTACTGCCGACCTGTGCATCGCCTATAAGCCCAACTTGGCTTTCTACGAATGTATGGGTGTAAAAGGCTGGTTGGCATTCGAGAAAACCATTAACTATATCAAGGACAACTATTCTGACCAACTCGTCATCGCTGATGCCAAGCGAGGCGACATAGGTAATACCTCAGCAATGTATGCTCGCAGCTTCTTTGAAGAAGGCAGAGTGGATGCTGTTACCGTTGCACCTTATATGGGTGAAGACAGCGTAAAGCCATTCTTGGGTTATGAGAACAAGTGGGTTATCCTATTGGCACTTACCAGCAACAAGGGTTCACACGATTTCCAACTCACTACAGATCCACAGGGCGAACGCCTATTTGAAAAAGTGTTGCGCAAATCACAAGAGTGGGCAGATGCCGACCAACTGATGTATGTGGTCGGAGCTACTCAAGGCAAGGCCTTCGAAGACATCCGCAAGATTGCCCCCCATCACTTCCTGTTAGTACCCGGTGTGGGTGCCCAAGGAGGTTCATTGGAAGAAGTTTGCAAATATGGCATGAATAGTCAGTGTGGTTTGATTGTCAACTCTAGTCGTGGCATCATTTATGCTGACAATACCCAGGGTTTTGCCGATGCAGCACGTCAATCCTCCCAGAATCTGCAACAGCAAATGTCAGTACTATTACAGAAAAATAGTTTGATTTAGGGAAATTGAACATTTTTTATGCTTTTTGGATGCAGTAAATATCAAAAAAAGGCAGTATTTTTGTAGCCAAATAGATAATCGACTAAAAGTTATGGACTTTTCAGCACAACAAATTGCAGCATTTGTACAGGGTGAGATTGTTGGAGATGCCAATGCCACTGTGAACACCTTTGCCAAGATTGAAGAAGGCAAGCCTGGTAGCATTACTTTCCTCTCTAATCCCAGATATGAACATTATATCTATGACACAGAGGCCAGCATTGTATTGGTCAACCGTGATTTTGTGCCCGAAAAGCCCGTCAAAGCTACCCTCATCAAGGTTGACAATGCTTATGAGACCCTCGCTAAACTGATGACGCTCTACGAGCAAAGCAAGACACAGAACAAAGGAATAGCATCCACTGCTGTGGTAGCCGAAAATGCACAGGTGGGCAAAGATGTTTATATCGGAGCCTATGCCGTGGTTGACGAAGGTGCTGTAATTGGTGATAATACGCAGATTTATCCCCACACCTATGTAGGCAAGAACGCACGCATTGGCGAAAGCTCGCTTATCTACTCAGGTGTTAATATCTACCACGATTGCCAGATAGGCAACCACGTAACACTTCATTCGGGCGTGGTAATCGGGGGCGATGGTTTCGGGTTTGCTCCTACCCCTGAGGGTTATAACAAGATTCCGCAGATAGGTAATGTCATTATTGAAGACAACGTAGAGATTGGTGCCAACACTTGTGTTGATCGTGCTACCATGGGATCTACCATCATACGCAAAGGTGTGAAGCTGGACAACTTGATACAGATTGCCCACAATGTTGAAATTGGTGCCAACACCGTGATAGCCGCACAAGCAGGCGTAGCAGGTTCTGCCAAGATGGGCGAATGGTGTGTTATTGCTGGCCAGGTAGGCATTTCCGGTCACCTCACCGTAGGCAACCACGTTACCCTGGGTCCGCAAACGGGCATCATCAGTTCTATCCCTGATGGTAAAACCATGATGGGTACCCTCCCCATTGAGGACAAAGGGTGGTTTAAGGTGCAGGCCGTTATGAAGCGATTGCCCGATATGTACAGAGAGCTCAATGCTTTACGTAAAGAATTAGACGAACTAAAAAAAGGCAAAACACAATAAGATGTTGAAACAGAAAACACTGAAAGAAAGTTTCTCACTCAGCGGTAAAGGGTTACATACCGGATTAAACCTTACGGTAACCTTCAACCCCGCTCCTGATAATTACGGTTATAAGATTCAGCGTACCGACATGGAAGGACAACCCATCATCGATGCTATAGCTGAAAATGTAACCGAAACCACACGAGGAACGGTACTTAACAAAAACGGAGTGAAAATAAGCACCGTAGAACACGGATTGGCAGCCCTTTATGCGGCTGGCATCGACAATTGTCTCATACAGGTCGATGGTCCTGAGTTCCCCATTCTGGATGGGAGCGCCGAATATTTCGTGGAAGGCATAGAGCGCGTGGGTACCGTTGAGCAGAATTCTGTGAAAGACTATTTCGTGATTAAGTCGAAGATTGAATTCCGTAACGAAAAGACAGGTTCTTCCATTATCGTGCTACCAGACGATGAGTTCAGCCTTAACGTACTGATCTCTTACGAGAGTACTATCCTACCCAACCAATATGCCACTCTCGAGGATATGAATCTGTTCAAGACCGAGGTAGCAAAGGCACGTACTTTTGTTTTCGTACGCGAAATAGAGCCCCTGCTACAGTTGGGTCTCATCAAGGGAGGTGACCTCGACAATACCATCGTGATCTATGAACGCCAAATGACACAAGATAAATATGACCAATTGGCTGACGTGATGGGTGTTCCCCACATGGATTCCACCCACCTTGGCTACATCATGCACAAGCCGTTAGTATGGCCTAACGAGTGTGCACGCCATAAGTTGCTTGACCTCATAGGCGATATGGCTCTGATAGGCAAGCCCATCAAAGGCCGTATCATCGCCACCCGTCCTGGTCATACGGTCAACAACAAGTTTGCCCGCGAGATGCGTCGCCAGATCAGGTTGCATAACGTACAGGCGCCTAAATACGATGTCAACACCCCACCGCTGATGGACGTCAACAAGATACGACAGCTTATCCCCCACCGCTACCCTATGTTGTTGGTTGATAAGATTGTGGAGATTGGCCCTGACTACATCGTAGGTGTGAAGAACATCACTGGCAATGAGCCCTACTTCCAAGGGCATTTCCCCTTGGAACCCGTCATGCCTGGTGTATTGCTTATAGAAGCTATGGCACAGACAGGCGGTCTGCTGGTACTTAACCAAGTGGATGAACTGGAGCATTACTCCACCTACGTGCTGAAAATCAACAACGTGAAATTCCGCAAGAAAGTGGTTCCTGGTGACACACTGGTTTTCAAGATAGAAATGATACAGCCATTACATCGTGGTCTTACCACCATGCGAGGCTATGGTTTCGTGGGCGAAGATGAGGTGTGCGAAGCAGAAGTAATGGCACAAGTAGTAAAAAACAAGTAAACAAGAATAGTTATGAGCAATCAAATAAGTCCATTGGCATACGTTGATCCTACTGCAAAGCTGGGTGATGGCAACCAAATAGGACCTTTCTGCTTTATCGACAAAGGTGTGGAGATGGGAGACAACAATGTGCTGATGAACAATGTATCCATCCATTATGGTGCACGCATCGGCTCTGGCAACACCTTCTTCCCTGGATGCAGCATTAGTACGCTACCCCAAGACTTGAAGTTCAAAGGCGAAGATTCCGTTGCCATCATTGGCAATAATAACAGCATTCGTGAGAACGTCACCATCAGCCGAGGTACAGCTTCCAGAGGCGAGACGATAGTGGGCAGCAATAATCTCTTGATGGAGAATATGCATGTGGCACACGATTGTGTTGTAGGTAGTGGCATCATCATTGGTAACTCTACTAAACTGGCTGGTGAGGTGGAGATTGATGATAATGCCATCATAAGTGCCGTAGTATTGGTGCATCAGTTCTGCCGCATTGGTGGGTATGTCATGATACAAGGTGGTTGCCGTTTCTCAAAAGACATTCCTCCTTACATCATAGCAGGACGTGAGCCTACCATCTATTGTGGCATTAACATCGTGGGGCTGCGTCGCCGTGGTTTCTCTAACGAGACCATTGAGCAGATTCACAATGCCTACCGCATCATCTACCAAAGCGGACTGAATGTAACAAACGCCCTGCGTAAGATAGAGGAAGAGATGGTAATAACACCAGAAATCAAATATATCGTTGATTTCATACGTTCATCAAAACGTGGTATTATTACTGGTATTATGAATTGACACAAAGTATATAATTGAAGATTATATGGTATATCGTTTTACAATAATATCCGACGAGGTTGATAATTTCCTGCGTGAAATTCAAATTGACCCAGATGCGACCTTCCTGGATTTCCACAAAGCCATCATCAAAGCTGTAGGTTTTAAGGAGGGTGAGTTAGCTTCTTTCTTTGTTTGCGATGACGAATGGAACAAGGACATCGAGGTAACTCTTGAAGAAATGGACACCGATGCCGATACTGATAGCTACATCATGTCCGATACACGCATTGGCAAGTTGGTAGATGAAGACACCTACCAAAAGCTGATCTATGTATTCGACTACATGACCGACCGTTGCTTCTTCATCAAGCTGATGGAAGTAATTACTGGCAAGGGGCTCAACGAACCCGTATGCACAAAGAGCCGTGGAGAAGCACCCGCTCAGACCATGGACTTTGACGAGATGGAAAAGAAACTCACTGCTGGCTCCGATGACTTGGGCGAGGACTTCTATGGTGATCAGGGCTATAACTCCGACGAGATTGATGCCGAAGGCTATGAAGGCCTGGATGGTATTATCGGAGGTGACTCCTACGATGGCAGTGACATCTATTGATGAAAACCTTAGTAGTACTCTTGGGTCCTACAGCAGTAGGCAAGACTGATATCAGCCTCGAATTGGCGGAAGAGCTGCACACAAGCATTATCTCTGCCGATTCGAGGCAACTTTATGCCGACTTGAAGATAGGTACTGCTGCACCTACCCCTGACCAACAGGCTCGTTTGCGACACTATTTTGTAGGCTCCTTACAACTGTCTGACTACTACAGTGCAGCACAATATGCCGATGAGGTACTAGCACTACTTGAGCAACTCTTCCAATCTCAGGACACGGTACTGATGACAGGCGGATCGATGATGTACATAGATGCTGTTTGTCAGGGAATTGATGACATTCCCACTATCGATGCAGACACGCGTGCTATGATGTGGGAACGCTATGAAGAAGTAGGATTAGAGGGGTTACAACGCGAGCTCAAGATGCTCGATCCTGAATACTACGCCATTGTTGACCTAAAGAACTACAAGCGCATTGTTCACGCCTTGGAGATTTGTTACATGACAGGCAAGACATTCACCTCATTCCGCCAGCGAAAACAAGTACAACGCCCCTTCCATATCATCAAAATTGGCTTAAAAAGAGAACGTGACGAATTGTTCAACCGCATCAACCAGCGAGTAGATCAGATGATGCGAAAAGGTATGCTGGAAGAAGCCAAGAAGGTGTATCCTTTTCGACACCTCAACTCGCTCAACACCGTAGGGTACAAAGAACTATTCAAGTACCTTGATGGCGAATGGACTTTAGATGAAGCCGTAGAGAAAATCAAGCGCAACACACGCATCTATGCAAAGAAACAGCTCACTTGGTTCAAAAAAGACATGTCCATCCGTTGGTTTCATCCTAACCAACGAACAGACATCATCTCTTATATCAAAACTCTGTTAGAAACTTAGAGAGCAGCGAAGCGCTCATCCGTCTGCGCTTTCACGGCAATACACTCCATCTCTACCAACCACCCAGAACGGCACACAGGGGCACTCACAAACACCTTAGGCTTATCAGGGAATCGTTCGTCAAACAACGTCTTCACCACGCTATAGTCGGAAATGTCACGCAGATAGACAATCATCTGCAGTGCCTCGTCAAAGGTACACCCAGCCTCAGCCAGCAGCATCTCCACATTCTCCCACAAGCGTCTGGTTTGTTGGCGCACATCACCACGATACATAATCTCACCCTTGTTGTTGATGCTGGCAGTACCTGATATCAGCACATGTCTGCGGTCACCATAGTCGATATACGTACCACGCTCAAAACTCACCCCATATTCGTAGGTAGGGTTCAAGTGTGTGCGGGCATAAAGGTAGTGAATCTGCTCCTGAGTAATACCATCCACTGCGTAGGCATCCATCTGCACCAGTGTCTTTGGATCTGCCATTCGCCCACCAATGCCCGTACTGGCAATAAAATGCGTCTCCGAGGTAAGGTTCTGTGTCATAAACACCTCATTGCGCGCCTTCACCACCCCAGCATAGTTATTGTCTATGTTCTGCACGAATATCCAGGTACGCATACAGTTATCGGCCAACGTACACCCCTCCTCTATCAGATTCATCACATACTCGTTCAGTAACAGTCGCATCTGGTATTCCGACGTAGCCGCATGGTTGTTGTTACTACCTGTCCACAGGTGACGGTAGGCACCATGCTTAGCCTCAAATAATCCGTTACTCAACGCCCTGACATGTACATCCGACATCAGATACGCCCACAAAGCAATTTTTGAGCCATCTAGAGGAGCCTGTTGCACCATCGACAAGGCACAGTCGGTACCTTCAGTAGTAATGGCCAACAGCATGTCCAATTGATTGGCGGCATCGCTCATGAAGTAGCGTTTAAACACCGTCACCGCACCAGGCAACTGTTGCAATACCGCACTATATGCATCCAGTAAAGCCTCCACCTGCTCCTCGTAAGTTAGTGTAGCGTCTGTCACATGCACCATCATGTGATATTCTCCCACGCCATTAGCAGGCTTAAAAGCCGTCAGTTCCACACAGGCTTTATCAAATTCTATCTTTTTCATGGCTGCAAAGATAATCATTTTTTTTCTCAACTTAGTCTATCACATACTGAAATGAGGAAAAATGACATAAATGTACTATCTTTGCAAATATAATTATCAAAAAACATTGAAGAGATGAAACAATTTGTGATTAAAGCTTACGATGGTAAAGGAAAGTTGGATAAGAGAATGGAAGTTCGCCGTCGTCATTTTGAAGGCATGGAGAAAATGAAAGAGCACATCCTCTGTGCAGGAGGCATGCTCGATAATGACGGAAAGATGATGGGATCCTTGCTTGTCATGGAATTCGAGACTCGCGAACAGCTGGACGAATATCTGTCAAATGAGCCCTACGTGGTAGAACATGTCTGGGAACAAATAGAAGTGGAGCAGATGAATGTTGTCATTTTCGACAAAGAAATCATTAGAGAGAGAATCTGATTCTGTATTACTAAATTGTCACTCTACAGAAGTACCAAACGAGAAATAACCGATCTGGAGGAATAGCTCTTTGATGGGGATACAGACAATCACATATAATATTATTTATGACACAGCCCAAGTTTGTCATCACCATGGACGGCTATCTCCGTCTCGGCATGGTCAACCTGCATAAGCACTTGCTGATGCCAGGTGACCAGTGCATTGGTGGTGGTTACTATTACTTCGATTACGTTTCCCACGTCATCATCCTCGACAGGGAATCCTACGATTATGGTCCTCCCCGCTGGCACCTGTTAGATACGCTTAAGGTTCCCTCCGCCTATCAATGTATGCGCATTATATACAAGTATTATGATGGCTTTCACAACGATTTTGAAGTCAGTGAGGAACTAAACATTGAGTATTATGACTGAATCCGCCTCCTTTCATTCTTGCCAAATACTGCGCCGGACGCAAAAAGTTATACTATGGCCAACTTTTAAGATAAGGCTATAGGGTATTATTCCCATACTGAATATCCGCCAGGAAGAGGCCTTGAGCGGGGACAGACATACCAGCAGAACAGCGGTCTTTCTGCAAAATGACTTGCAGGAAGTCGTACAAGGTGAGCTTGCCATAGCCTACCTCCAAAAGGGTACCGACAATGGCTCGTACCATATTACGCAAGAAGCGGTCGGCCTGAATGTTGAACACCCACGTTACATCATCAACCTGACTCCACTCTGCGAGTGAAACATGACAGATATTGGTCTTTACATCGGTATGCAACTTGCTGAAACTTGTAAAGTCGTCCACCTCTCGCAACATATTGGCAGCTTGGTTCATCAACTTGAAATCGGGTACCTTGTGCAACTTGTAGCGATATTGACGCATGAAGGGACTTTTGGCTGTGGTGACATAGTACTCGTAGCGTCGTGACTTAGCACTGAAACGAGCATGCATCTCAGCATCCACGGGTTCAACCTTAAAAACACTGATATCAGGAGGCAATATTCGATTAAGTTTTTCGACAAGCAGAGTACATCCGATAGGCTCATCGTGGTCGAAATGGGCTACCATCAACTTGGCATGTACGCCAGCATCTGTACGCCCTGCCCCAGTAACCTCCACTACCTCACGACGCAACAGGGTTTGCAACGCATTCATAAGTTGTTGCTGCACACTATCGCCGTTGGGCTGTATCTGCCAACCGTGATAACGTGTGCCATCGTAAGCCAGAAACATGAAGTATCGTTGCATTTCTCAAATAAATATAGTATCTTTACACCGCAAATTTAAAATAAATTTATGAAAATATCACAAATCAGTCCAATTATCATATTGTTGGCAGGCATTTGTCTGTTGGGCGGCTGTAAGGAAAAAGACATGTCGATGATAATGAACGAACCGCATAACATCAGAGGTGTCATCAGTTACCAACGCGACTTCCCAGATGACAACGACACACAACTATCAGCAGCAAGAGCCATTGGCGTGAAGCCTTTCAAGAATGCCGAGGATGCTGTCAACATCAAACAATTTCAGCTTATAGAGAGCAACGAGCACTATAAACTGGATAAGTTGACGCACTCGGTGCCTTATATGGTGCCTCAGGCAGCAAAGCTGATTGATGATATTGGTGCCAATTTCCTCGACTCATTATCAAACAAAGGACTGAACCCCTATCGCATCGTGATTACATCGGCAACACGTTCTATGGAGCAACAACAACAGTTGTCGAAAAGCAATATCAACGCGACAGCAAACTCAACACATTGCTATGGTACTACTTTCGATGTCAGCTGGAAGACCTTCGAGCAGGTGCTTGGCAAAGGTGGCAGACCCATGCAGGAGGTGAGTTCCGACACGCTGAAGATGGTACTGAGTGAGGTACTTCGCGATGTACGTCTTGCCAAACGCTGCTACATTAAGTATGAGCGCAAGCAGGGATGCTTCCATATTACAGCGAGATGACTATAAAAAGAATAATAATTAATAATTACCATTTATGAAAAAGATAATTGGATTGATGCTGACCTTTGTACTGACCATGTGTATGTCAATAATGGCCGACAATCTTAAAGTGATTACTTTTAACCAGTTGCCTATGCAAGCTCAGACTGTTCTAAAGCAACATTTCGCCGATAAGGTACCTGCAGTTGTTACCATGGAAGGCAAAGAATATAAGGTGGTGTACCAGAGTGGTGAGAAAGCGGAATTCAATAAGAAGGGTGAATGGACAGAATTCGACTGCAATCTGTCGCCTGTTCCTACCGCTCTCATTCCTGAACAAATCAGGGCAATGGTGCAGCAGACTTTCTCCACTGCCACTATCATCAAGATTGAACGTGTACGTAAGAATTATGAAGTGAAACTGAACAATGGCATGGAAATGAAGTTTAACAAGCGTTTCAAGATGATTGAACTTGACGATTAAACATCCCCTCTTATAAAGAAATATTGTAGCAAACAAAAAGTGCCCCCCAAAAGTAGCAAGCTTTTTTTTGGGGGGGGCATTATTCCCAGTTAAAACTGTTTATTCCAACGCTTTCCAAGCATTGTGCAGACAGTTCACTACATCAGTGGCAGTGAGAGCTATCTCGCCTTTTTCACGTGCAGCGACATCGCCTGCCAAACCATGTATATATACCCCCATCTTAGCTGCGACATATGCATCGTAGCCTTGCGCCAGCAGTGACAAGATGATGCCTGTAAGCACGTCGCCACAACCTCCGGTAGCCATCCCAGGGTTGCCCGTTACGTTGAACCAGCATCTGCCATCGGTCGAGATGACAGTTGTATATGCGCCTTTCAGTACCACATGTACGCCACAGGTCTGCGCCAGATTAATGGCTTTTGTCAATCGTTCGTAAGAGTCGGCACACTTACCTACCAGACGATCCATCTCACCAGGATGTGGTGTGATGATACTGCCCTTTGGCAAGCGACGCAGGTAACTATGATTCTCCCCTATCAGGTTCAACGCATCCGCATCCAGCACCATAGGCACATTACTATGGGAAAGCAGATAATAAAGGGCTTGTCGGGTAGCATCCGACTTACCCAAGCCAGGCCCTATACCTATAGCCTGATAAGGCTCCAAATCAGGTGTTTCGGTAAAGCAACACTCATTGATATCCAAAGAGGTCATCGCCTCTGGCACGGAAGTCTGCACAATAGTATTGTTGCACAAAGGCACATGCACGGTGAGCAGTCCTACACCTGAACGCAAACAAGCACGTGCAGCGAGTACAGAAGCTCCTGCCATACCTTGTTGACCCGCCACAAGCAACGCCCTGCCAAAATCGCCTTTATGAGAGAAACGATTGCGAATCTTGAGCTGATACCTCATTTTGCTGACATCCCCCATTTCGTACGGTGTTTCTGTCAAACGGATGGCCTCTTTGCTCAAACCAATGTCGAGCACCTTCCATGCACCTACATATGCCTCGTTCTCAGCAAAGAGGAAAGCCAACTTAGGAAACTGCAAGGTCAGGGTATAGTCGGCTTTTACAACAGCCTCCTTGTTGTGACTGCTATTGTCCTCTCCCATCAAGCCACTAGGGATATCAATGCTGACTATAGTAGCACCAGCACCATTGATAAACTTCACCAACGTGGCAAAGCCCCCACTCAGGGGTTTGTTCAGCCCACTACCAAACAAGCCATCGATAATCACATCGTCTTCTGTGAGTTTGGGAGGCGTAAACTGGGTAATCACCTCGTGGAAATCTACGCCATCAATGTCGGTCAATCTGTCTCGATTGACCTCACAATCAGGTGATAATTTGCCTGTGGTATTGAACAGATAAACTTCTGGATGATAGTCGTTATTAACCAGCAGACGAGCCACTGCCAACGCATCACCACCGTTATTGCCTGGTCCTGCAAAGAAAACAAAACGGGTGTCGTCCTTATAGGGCCACTGACTCATCAGTTCATTGGCAATAGCCTGTGCAGCTCGCTCCATCAAGTCGATAGAGGCTATAGGCTCGTGCTCAATGGTATAGGCATCGAGCGTTTTGATGGATGATGTAGGGAAAATTTTCATAATAATAAAGTTTTAGTATCATACTCCTTCGCCCTTCCGAAACTCTTCCCATGACTTAAATTGGAAGTACGTCTAAGTTGGAAGGAGATAATGTTACCTAAATAATCAATTCAATTCAGCGGGGTTGAAAGAGAAGACGGATGGAGCTATTTTTCCTTCTTTTTTCAGTTTGACAAACTCTTTCTTTGCCTTTTCCAACTGCTTCTGGAAACCTTCGTCAGCATGAAGGCGTGCCACCAAAGCAGCAGCTACGATACGACCATTATCCACATCACTCTGGTAGTGATAACCAGCAATGACACGGCTCTCACCCATCTCATAGCCACGCTTCAAGATTTCGTTCTGATGATCCACATTGATTTCAGCCAGCACCAAGGCGGTAGCCCAACCAATGGCAGTATGTCCTGAAGGATAAGAACCGTTGTTTACCAAAGCAGCCTCATCTTCCGGCACACTGGTACCGATGCCGAAATACACAAACGGACGCATGCGCTGGTAATACACCTTAGCCTGACCACCACTCAACACACCAGCATCACCGTTCATGTTAGTCATCAGCTTATAGATTTCAGGGGTATTCTCTTCGTTGAGTTCAATGCCGAATGCTTCGCTGAAAGACGCTGCCACACCCTTAGGAGTTACATCTGCATCGGTAATGGCCTGTTTGCCACGTGGACGCAAACGCTGGAAACGTCCCCAGTTGAAACGACCTTCGTCAACGGCAAACTTGGCACTACCTGGTTCGGGAGGAGGGGGCAACAGATAAACACTGCTGGGTACATCTTTTTCTTCTAAGAAGAAGTATTGAGGCATTGTTGAGCGGTCATATACACCAGCACGGGCTTTTGAAGCGGCATCTTGTGCCATTACATTCGTTGCAGCTATCATCAATGCTGCGAAAATGAGAAATTTCTTCATAACATATAGTCTTAATAATTAATCACATAGTAAGAATAAAGCGATATACCTATAATAGTGAGTAATCCCACCACAACTGGCACCCACCATTGCCTCACTTCATACAGGTACGTCTGTCTGGTCAGTTTCTTATAGATGAACCATACCACAGTAGCAGCCACCAAGCCCACCAACGTGCCACACAGGATGTCGCCTGGGTAATGTACTCCTAAGTAGATGCGTGAATAGCAATTAACGATGGCCCACAATATGATAAAAGTAGGTATCGGGCTTCTCTTGAGCAAGTACAAGAGGAAAAACGCCAAGCCGAATGAGTTGGCGGCATGACTGCTGGGGAAACCGTATCGCCCCCCTCGATAGCCATCTACGATATGCACCATGTTGCTGATTGGGTTCTCCAAGTTAGCAGGACGCAAACGGCCTACCGAATGACGTATAAGGGAAGAACTCATCTGATCGGCAATGACAATGACAAGTGCTATGGCCACAAGGCACATCAGGGCTTGCTTGGGTGTCATGTTGCGAAACAACACATAGGTCAGTGCCAGATACATGGGCACCCAAATGAACTTGCCCGTGAAGAGCATCATAAATGTATCAAAAAACGCATTGTGTGCTCCATTGAGCCATAAAAGCAAGTCTGAATCTATGTTGATCAAGTAATCCATGTGTAAAATGAGAATTGAGAATCAAACTATTTTCTTTAATTGTAAGCGATGGTCTATGCACGATGGTAACTCGCTCTCAAAGTGACTCACCATCATCAGCGTTTTATCAGGATGGGCACAGAAAGAATTGATGATGTGTTTTACCTTACGACGATTGAAAGTATCCAATCCATGCAACGGCTCATCAAGAATCAGCAATTCGGGGTCTTTCACAAACGCCCTTGCCAACAGTACCAAACGCTGTTCGCCATCACTCATCTGCAAGAAAAGTCGGTCTGCCAAATGAGCAATACCAAACGTCCCCATCCATTGCAGGCATACCTCACGCTGTTCTGGTTTGGGGCGTACATACAATCCTATCGAGTCGTGTAACCCGCTGGCCACGATATCAATGGCTGGCAGGTTTTTCAAGTAAGCACGATGCATCTCCGGACTCACATAGCCAATATGCTTCTTGATGTCCCAGATGCTTTCGCCAGAACCTCGTTTTCTGCCAAACAGACTCACGTCGCAGGCATAGCTCTGTGGATTATCTGCACAAATGATGCTTAGCAGGGTAGATTTGCCACAGCCATTCTCGCCACTCAATGCCCATTTTTCACCTTTCCGCACCACCCAATTGAGGTCTTTCAGGATAGTTCGGGTACCATAGCGGATGCTGACTTTATTTAACCTGACAATCTCTGATTGACCATCATTCACTTCGTTTAATTGAGCTTCAATACTCTTCTGTCGCAACTCTGAATAGCCCAAGTCTGTTTGGCACCGGTGAGACTTATCAGGCAGTTTGATGTCTTCTTCTGGACGATGCTGATATTCCTGTTTGAACCATGGGTTGTATTCCGTCAAGGTCATCTTGCCGGCAATCCTCATGTCCTTAACTACCACTACATGGGTGATGAAATCAGGAATACTGTCCATCATGCTCATCACCAGTATCAGTTGGATGCCCTGCCCTGCCAATTGTCGCAGTAAGTCGGTCAGCAAGTCGCGGGTTGCGGCATCCAGTCCTATATAGGGATTGTCCAGTATCAGAATACGAGGTTGAGTGAGCAGTATCTTGGTCAACTGAAACTTCCGCATCTCACCACTGCTCAGCAAGATAATGGGTTTATCCAGCATCTCGTCAATCTGAAACAACTTCATTAATTGAGCATTGAATAATGAATTGGTCACTAAGGCTTTGTCTGGCAAGCTTTTGTCAATATCCAGCAAATCACGAACCAATGGCACTTCGTCCAAATCGGTGGAGTTCCAACGCTGTTGATAATAATAATTGGTATCGGAACTGCCGAAAGTATCTCGGAAGCTGATGTGCCTGATATTCTTGTATGCCTCTTTCCAAAGCGAGGGTGAGAAATCATACTCCAACGAGCCTCGTTGTAAAGGGTATTTCCCCATCAGCAAATCTACCAGCCTACTCTTTCCAGCTCCGTTCTCCCCCACTATCGCCAATTGTTCACCTTTCCTGATTTCCAAAGAGACAGGCTCTGCCATCCGCACGTCAGGTATGCGGGGCATCACCTCCGTCAGTTTGATAGTACAAGGACTATCGACGAACGAAGAGAACCTGCCATTATTCTTAACTATCGCTTTCACACTACTCATTCTGATATACTATTAAAGCACTCTCGGGGGCAACTGACAAAGTAGGACCATAGAGAAAGCCCAAACCACTCTCGTTTACCCAACCATCCTTCACCACTGCCATGTAGCGACCTTCAGGCACCTCGATTATGGCTACTTCACGGCGAGCATTCAGTATTACGATGATATTGTTCCAAATATCACCACCAGCATGATCCTTCAAACGAAAAGCCACCACTCCATTTCCTTCAACAGGGATGAATTCCAAGTGCTGACGCACCAGTTGGGCACTGCCTAAACGAAAGGCTGGATGATGCTTGCGCAGGGCAATCATACCTTTATAATAGTTGTACACCCACTGATACTTTGCCTTGTTGTGCCAGTTGATGGCATTCACACTATCAGGACTATCAAAACTATTGTGCACAAATTTTTTATCGCGCATCACCTCCTCACCCGCAAAGATGAAAGGGATGCCTTGTGAAGTCAGTACAGCCGTCTGTGCCAACATATCAAGTTTCTCCAAGTCATTGCCCTTTAGGTCGGTCACAGAAGTACGCAATCTATCCACCAGACACATATCATCGTGACAACTCACATAGCTCATCATCTGCACAGGATCCATTGCCCACGCCTTGTCACTATAATTCACCTCATCCATCTTTACCTGCGGGTGGTTGATGGCACCCACAATGCCAAACTTAATGCTTTCCTCATGCCCAGGCAAACCTGCAAGGAAAGCTCCTTCCTTGTCATCATTCCAAGGACCACGCAAGCCGTCACGCATTTCATCACTGAATGCGGCAATGCCAGGCAAACGAGCTATATTGGCCTTCATTGCCAATGAGTCGGCAGCATAGAGAGGAGTCTCTGCAGCCCAGCCTTCACCATATATCAATACTTGCGGATCGAGCTTCTGTGCCTCTTGGCGTATCTCGTTCATGGTAACGATGTCATGAATACCCATGAGGTCAAAACGAAAACCATCAATGTGATATTCACGCATCCAGTACAGCACACTCTCCACCATGAACTTGCGCATCATCGGACGGTTGCTGGCTGTCTCATTTCCACATCCCGAACCGTTGGCAAAGGTGCCATCAGCATTCATACGGTAGAAATAGCCTGGCACCGTTTTCTCAAAAACGCTGGCAGCAGCGTTATAGGTATGGTTATACACCACATCCAGCACCACACGGATGCCAGCCTGGTGCAAGGCTTGTACCATCTGCTTGAACTCCTTGATGCGGGTCTCTGGCTTCGTAGGGTCAGTAGAATACGAACCGTCAGGCACGTTATAGTTCTTCGGATCATATCCCCAGTTATAATGGGCATCTTTGAAAGAATGTTCGTCTATGGTAGCATAGTCGAAAGAAGGTAACAGATGTACATGGGTTACACCCAACTCCTTGAGGTGGTCGATGCCTGTAGCGAACCCCTCCGGGCTCTGGGTATTTTGCTCCGTCAATGCCAAGAACTGCCCTTTGTGCTGGATGCCCGAACTGGCATCAATGGAAAAATCGCGGTAATGCATCTCATATACCACAGCATCAGCAGAACTTCTCATCGCAGGTTTCTGGTCGTTCTCCCAACCTGTTGGGTTGGTCTCTGCCATATCGATAATCGCGGCACGATTGCCATTGATGCCTACTGCTTTGGCAAACAATCCTGGCGTATCGCCCAGCCATTCATCATTCATCTTCACATTGAAAGTATAGAACTTACCCTTCAGGTCTCCAGTCACCTTTACGTTCCAGGTGCCGTCGTCACCCAACTTCATGTGATGCATCTCACTTGGATGCCCACCTTCCGCCTCGTTGTACAACATCAGTCTTACCTCATCGGCAATCGGACTCCACAGATGGAAGCTGGCACCACCAGGCGTATATTCCATCTCAGACAGACTACCTTTCCTCACAGGATAATCCTCAACATTATCATATTCCACCACCGAATGGTCTTCACATGCTGTCATCATATATGCCATCATAATCAAACTAAAAAAAAGTCTCATACGATCTTTCGTAAATGGTAAATTTAAACAACTTTATCAGGATTTTTAGTCACAAAATCTTTCCAGCTCTTATAGCTTTTCTCCACCTTCGGCATACCCATCTGCATGAAGTGACAATAGGCAGCTCCCAAGGCATCAGTAGCGTCCAGGAACTTCGGCATATCCTCCTCAGCAATATGTAAGAGGCGTTGCAACATGCCAGCCACCTGTTCCTTCGACGCGTTACCATTACCTGTAATGGCCATCTTTATCTTCAGAGGCGCATATTCGGTAATAGGGATATCACGGCTCAGCGCCACTGCCATTGCCACCCCTTGGGCACGTCCTAACTTCAGCATACTCTGCACATTCTTACCAAAGAACGGTGCCTCGATGGCCAACTCATCAGGCAGGTAACTTTCGATGATGCTCAGCACCCTCTCGTGTATCTTGGCCAACTTCAGGTAATGGTTGGCATATTTGTGCAGGTCAATCACCCCCATGGCAATCAGCGAAGGTTTGCCCAATGACACCTTCAGCACACCATACCCCATGACAGTAGTACCTGGATCGATACCTAAAATAATCTTTTCCTTTACTGACCTCATCGTTCTACTACCTCCATCAAAGTGGGGAATCCTAATACACGCTGACGGAACACCAACAACAATTCCCGGTTCAGTGCAACGCCTTGCTTCTGGTACCAACGGTGCAGGGTAGCCATATCTTCTGCCTCCAACTGTACTGCATACGACATAGAATGTCCGTCCTCACAATCTTCGTGATGATGACCCAACACCTTTAGCACACGAGGATTTTTTAATGTACCTTCTTTCTGTACTTCAGGAATGTAATATTCGTGTATCCAGTTCAAGAAAAGTTGTTCATCAGCCTCATCAACATGGTATGTTGTATTATAAACAATCATAATCTGCCATTTTAATTTTGCAAAAATAATGAATTATATATATCTTTGCAACCGTTAATCGAAGATTAAGAAAATAAAAATGAGTATAATTGACAAAATCAACGAGACGTTGCAGGGTGTGCAAGACATGCATGCAGCCAATATGGAAGAGCTGGAAGCCCTGCGCATCAAGTATTTGAGTAAGAAAGGCATCATCAGCGGACTGATGAACGATTTCCGTGAGGTAGCTGCCGACCAGAAGCGTGAGGTGGGTATGAAAATCAATGAACTGAAAACCCAAGTGCAGGATAAAATCAATGCGCTGAAAGATCAGTTTGACAATATGGATAATGTAGATGACGATATTGACCTGACTCGCACAGCTTATCCGGCTGCCTTAGGCACTCGCCACCCGCTTACCATAGTAAAGAACGAGATTATCGACATATTCGGTCACATGGGCTTCAAGCTTGCAGAAGGTCCAGAGGTAGAAGACGACTTGCACGTATATACCAAGTTGAACTTTGCTGCCGACCATCCTGCTCGCGATATGCAGGACACTTTCTTTGTAGAGCAGAACGAGAATGTGATTAAGAATATCATCCTGCGTTCTCACACCAGTTCGGTACAGGCTCGCGTGATGGAGCAGACACAGCCCCCTATTCGAGTTATTTGCCCAGGACGTGTATATCGTAACGAAGCCATCAGTGCCCGTGCCCACTGCTTCTTCCATCAGGTAGAAGGTTTGTACATAGACAAGGGTGTGTCATTCACCGACTTGAAGCAGGTATTACTCACCTTTGCCCGTGAGATGTTCGGCAACGACACTAAGATTCGCCTGCGTCCATCTTATTTCCCCTTCACTGAGCCCAGTGCAGAGATGGATATCAGCTGCAACATTTGTGGCGGCAAGGGATGTGGTTTCTGCAAACACACAGGTTGGGTTGAAATCTTGGGATGCGGTATGGTAGATCCTAACGTACTGGAGTCATGCGGTATCGACAGCAAGATCTATACCGGCTATGCTTTCGGTATGGGTATCGAGCGCATTGCCAACCTCAAGTACCAGGTAAGCGACCTTCGTTTGTTCAGTGAGAACGATGTGCGTTTCCTCCGTGAGTTCGAAGCAGCTTACTAAGCCTATCTTTTATAGAAATGCATATCAGGCGTTGCTCCATCAGCAGCGCCTGATTTTTTGTATATCGTAAGGGTATCTCTCTATACTATCATTTAGAATAATTTAACAGGAAAATATTTGGCTCAACGAAATTATTTCGTTTATTTGCACATGAAAGTTGTTTGCATCGACATGCAAACCTTGTTTGGCAATGCTAATAAAACCTGTTAAGATATGATTAAACTCACTCAGAAAGAAGAGATTGCTATGGACCTCTTTTGGGAGAAAGGTCCACTGTTTGTGAAGGAGTTGATGGATTTCTATGAAGAGCCCAAGCCCCACATCAACACGTTATCATCTGTAGTACGCTCACTGGAAGACAAAGGTCTGCTTACCCACGAATCGTTCGGAGGCAGTTTCCGCTATGCTCCAGCCATGACACGCGAAGAGTTTGGCCAACAAACCTTCCGAGGTGTCATCGATAAGTACTTCGGCCATTCTTATATGCACGCCGTTTCTGCACTGGTTAAAAAGGAAGATATCTCTGTAGATGAGTTGAAGAAGCTCATCAAGATGGTAGAGAAAGGCAATCTCTAAACCCTTAGCGTTATGGGTGCTTTCTTCGTTTATATCCTAAAATCGGCGGTATGCTTAGTAGTGTCCTACCTATTCTATCGCTTACTATTGAATCGAGAGACCATCTGGCGATTCAACCGATTCCTGTTGCTCTCGCTTTTGGCCCTCAGTTTTGTGTTACCTTTGATACAGGTACACACCTCTAAGCCAGTACAGGTGAATACGGCTTTGGTATATGCTGAAGATTGGTTCATTGATGAGGTAGAAGCCCAGCCTACTGATGCCATCGTCCCGACTAACCCATCTTTCACTTGGACCCAAGGAGTGGTATTAGTTTATATGTTAGGTGTACTCGGCATGCTGGTATTTAACATGGCATCTTTGTGGCAGATACGTGGCTTGCTTCATCAAGGTAAAAAGGTGAAGATGCCTGATGGCTATACACAAGAGGATGTGAAACTGGTGGTGTTACCTGGCAATGTTTCACCTTTCAGCTGGATGCACTATATCTTTATTTCAGAGGAGGATTACCAACAGCCTCGTGAGATTTTGATACATGAGTGTGCTCATTTGGCGCATCGCCATTCATGGGACTTGCTTTTCTGTGAACTATGCCTTTGCTTGCAATGGTTCAACCCTGCGGCTTGGTTGGCTAAGCAGGACTTGATGACTTTGCACGAATATGAGGCAGATGATGCTGTACTTTCTGCAGGTATCAATGCTCAGCAATACCAAATGATGTTAATCCGCAAAGCCGTAGGCACTCGATTGGTAAGCATCGCCAACAGCCTCAACCAGAGCAACCTGCAAAGGCGTATCGTGATGATGCTAAGGCCTAAGTCTGGTAAATGGACAGTATTGAGAAGTCTATTCGTTTTACCATTGGCAGTTGTGGCTATCGCAGCCTTTGCAAGACCAGAAGTAAAGTCTGCCTCCCAAGACTTGGAAGCAGTACAACTCAATGACATATTGCCTGACACTCCACCGTTAGAAGAACCTGCTCCGCAGATAAATCCTGAAGATACTGTAATCTACCAAGTAGTACAGTCCATGCCTGAATTCCCTGGAGGTATGGTGGAGCTGATGAATTATATCAGCAGCAATGTACGCTATCCAGCTGATGCGTTAGCTGCAGGCATTGAGGGACGAGTCACCACCATGTTTATTATTGAAAGAGACGGCACGCTCAGCAATGTACAAATATTGCGTGGCATAAATCCTTCTTTAGATGCAGAGGCACTGCGTGTCATTCGCTCAATGCCAACTTGGAAACCAGGTTATCAGAACGATAAACCTGTACGCACTCGATATACAGTGCCTGTGAATTTCAGAATTCAAAGCTCGGAAAAGACTTCTCAGATTAACCCACCATATATAGATGAGAATGGTATCTATCAGGTGGTGGAGAAGATGCCGGAATTCCCAGGTGGTGTGCAGGCTTTGATGAGCTACATCAAAGATAACTTACGTTATCCAGAGGATGCCAAAGCTGCTGGTATCAAAGGACGAGTTACTGTGCAGTTTGTTGTCAACAAAGACGGTTCCATCAGCAATATCTACAAATTACGTGGTGTGGAGCCTTCATTGGATGCAGAAGCACTGCGCATTGTTGCCTCTATGCCCACATGGAGCCCTGGCATACAGGATGGTGAAGCTGTAGCAGTGCGTTATACCGTACCAATAACATTCCGCCTATGAAGTAATAACCCTAATAATATAACATTATGAAAACCATTTATTTAGCAACCACAACAGTGGCTGCTCTGGGCATCCTATGCGCTTGTGGCCCAGCAAGTAATCAGCCTGTGGGCTTAGACAATAGTCCTGTGGTGGCACAACGAGTAGTGACTCCACAAGGGGATGAAGTGGTAGTAGCCAATATGGATTTGATGACTGACACCATTGATTTCCCAATGTCTCTCCTTCTCTCTGATTTGGAGATCGTGAAGTTAGATGATCGCCAAGAAGCTTTGATTGGCGATGGCTATACTTTTGTCAGTCCCAAGCACATTGTATCTTTGGCATACCAGTCAGGAGTGAAACTATTCAATAGAGATGGAAGTTTCATCACCTCTGTATCAAAGAAAGGCAATGGCCCTGACGAACATCGTAATGGATTATATGATGCTCAGATTGATGATTCGAATAATCGCTTGTACTTTATCAATTTCAATGCTAACAAGATAATGACCTTCGACCTGCAAGGTAATGCCCAACAGCATATTCCTTTGGCAAAGCAAGTAAAGAAAGGCAGGTTTCACATTGATGCAGAAAGAAAGCGAGTTTATATGGCTGCTTTGTGTTTTGATAATACTGAGCCAGCTTTCTATATCCAGGACTTTGAGGGTAATATAATCCAGGAACTCCCATCCAATCATTTGGCATCGCAAGTGATGGATTTCAGCAACGAGGTTTATTCTGAGCAAAACACCTCGGCCTTGGATTACTCCATGTTCTGGTGGGGACAAGATAGATTGGATTCTCTCTATCATTACAATGAAGCATCCAATCGAATGGTGCCCAAATTTACCACTAATCTGAATAGCATGGAGAATATGCATAATTATATTGAACTACCCGACTATTACTTGGTTTCACGTTATCAGCCCAATCCACCCAAGTCAATGCTGGCTATGATAGACAAGCAGACACTCAAGGGCAGCTATGTTCACCTCATACTCGACATGATGGGTGATATAGATGTAACTAATACAGGCTTTGTTGATGGTAATTATAGGCTGAACATTCCTCCTTTCTATCTGCAGAAGCAGTGGATGGATTGGCAAGACCTCTCTGGTTTGCCTGCAGGTGTTGCCAAGTTCATAAAGTATATCCAAACAGAGGATGCCGAAGACATGAACAATGTAATACTGATTGGCAAACTCAAACAAAGCAAAGACGAGGGCTTTACCCTGAAAGATATGAACTTTGATCCTAAAAGCGTGGTAAAAGAAAAGCCTGTAAGCCAAGTAGCTGATGTAGCAGAAGCAGATACCACGGTATATGAATACAAAGATTTGGATAATTGGGCCATGTTCCCAGATGGTGACGTACAAGGAGCATTGAAATATGTCAGAGATAGAGTACACTATCCTGACAATGTCAGTGCTGACACTAAAGGTCTTGTTGGCGTTTCTTTCATCGTCAATACAGATGGAAGCCTGACAGACATACAAATAAAGAGAAGTCTTCACCCTGCCCTCGACGAGCAAGTTATCCAAGCATTCAAAAGTATGCCCAAATGGAAACCTGCCAAGAGAGAGGGTAAATCAGTACGCTCCAATTACATGATGGCTGTAGGTATTGAAAAGCAATAAACATCATGAAAATTGTGATTATAGAAGACAAGGACATGCTGAGCAGTGTGCAATATGCACTGCAGGGCAAGGGTGTGGTGACCGAAGGACTTGGTGTGCTCAATGAGCAAGTGAAGAAACTTGAGCCGGATGTCATCCTGATGGATCAGAGTGTCCAGATTGGTTCCTACACCTTTACTCCTGCCAGCAAGACATTGGAACGAAATGGAGAGGTAACTCGCCTCTCCATCTACCAAAGCAAGTTACTCTATCTGCTCTGCGTCTGTATGAACATAACAGTGACTCGTGAAGAAATCTGCCGTTTGCTCTGGCCCGATGTCATTGTCATCGACCAATCACTCAACAACCTCATTTGGCAACTTCGTAAACTTCTCAGTGCAGACAGCCATATCAGCATTGACACTATCCGAGGTGTGGGTTATCGACTCAAGAATAATTCCTAAATACGCAACTAATAATCAAAAAGAGCAAGGGACCTCTGCGTAATCCTATTTATAAATATTCCGATGAGGAATTGATGAATATCGATGAGAATAACCTGCGAAGTGCCATCCTGTCGCGCTTGTGCAAGAACATAAACCACAAGTACATGAATGGCATCAACTGCATCTATCTGAATTATAAGCGAAATGATGCCGAGCTGCCAGATGCGCAATAACACAAGGACAGGCACCCCTATCAGGATGCCTGTCCTCTATTCCGACTATTATAGCGTCAAGATTAGTTCTGAATAACGTTGGCTCCAGCTTCGATACTCACATCATTGTATAGGTAGCCATCTTTGCCCGCACCAATACTCTCTGATCCATCTCCACCTTTCGTTGCAGTGACCTGGATTACCTGAGCAGTGATGGAAATACCCTCACAAGAGGAACTAGTACCTGTACCAATGCCTGCACCTGTTTTACCCTCTCCGCTTTCATCATCTTTACCGCCAATAGCTTCGATAGTACCCCCAGTTATGGTGATATTGTTGCAGGTGGAATAATCAGCACCTGTACCGATGCCTGCACCAGCACCATCTCCATCTGGATAATAATCACCACCAGTGGCATTAACAGTACCCCCTTGAATGGTGATTTTACTGCAATCACCACCTGACCCGGGTCCAATGCCTGCAGCGCCTAAACCACCAGTAGCATTAATTAAGCCAGCTGTGATGGTGATACTCCCGATAGTGCCACCACCACAACCGATACCAGCACCAGCACCTCCACCTTCAGCAGTTATTGAGCCACCTCCAATGGTGATATCACCACCATTACCACAGGCAGCACCAATGCCAGCAGCAGCATTTCCCCCTGTGGCTTGAATGTTTCCACCCAGAATGGTGATATTACCGCAATGGCCATTATTGCTTCCTGCTCCTCCTATGCCTGAACCCAAAGAACCGCCCTCTGCAACAATAGTTCCACTTTGAATCTCGATGTCGCCACTTTCTACCCACCAGCCCGATCCGATGCCTGCAGCCATACCGTTGCTGCTGACATTGAGTGAGCCTTCGCCATTAATGATGAGCGTTTTGTCTTTAGCGGCGTAAATGCCAGGATAGTCCTGATTAAATCCCTTCACGGTGTTCGTCGTTCCTTCCTTCAGGGTGATGGTAGCATCGCCCAGCGGGGTGAGACCAGCATAGTCGCCACTTTCCCAAGTACCATTGGCATTGATGCTTACACCATCAAGCGTCACGGCTGCACCGTCAGCGATGGAAATCTTCACATTGGCACCGAGCGTACCTGTCAGCACGTCGCCGTCCTTTGCTGTATAGTTGGCTGTGAGAGCTGCAAGATGGGCACCCTGCGTCATT
>JAGCCV010000021.1 GCA_017651505.1 Bacteroidaceae bacterium | reverse complement strand
TAATAGCGTGCCACTGTAAGACGAATCATCGAGCCATCGGGCAAGTCGATAGGACGTTGTACCAAGCCCTTGCCAAAAGATCGGCGACCCACAATGACGGCCCTGTCCCAATCCTGCATGGCACCCGCCAGAATCTCTGATGCTGAAGCAGAATATTCATCCACCAACAACACAAGGCGTCCCTGCTGAAAATGGCCATTACCCTTAGCAAAGAAGTTACTGCGTTTTTCAGAACGCCCTTCGGTATAGACAATCAATTCGCGTTGTCCTAAAAATTCGTTAGCCAAGTCAATGGCAGCATTCAGGTAGCCTCCGCCATTACCCTGCAGGTCGAGAATCAGGTCAACCATGCCCCTAGCCTGCAGCTTCTGCAATGCCTCTAAGAACTCCTTGCCTGTGTTCAAGGCAAAACGACTGACACGGATATAGCCGATGCCGGGTTCAATCATATAAGCAGCATCAAGGCTATAAAGGGGTATCTTATCACGTTTCACGGTAAAATGCAGCAAGTCTTGCACGTCACGCCGCAACACGGTCAGATTAACGAGAGTACCCTTAGGGCCACGCAACTTCTTCATAATCTCTTCAGTGCTGAGTTTCACCCCCGCAATGGTAGAATCGTTAACGGCTATGATACGGTCGCCCGCCAGTATGCCCACCTTCTCGGAAGGTCCGCCACTTACAGGCTGAATCACCAGCAAGGTGTCTTCCATCATCTGGAACTGCACACCAATACCGTCGAAATTGCCCTGCAGGGGCTCATTCATCTCCTTTACCTCATCGGGATTGTTATAAGTAGAGTGCGGATCGAGCTGTTGCAGCATCTTGGTGATGGCGCTTTCCACCAGGCTGGTCTCATCGACGCTGTCAACATATAACTGACTGATGGCATATTCCGCCATATTGAGTTTGCGCATGGCCATGCGGGATGTGGTTTGCGATAATATCGGCAATGCCAATGCGGATATAAACATTATGAATAGTAGTCTCTTCATGAACGATCAATTATTAATGGACAATGGGAAAGGAACAAATTCGCTTGGGTCTTTACCATATTTGATCATCTCCCTGACAATAGACGAACTTATACAAGACAATTCTGGGTCAGTATAAAGCAAGATGGTTTCAACACCGCACATTTTCTTATAAATGAAAGCCAGGTTTTCCTCGTATTCAAAATCCTTCACACTGCGAACACCCCTCACAATAGCGTTAGCCCCTACCTCAGCAGCGATATCGGGTGTAGTGCCTTCAAACGACAACACCTTAACACGAGGTTCATCCTTATACAGGTCGCTAATCATACGCACTCTCTCCTTCACAGGAAACAAGGCATGCTTGTCAGGGTTGCTGACAATGGCTATCACCACCTCGTCCATAAAGGTAAGGGTACGTTTCACAATGGCATCATGGCCTATGGTGAAGGGGTCAAAGGTGCCAGGAAATAATGCTTTGCTCATATATTGAAATCTTCGGTTACCAAATCTTCTTCAATCACCAGGTTGTTGATGATGAATGCCTGTCGCTCCATGGTGTTCTTGCCCATGTAGAAGGCCAACAACTCCTTCACCAAATCGGTCTTGTGCAGGTTGACCTGCTCAAGACGCATATCTTCACCAATAAAGTTCTTAAACTCATCAGGGTCAATCTCTCCTAAACCCTTAAATCGGGTAATTTCTGGCTTAGGGCCTAACTTCTTGACGGCTTTCACACGTTCATCTTCAGTATAGCAATAGGTGGTTTTCTTCTTGTTACGAACGCGGAACAACGGCGTTTGTAATATATAGACGTGTCCTTTCTTAATAAGGTCGGGGAAGAACTGCAGGAAGAAGGTAATCATTAGCAGGCGGATATGCATGCCATCGACATCGGCATCGGTCGCGACAATCACCTTATTATATCTCAAGCCATCGAGACCGTCCTCAATATTGAGGGCAGCTTGTAAAAGGTTGAACTCCTCGTTTTCATACACTACTTTCTTAGTAAGACCGTATGAATTGAGTGGCTTGCCTCGAAGACTGAATACCGCCTGGGTATTGACATCACGGCTCTTGGTGATAGAACCGCTGGCCGACAAACCCTCGGTGATGAAGATGCAAGACTGCTCTTCCTGAGACTTTCCCTTACCGTCATTGAGGTGGTAACGGCAATCGCGCAGTTTACTGTTGTGCAGATTGGCTTTCTTGGCACGCTCGCGCGCCAGCTTGGTGACACCGGCTATCGCCTTTCTCTCCTTCTCAGAAGCTTGTATCTTCTGTAGCATAGCTTCGGTCATCAGTGGGTTCTTGTGCAGGTAGTTATCTACCTCCTGCTTCACGAAGTCGGCTATATATTTGTTGATGGTCACACCATCTGGTTCCATCAGCGTAGAACCGAGTTTGGTCTTGGTTTGTCCCTCGAACTGAGGTTCTTCAACGTTGATGGCAATGGCAGCTACCAATCCGTTACGGATGTCACTGTATTCAAAGTTCTTGTTGTAAAACTCTTTGATGGTGCGCGCCAAATGCTCCTTCAATGCGCTCTGGTGGGTTCCACCTTGGGTGGTATGCTGACCATTGACGAACGAATAATACTCCTCACCATACTGGTTGGTGTGGGTAAAAGCCAGTTCGATGTCAGTGCCCTTCAAGTGGACGATATCATACAGGCCATCCATCGTCATATTGTCTTTCAGCAGGTCTTCCAGTCCGTGACGAGAGAGAATCTTCTGTCCATTATACAAAATGGAAAGACCTGTGTTCAGATAAGTATAGTTTTTGAGCAGATTCTCCACTATGTCATTGTGATAGATATAGCCGGTGAAGAGGGTGCTGTCAGGCTCGAAATAGATATAGGTACCTGTAGGTTCGGTAGTAGGTTCAGTTACATCGCTCACAAGTTTGCCACACTCAAACTTGGCAATTCGCACCATTCCATCACGAAAGCTACGTACCTCGAAGTGTATGCTAAGGGCATTGACAGCCTTCAGACCTACACCATTAAGTCCCACGCTTTTCTTGAACGCCTTGCTGTCATACTTGCCACCCGTATTCAGTTTGCTCACGGCTTCTACCATCTTTCCTTGAGGAATGCCTCGACCATAGTCGCGCACACTCACACGAAGGTTATCCTCAATGGTTACCTCAATACGGTTGCCCGCCCCCATCTTGAACTCGTCGATACTATTGTCAACAGTTTCTTTCAGTAAGACATAGATACCATCGTCAGACTGTGAACCATCGCCGAGGCGACCGATATACATACCTGAACGCATGCGGATATGATCCATATCATCCAAATGGCGGATGTTATCGTCAGTATAATCTACAGGTGTTTGAGAATTGAGAATTGAGAATTGAGAATTAGACGATGCCAATTGTTCATTGTCCTTCATAGTATTATCCGATTCCTTATTCATATAAAATAGTTATCATTTTTTTGAGTAGCGAAGACAGAACCAAACTTACCTAAGCTCTGCTGAATCGCAACAAAATTGGAGCGAAACTCAATTTCCAATTATCAAATATTAATATCTTTGACAAATGACCTTCTGCGTTTATGCACCTTATGCTCGAAATAGCTCCATTGTGCCTGTACCTTATCGTTAGTTTCCAATTCCACATTGCTCTCAGCATATTTGAAACCTAACTTGGCATAGACAGGAATCAAGTCGTAGAACAACAGCGCATTCACACCCTTATTTTGATATTCTGGCTTCACCGCCACCAGCAACAGGTCGAGACAATCGCCATACTGGTGCAGGTAGAGCACCTTGGCCAGGTGGTACCAGCCAAAGGGGAAGAGTTTGCCTTTAGCCTTCTGCAACGCTCTTGATAGAGATGGCATCGAAAGTCCAGCACCCACCAGCTGGTCATTTTCATCCAATATCAAGGTTATCATGCGCAAATCGACAATGGGCAGATACATGTCTATATACTGCCTGATCTGTCGGGGTGAGAGAGCTGAGTAACCATAGAGAGGTGCAAAAGCTTCGTTAACCAGTTCGAAAATAGCTTCTCCATACTCTTCACGAATCTTCTTGCTGGAAGTGTATTTCTTGATGCGCAGGTTGTAGCGTTTCATCACCATCTCGGAAATGCGCTTGTGTTTCTCTGGCACCTGACTATCTTCTGGCATAAACAGCTGCATCTCTATCCAGTCGGCCTCCTTGGCAAAGCCCAACTTCTCCATGTGTTGAGGATAATAGGGGTAATTATAGATGGTTGCCATGGTGCCTAATTGGTCGAAACCCTCTATCAGCATACCTTCTGCATCCATATCGGTAAAGCCCAAAGGCCCCTGGATATGTGTCATACCATGATCCTTTCCCCATTGCTCAACAGTATTAATCAACGCTTTTGAAACTTCAGGATCATCGATAAAATCAATCCATCCGAAACGAACGTTTTTGGTGTTCCAAGTTTGGTTGGCCTTGTGATTGATGATAGCGGCTACTCGCCCCACCAACGTCCCGTCTTTGTAAGCCAGGAAATAATCTGCCTCACAAAATTCGAATGCTCCGTTCTTCTCTCGATTAAAGGTGTTGAGCATGTCTTCATACAAGTCGGGTACTGAATAGGGATTGTCCTTATACATCTCATAGTTGAAGCGGATGAATTGCTTTAACTCACTCTTTGTCTCAACTTTCTTTATCTCTATCATAATTTTTTAACTCATTATTATCAACAAAATGGTATAAGCCACATAGCATACCACCAAAATGGTGCCCTCGATGCGGGTAATGGTACGCGTTTTGTAGAAAACACCAAAAAACCACAATAGTATGCATGCCAACACCAACGACCCAAGGTCAAAGTTGGTGATACCTATCAAATGTAATGGAGAGATGGAAGCTGAAACACCCAGCACCAGGAAGATATTGAACAGATTGCTGCCTACCACATTGCCAATCGCCATCTCAGGGTTCTTCTTTAAGGCTGCTACCACCGATGTAGCCAACTCTGGCAGTGATGTACCTCCAGCCACCAACGTCAAACCAATGACAGACTCGCTAACACCTAAGCTGCGAGCAATACCGGTAGCTCCATCAACAAAAATATTACCTCCAAACACCAGAGCAACCAGTCCACCTATTATATATATAATAGACAACCACAATGGAATCTGCTTCACAGCTTCTACCTCCTCATTGTCGCTTTGTTTGGCGATGGAAAAAGTATAAACCATGAAGATGATGAAGAGCAACAATAACAAGATGCCATCTGCACGACTCACCATGTCTGCATGTTGATTATCAAGCATCCTATCATTGCAAATAGCAAGCAACGCTATGGATGCAAGAATGCAAAGGGGTATTTCCTTGAGCAAGGTGTTCTTGGTAAGGATGATGGGAGCGAAGAATGCTGTACAGCCAACAATCATCAAAGTATTGAACATATTGCTGCCCACAACATTACCGATAGAGATATCAGCGCTGCCCTTAAGGGCAGATGAAATAGACACAGCCAGTTCTGGAGCCGACGTGCCAAAGGCTACTACGGTCAGGCCTATTACTAAATCAGACACTTTAAGTTTTTTTGCGAGTGACGAAGCTCCGTCTGTCAGGTAATTAGCTCCTAACAGAATCAAAATCAATCCACCAAGCAAGCATAAGATATCCATTGCCAAATCTACATTCGGGAACAAAGATAAGAAATAATTTTGAAACTCACCTAAGTTTTTACTGTTCTTCTATCTGTTTGTTCGCTTTTTGTTGCAGATACCTGATGTTACTTTACAGGCTTCAATGGATGGGCATTGCCCTTTACTTCTTTCAGATATGCTTTGGCAGAACCAATCTTGAGGTTGATATCAATGCGGATAGGGAGACGATTAGCATCATCAGTGATGTAAAAGCGAAGGATTTCTTTTTTATCACCTTCTTTTGTGACTGCATAAAGAGAAAAACCCTTGCAGGCATATTTAAGTCCGTCCTTCGCCTTAATAGTGGCATTGCCCAAGCAAGTAAGGATTTCATCATCCACCGTTCGGCCTGTAGCCAAAGGCAGGGTGGTTTTGTGTCCCTCACTGAAATGTTCAGCTGAGAAATTACGGGCACGGGCAATGATGCTCAGCATATCGTAAACGCAACGGCTATCCTCAACATCACTTATTAAAGGAGTATAATCTGCTACCCCTGGACGTGTACGACGCTGGTGTACTTTGCTTACACCATTTTCACGGCTATACCAAGCCTCGTCCACACTATAATAACTGCCCTCCTCAGCTGCTTTCTTGTAGTAGAGGGGTTCCAAGCGTTCAGACATATAAACTTGCAGGGTATCACGTAATTTCATCAGCAAATCAGCTTCCTTACTACCAATAGCCATGAGACGGATATCGTAAGCAGGTTGGTTTTGGTAGGTTGTCATCTCTGTGGTCAATGAAGCCCGTCCCACCTTCTTCCAGATGATACCCCAATCAAAATAAAGGTCGTATTGCACACTCTCACCTGCCCTGAAAGCTGTATTATTCACTTCGCACAACTGCGCTTGCAAGTTCAATGGCAATAATGCCATTAATAATATTATGACAATAAAGTTCTTCATCTTCTACTACCATTTCGGTTGTTGCTATTGTTCCTGTTACGATTATTGTTCCGCTGCTGCTGTTCTGGTTTCTGTTTCTTTATCTCTTCAGGCTTCTGGAGGTCGGGTGACTTGGCATTAAGGTCCCAATCCTGTAACACGTCAAAGTTGGCCTTGAACTCTATCATCTGCGGATAGTAGAACACCTCCTCGGGTTGCAGGTGCTGTGCATAGTCGCCAGTATCCCATTTCTCGTTGCGGTTAACATCCCTTATTAAACGAGCAGCATATTTACCAGGATTAAGGTAGTAGAAATCAGCCCTTCCATTCACCACACTCTCGGTACGTACTACCGCATCTTTTGTATCTAACAGCTCAACAAAATCACCCTCTTTTGCTCCACTTATATTAAAGAACACTTGACCATAACTATCAAGAGTCTTCACATTGAAGTCCTTCTTCTGTTTATCAATAAAACGCCCGTAGATACCAAATACTGCAGCACTGTCCACCTGAAGCGAATAACTATCCCCAGCCTTCCAGTCTGCATAAACATTAAAGACCCGGATGTTGAGGGTATCAGGTTGAAGCTCAAAAGGAACATCGTGCCACAAGGTGTCAACCTTATGCAAAAGATGGAAAGCTGCGGAATCAAGGTTTGCCACAGGTTCAGGGAAGGTGAGGGTAAGGTAGTCATATATATCAATACTCGATGGCGCATAGATATCTACGGACAAGAATTCAATCTTGGGCTCAACATTGAGCGTATCACCTCGTTCACGACGGCGCTTCTCCTCTTTTTCCTTTTCTTCTTTTTCTTTCTGCAACTCTCGCTCGCTCTTTGGTTTCTCTCTTGAAGTTAAACGTAAGGTATCTGTACGAGGCACTAACTCTTTCAAAGAATCGGTATAAAGATAAGAGACCTCCATCTGGAGAGTATCGAGCTGAAAAATAAGCGAATCCTTAATCCAATACTTGAGGGTATCTATACGATCGGTGAGTTGTTCGATTACAAAAGCATCTTTTTCATCGAAGTTTATACCTCGTATAGTGGGAAATGTATCGGCAGGGGCTGTGAAAAATAAGGTAAAATCTTTCTTGGTGGTGCGCTCAGACTTGGCCAAGCGCTGGTCTTTCTTGTTGTTGACAAACGCCTTTAGTATCAGCTGATCGGGCAGGTAATGCGTGTACTGACGCTCAACGATGGTATCGATGACCAATGAGTCAATCCATGTGGTATCCTGACGCATGCGCAAGTCGAAGGAAGGTATTACCAATGAGTCATCAAACGCCACCATCTCAGTAGGCTGGGAATAATAGTAATTCTGGTCGTTTTCCTGCAAACCAAAAATATGGTATTCGCCAGGAGCCACTCCCTTGATGGTAAACCGTCCTCGACTATCGGTGCGTCCTACACGGTCGAAAGGTTTGGAAGTGAAAGCAGAGTCTGCCATATCGGCATGCAAACCTACCATCATGCCCTTGATAGGTTCCAGATTCATAGCATTCAGTATAGTACCAGACACCTCCATCGTATCGAGACGTTCTCCAGTAGAGAACGTGTAAACGAAATTCTCCAATGGATTGCCTTCATTGTTATCTTGTACAGCATCACCAAAATCGATGGTGTATGTGGTATTGGGAATAAGGGTATCTTGTAAGTCGATCAAGACTTTCTTGCCACTGGCGCGCACATTCGGCTGTTGTACCTGAGGAGGTGAGATGACAATCTTCTCTTGCGGCTTATCTAACTTGATGTATTCATCAAATTCAATGGTGATACGCTTTTGCGATGCGTTCAGCTCATTGGGCATGGGTTTGCCTTTGAGAAACTTTGGAGGTGCCTCATCATAGTCGCCCCCTCCCAGTGTACCCACACTAGCACATGAATAAAGAAACACTGCCACTGCCGTCAATGGTAGTGCGCCACGTCTCAACAAACGGGTTGCATATTTACAATTGAAATATAACATGGTGCAAAAATAAAGGTTCTTACTGAATTATTGTTCCATCTGGAGCAAAAAATACTCTAAAAGGTGGAAAAATAAGTAAAATAAGATTAAAGTCATTGCCATGAACAATAAAATAAGTAACTTTGCATCTTCATTAATATGAGGTGGAACTGAAAATAGTTCCGTTAGAAATTGGATATTATAATAACTAAACAATACGTTATCATTAGTTTATGAAGAGTAATTTGATTTTATTAGCTGCCAGCTGTATAGCTTTGCTGAGCAGTTGCGGAGGTGGAGGCAGTTCACAAGCAGGTGGCAATGCGCCTAAGATTACTGTGATGACACTGAACACAACATCCTCTCACTTGACAAACTCTTATCCTGCTACCATCAGAGGTAAGCAAGATGTTGACATCCGTCCAATGGTAAGCGGATTTATTACTCATCTGCATGTAGATGAAGGTTCTTTTGTAAGACGCGGACAAGTGCTGTTCACCATTGATCAGACTCAGTATCAAGCAGCTGTGAACCAAGCTAAGGCAGCAGTTGAGAGTGCCAAGGCTACAGTGGCAACCCAACAGCTTACTGTTGACAACCGCAGACGACTAAACGAGAAAAATATCACTAGCGACTACGACCTGCAGATGCAGGAAAACCAACTGGCAAGTGCAAAAGCCGGTTTGGCACAGGCTGAGGCTTCTTTGATGAACGCACAGAAAAACTTACAATATACCACTGTTACAAGTCCTACTGACGGTGTAGTAGGCCAGATTCCTTACCGTTTGGGTAGTCTGGTAAGTCCTTCATCAGCACAACCACTGACTACCGTAAGCGACCTGAGCAACATGTATGCCTACTTCAGCATGACAGAGCGTGAGCTGCTGCAGATGACCGAGAGCAACGGCGCCGAAGACATCCTCAAGGGATTCCCTGAAGTACGTCTCCAGTTGATCGATGGTTCCATGTATGCCGAAAGAGGCCATGTTGAGACCATCAGCGGTGACATTGATGTTACCACCGGTTCTGTAAATCTACGTGCCCTGTTCCCTAACCCCAAGAAGGTGCTGCGCCGTGGTTCTACTGTAAATGTAGTGTTCCCCAACGACCTGGAGAACATTATCCTGGTGCCACAGAGCGCTACATTCGAGGTACAGGACAAGCGTTTCGTTTACCTGCTGCAGTCTGACAATACTGTTAAGACTACCGAGATTACCGTCCATCCCGTTGCCGACGGCAAGAATTTCGTTGTATTAAGCGGTGTGAAAGCTGGTGACAAGATTGCTATTGAAGGCATCCAGACCTTGCGCGACGGTGCGACGATTGATCCTATCACCTCGTCAGAGAAAGAGGAAATCTACCAGCAGAACCTGAAGGACCAGAAGGAAGGTAACTTGCAGAGTGCAATGCAATAACAATTGACAATAGCCATTGACAATTGAACATTAAACATTCACTAAATTAATTGAGACATAGATGAATTTAGATAGATTTATAAATAGGCCGGTACTCAGTACGGTTATCTCCATCCTAATAGTGATATTGGGTTTCATTGGACTGACTCAGCTGCCAATTACCCAGTATCCTAATATCGCGCCTCCTACCATCATGGTATATACCACCTACCCTGGTGCAAATGCCCAGACGGTGTTGAACTCAGTGGTGGCTCCGCTGGAAAACCAGATCAACGGTGTGGAGAACATGATGTACATGAGTTCATCCGCTTCCAATAGCGGTACGGCGCAGATTACCATTACCTTCAAGCAGGGAACCGACCCTGACATGGCTGCTATTCACGTGCAGAACCGCGTGTCAATGGCACAAGGTCTGATGCCTGCCGAGGTAACACGAGTGGGTATCATGACCATGAAGCGTCAAACATCATTCCTGTTGATTTTCTCACTCTTTGACGAGAGCGACACCCATACAACAGAATTTATTGAGAACTACGCTTCTATCAACATCTTACCGGAGATTCAGCGTATCAAAGGTGTGGGCGATACCCAGGTGATGGGTGTGGACTACTCTATGCGTATATGGCTGAAGCCCGAAATCATGTCACAGTATGGCCTGATGCCATCAGACATCACCAACGCATTGTCAGAACAAAACGTTGAAGCTGCCCCTGGTCAGTTTGGTGTACAAGGCAACCAGACCTACCAATACACCATTCGCTACAAGGGCCGTTTGCAGACGCCTGAGGAATTTGAGGACATCGTTCTCAAATCACTGGATGACGGTAGCCTGCTGCGCATGAAAGACGTGGCGCGTGTGGAGTTGGGACGTATGTCTTACTCATTCTTCAACCGCGTGAACGGACACAAGGCCGTGACTGCCATAGCCATGCAGCTACCCGGTTCTAACGCTACAGAGGCCGTACAGGCAATTGAAGAGACCCTGAACAGCTTTGATGGCCGGTTGCCTGCAGGTTTGAAAATTAATGTTGCCCAAAGTGTGAACGAATTCTTGTTCGCTTCCATCTACGAGGTAATCAAGACCTTGATTGAGGCGTTCATCCTGGTGTTCATCGTGGTGTATATCTTCTTGCAGGACTTCCGTTCTACGCTGATTCCTGCCATCGCCATCCCCGTGGCACTGATTGGTACTTTCTTCCTACTATACGTCATAGGCTTCAGCCTGAACCTGCTGACACTCTCGGCACTGGTACTTGCCATTGCCATCGTGGTCGATGATGCGATTGTGGTGGTGGAAGGTGTCCATGCCAAGCTTGACCAAGGTTATACCTCTGCCAAGCAGGCAAGTATTGATGCCATGCGCGAATTGGCCGGTGCCATTGTTTCCATCACCCTGGTCATGATGTCTGTGTTTATCCCTGTGAGCTTCATGAGCGGTACAGCAGGCGCATTCTACCAGCAGTTTGGTATGACCATGGCCATCGCCATCGGTTTCTCGGCTATCAATGCACTGACATTGAGTCCTGCGCTTTGTGCCATCTTCCTGAAACCTCACAAGAAGAATGAGGAAGGCGAAGAGGAGAAAGTGAGCCGTGTCGAGAAGTTCCACCGTGGCTTCAACCGCTGGTATGACAAGACACTGGAAAAATACAAGAAGCATGTAGCTTACTTTATTGAGCACAAGAAACTTTCCTGGGGTATCGTGGCAGCATCTATCATCGCATTGGTACTGCTGATGCAGACCACCCCCACGGGTATGGTGCCTAACGAAGATACCGGTACACTGATGGGAACTGTAACCCTACCAGCTGGTACCTCGCAGGAACGTGCTATTGAGATCATGCTCCGCGTTGACAGCCTCATCGCAGCAGAACCAGCCGTTCAGAGTCGTACCATGATTTCCGGCTTCAGTTTCACGGGCGGTAGCGGTCCTTCATACGGCTCGTTCATCATCAAGTTGAAAAACTTTGAGGAGCGTGGCTTGATGCAAAACTCACAGCTGGTATTCATCACCTTATATATGCGTGCACAGAAGATCATTCCTGAGGCTCAGGTACTTTTCTTCCAGCCGCCTATGATCCAGGGTTACTCAATGTCAAGCGACATCCAGCTGTTTATGCAGGACAAGACGGGTGGTTCACTGGAGAACTTCTTCCAGGTAGTAAACGATTACGATGCTGCTTTGGAGGCTCGTCCAGAGATCAATTCTGCACGTACTTCATTCAGTCCTGATTTCCCCCAGTATGAGATGGACATCGATGCTGCCGCTTGTAAGCGTGCAGGAGTAAGTCCTTCTACCATCCTCGCTGCCATGCAAGGCTACTATGGTGGTATGTATGCATCCAACTTCAACCGCTTCGGACGTATGTACCGTGTAATGGTACAGGCTGACCCTGAGGCAACCAAGGACATTGAGACACTGAAAAACATCAAGATCAAGAACAGCAAGGGAGAAATGGCTCCTATTACACAGTTCTTCAGTATGAAGAAGGTATATGGCCCTGATGTGATCAACCGTTTCAACATGTACACAGCTATGACTGTCATGGTTTCTCCTGCTGCCGGCTATACATCTGGTCAGGCATTACAGGCCATTGACGAGGTGGCTCAGACCCTGCCTTCAGGCTTTGGCTATGAACTGGGCGGTCTGGCACGTGAGGAAGCAGAGACCAGCGGCAGTACTACTGCCATCATCTTCCTGCTCTGCTTTGTATTCGTGTATCTGCTGCTGAGTGCACAATACGAAAGCTACATCCTGCCGCTTGCGGTATTGTTGTCAGTACCTTTCGGTCTGATGGGCAGCTTCATCTTCGTGAACATCATGAGCGCCATCGGTTCGTTCTCAATCTTGCAGATGATCATGGGCTCAATGTCGAACGATATCTACATGCAGATTGCATTGATCATGCTGATGGGTCTGTTGGCAAAGAACGCCATTCTGATTGTGGAGTTTGCCCTCGATCGCAGAAAGCAAGGCATGAGCTTATCTAAGGCTGCCGTATTAGGTGCAGCAGCCCGTCTGCGTCCTATTTTGATGACCTCTTTGGCCATGATCGTAGGTCTGTTGCCGCTGATGTTTGCCTTCGGTGTAGGTGCTCATGGCAACCGTACTTTGGGTGCCGCAGCTGTAGGCGGTATGTTAATCGGTATGATTCTACAGATTTTCTTCGTACCGATGCTGTTCGTGGTATTCCAGCACTTGCAGGAGAAAGTGAAGCCTATTGAATGGTCGGATATCGACAATTCAGACGCTACTCCTGAAATTGCACAATATACTAAATAAAAACTATCTATGAAGAAGAGTATTATAATATATATGGTAGGTGTGGCAGTTATGATGAGCAGCTGCCGTATCTACAAATCTTACGAAAGACCAGAAGACCTGGTGACAGAGGGCTTGTATCGTGACCCCATGTCGGACACAGACACACTGAATGCCGTAGCAGGTGAGACATTTGGCGACCTGCCTTGGCGCGAAGTGTTCACCGATACTCAGCTTCAGGCTCTCATTGAGCAGGCCTTAGAGAACAATGCGGATATGCGAAGCGCTGAGCTGACCATTGAGCAGGCTCAGGCATCGCTGACATCTGCCCGCTTGTCATACCTGCCCAGCTTATCGCTTTCACCTCAAGGTACTTTTAACCATGCCATGGGCACTAACGTATGGACTTACTCAGTACCAGTGGCAGCTTCCTGGCAGGTTGACCTGTTCGGTCAGTTGTTGAACCCTCACCGCAAGGCAAAGGTTACCTACCAGCAGGCTCAGTATTACCAGCAGGCCGTGCAGACCAACATCATCTCAGCAGTTGCCAATCTCTATTATTCCCTGCTGATGATGGACCGCCAGTACGAGATTTCCGAAGAGACAGCCGGTTTGATGCAACGCACAGTGGAAACTATGGAAGCAATGAAGGATGCAGGTATGACCAATAGTGCTGCCGTAGAGCAGAGCCGTACAGGATATGCACAGGTAGTGGCTTCGCTCTCGGGTATCAAGCAGAGCATCCGTGAGATAGAGAACTCTCTATGCCTGATACTGAACGTACCTGGTCAGCAGATTCCCCGCAACAAGTTTGACGAGCAACAGTTGCCGACCGACTTCCTGACCGGTGTTCCTGTACAGCTGCTTGCCAACCGTCCTGATGTCAAGGCCGCTGAGATGTCGTTAGCTGCTTGCTATTATGACACCAACAGTGCACGTGCCGCTTTCTTCCCTCAGCTCACAATTACTGGTCAAGAGGCTTGGACCAACAACCTGGGACAGGTTGTCAATCCTGGAAAATTCATGACCACCCTCATGGCGGGCATCACCCAGCCACTGTTTGCAAGAGGCAGACTGATTGCCGGCCTAAAGGCTGCCAAGGCTAATGAAGAGAAAGCCAAGCTTACTTTCCAGACTGCTTTGTTAAAGGCTGGCAACGAAGTGAGCAATGCGCTTTATCAATACCAGATGAACACAGAGAAATCAGAATCGCGCAAGGTGCAGGTAGCCTCAGCCAAGAAGGCTTCTGACGATACTGCAGAACTATTCCAGTTGGGCAACTCTTCTTATTTAGAGGTACTGAGCGCACAGCAGTCATACCTCAGTGCCCAGTTGAATGAGGTGTCTGATACTTACGAACGTATGCAGGCTGTCATCAACCTCTATGCGGCATTGGGTGGAGGAAAAGAATAACCTTAAATATCAATATCATGATTAGTGAATTAGCATATATCGGAAAAGGAGCGAAATTAGGCAAAAACGTAACCGTTGAGCCTTTCGCATATATCGCTGACGATGTAGTTATTGGCGACGATTGCTACATCTACGCTCATGCAACGATACTGGATGGTACCCGTATGGGTAACCGCAACAAGGTGCACCAAGGTGCTGTGTTAGCCTCAGAACCTCAGGATCTGAAGTACAAGGGCGACAAGACAGAACTGATTATTGGTGATGACAATGACATACGCGAGAACGTGGTGATTGCCCGCGGTACCAAAGAGGGGCATGCCACCTGCATCGGCAACAACTGTCACTTGATGGATGGTGTTCATATCTGTCATGACGCCGTACTGAAAGACTATGTAATGGTGGGCTTAAAGACCATTATTGGCGGCGATGTAGTTATTGAAAGCTACAACGTATTAAGCAACGCCGTCATTATCTATGAGGGTGTACACATTGGAAACTGGACGCTGATCCTTTCAGGTACCCGTCTGCGCAAGGATGTGCCTCCTTACATCGTAGTAAAAGGAAATCCTGCTGCATATCATGGCGTAAACTCTGTCATTATGGAGAAGAATACCTTTATGAAGTTTGACGACCGTACCATGCGTCACATCATGAACGCCTACCTCATCCTCTATCATGCCAACATCAGTACTCAAGATGCGGCCATCCGTATCAAGAGTGAGATTGAGAGCAGCCCAGAGGTGGAAAACATCATCCAGTTCATTACCAATTCAAAACTGATTGTATAATCATACTTATTTTAGTTGAGATAATAAATAAAGCCGGTCCCACAAGGAGCCGGCTTTATTGTTTGGATATGTTTCAAAAGATTATTTATTGCCTTATCACCTGATCAACTATCATGTCGAAGCATAGCATCGAATATCCCAAGATGTTGCCACTGCCATTCTTGCCATAAGCACTTTGATAAGGGATAAACACTATCCATCGCTCCCCTTCACGCATATACTGCAAAGCTGTTTTCCAACCAGCAATAATAGAGCTGTCAACGTTGAATTTCGAAGGGGTATTAAACTGCGTAGGCAGGTTTTCATGACCATCTAACGTTCTTTTATCTATCGCAGTGAAGCCCGTGAAATTCCCATCGAACCGTTCACCTAGGATATTGGTACCATAATAATATACAAAAGCAGCATCCGTATAATAGGAACGAAGTCCATCAGAATTTGCCAACAGTTTCTTCACATAGATATACTGAAGCTTATAGTTGGTGCTGGCACTGGTCTCGATGGCATAATAGGTACCCACTTGCATGGCATCGGCATCTGCTGCAGAAGCAACCACTCTGCCAGCAGACAGGTCACTGATAGAGTCAATGAATGCCTGGTTGCGTTCTTCCCAGTTGTCGTACTCGCTTGGCTCCTTAATTACCTGGCAAGCAATGGTTGTCACGGCCATCAGACTCAATAACAGCACATGTGGCACAGCACGAAGGATATGTCTTATGTTTAACTTCATGGTTTATTGTAATTTCTTCAACAAACTGGTGATGCTCACACGGTCGGCAATGATGGTGTTCAGGTCACTGATAGCAACACGCTCCTGTTGCATGGTATCACGGTTACGCAAAGTCACACAATTATCGTTCAGCGTATCGTGGTCAACAGTTACGCAGTAAGGTGTGCCCACGGCATCCTGACGACGATAGCGCTTGCCGATACTGTCTTTCTCATCATAGATAGTATTGAAGTGGAACTTCAAATCGTTCACAATCTCACGTGCCTTCTCTGGCAGACCATCTTTCTTTACCAATGGTAATACAGCCAACTTCACAGGAGCCAACGCTGCAGGCAACTTCAGAACCACGCGAGTCTCACCATTCTCCAACTGCTCCTCGGTATAGGCTGCACTCATTACGCTCAAGAACATACGATCCACACCAATACTGGTTTCAATCACATACGGAGTATAGCTCTCGTTGGTCTCTGGGTCGAAATACTTAATGCTCTTACCTGAATACTTTTCATGCTGGCTCAAGTCAAAGTTCGTACGGCTATGGATGCCCTCCACCTCCTTGAAACCAAATGGCATTAGGAACTCTACGTCGGTAGCAGCATTAGCATAGTGTGCCAGCTTCTCGTGATCATGGAAACGATAGTGATCAGCTCCGAAGCCTAGTGCCTGGTGCCACTTCATACGGGTTTCCTTCCACTTGCTGAACCATTCCATTTCTGTGCCAGGACGTACAAAGAACTGCATCTCCATCTGTTCAAATTCCCTCATACGGAAGATGAACTGACGAGCCACGATCTCGTTGCGGAAAGCCTTACCTATCTGAGCGATACCGAAAGGTACCTTCATACGGCCTGTCTTCTGCACGTTCAAGTAGTTTACGAAGATTCCTTGAGCCGTCTCAGGACGCAAATATACTTTCATGGCACCATCAGCTGTAGAACCCATCTCGGTTGAGAACATCAGATTGAACTGACGTACCTCTGTCCAGTTTCTGGTACCGCTGATAGGACAAACAATCTCTTCATCGAGGATAATTTGGCGCAACTCATTCAGATCCATTGCATTCATGGCTGCACTATAGCGTGCATGCAATGCCTCACGCTTCTCTTGCAGTTCCAGTACTTTTGGACTGGTTGCACGATACTTAGCCTCGTCAAAGTCTTCTTTAAAACGCTTAGCAGCCTTAGCCACTTCCTTTTCAATCTTATCGTCATATTTGGCAATCTCATCCTCTATCAGCACATCTGCACGATAACGCTTCTTAGAATCACGGTTGTCAATCAAAGGGTCGTTAAATGCGTCAACGTGTCCGCTGGCTTTCCATATGGTTGGATGCATGAAGATAGCTGAGTCGATACCCACGATATTGTCGTGCAACAGTACCATGCTCTGCCACCAATACTGCTTGATGTTGTTTTTCAGCTCTACACCATTCTGGCCATAGTCATATACTGCAGCCAGTCCGTCATAAATATCACTACTTGGGAAAACGAATCCATATTCTTTGCAGTGTGCAACAATCTTTTTAAAAACATCTTCTTGTGCCATATCCATCTATTTTTACACATAAATTCTTAAAATTGCCACAAAGATACTGCTTTCCGTTCAAATAATTCTACAATTTTCTTTATATTTGCACAAATTAAGGACTATTTTATGAGTAAAGACGCTGATAAGCCCATTGACGACTTCAATACAGAGGAAGCTACAGGGCACTCTGACTACAAACCAACGGACACCCATGATGCCAATGCCAAGCATCAATTGAGCGGTATGTAGGAGAATTGGTTCCTGGATTATGCTTCTTATGTAATTTTGGAAAGAGCTGTTCCTCATATCATTGACGGACTCAAACCTGTGCAACGCCGTATCCTGCACACCATGTGGCGCATGGAAGATGGACGCTACAACAAAGTAGCGGGCATTGTGGGCGAAACTATGAAATTTCACCCCCATGGAGATGCCTCTATCGGCGATGCTTTAGTGCAGTTAGGACAAAAAGAAATGTTGATAGACACCCAGGGAAACTGGGGTAATATCCTCACTGGCGATGGGGCCGCTGCTCCCCGATATATTGAAGCACGTCTCACCAATTTTGCAAAAGAAGTGGTGTTTAATCCTAAAACCACCGAATGGCAGTTCTCTTACGATGGCCGTAATGAGGAGCCAGTGAACCTGCCGGTCAAGTTCCCACTTCTGTTGGCGCAGGGTGTGGAAGGTATCGCCGTTGGTTTATCATCTAAAATTTTGCCACATAATTTCAACGAGATATGCGATGCAGCCGTGAGCTACCTGCACAACGAGGACTTCAAGCTCTATCCCGACTTCCAGACGGGTGGTGCCATAGAGGTATCGAAATACAATGATGGCGAACGTGGTGGGAGTGTACGTGTTCGTGCCAAAATTGAGAAAGTAGATAATCACACCTTGGCCATCCGCGAACTGCCTTTTGGTCGCACGGTAGCAAATGTGTGTGACTCTATCGTGAAGGCCAATGACAAAGGCAAAATCAAGGTAAAGCAAGTGGAAGACCTCACCTCTGCCAACGTAGAAATTCTGGTGCACCTTCAAAGCGGCGTTTCGTCCGACAAAACCATCGATGCTCTATATGCTTTTACCGACTGCGAAATCAATATCTCACCCAACTGCTGCGTTATCGATGAGCGGAAACCACAATTCCTCAGTGTTAGCGATGTATTGCGCCGCTCGGTGGACAACACCAAAGAACTGTTACGCAAGGAATTGGAAATCAAGAAGAGTGAAATCCTGGAGCAGTTGCATTTTGCTTCATTAGAAAAGATATTCATAGAAGAGCGCATCTATAAGGACAAGAATTTTGAAGAGGCGCAAAGCATCGATGCAGCTTGCGAACACATTGACAATCGCCTCACGCCTTATTATCCTTACATGGTGCGTGAGGTTACCAAGGAGGATATACTGAAACTCCTGGAAATCAAGATGGGGCGCATCCTGAAGTTCAACTCCGACAAGGCAGAAGAGGCTATTCTGAAGATGAAGGCCGATATTGAGGAAATCGACAAGTTATTAGCCGACTTGATAGAATATACTGCCAACTGGTTCCGCAAACTGAAGAAAAAATATGGGGCGCAATTCCCTCGCCGTACAGAGGTACGAAACTTCGACGTCATCGATTCAGCGCGTGTCATTGAGGCTACCGAGAAATTGTATGTCAACCGGGAAGAAGGTTTCGTAGGGTATGGCTCACAAATGAAAAAAGAAGAGTTTGTGAGCAACTGCTCTAATCTTGACGATGTGATTGTTTTCTTCCGCGATGGGCGCTATGTGGTGACATCCGTAGCCGATAAGAAGTTCGTTGGCAAGGACATTTACTACATCGCCCTATTCAACAAGAACGACAAGCGTACTATCTACAATGTGGTGTATCGTGATGGCAAGAATGGTTGGAACTTCATCAAACGCTTTGCCGTAACAGCGGTGGTACACGACCGTGAATACACCATCACCCAAGGCAAGGAGGGTTCCCGAATGCTGTATTTCACTGCTAATCCCAATGGCGAGGCCGAAATCATCAAGGTGACACTTAAGCCTAACCAGCGTCTAAAGAACTTAGTCATCGACCAAGACTTCAGTCAGATTCTCATCAAGGGTCGTCAAGCAATGGGCAACATCCTCACCAAATTCCCCATCCATCGCATCTCCCTCAAAGCACATGGTGCCTCTACGTTAGGTGGGCGTGAGGTTTGGTTTGACGAAGACGTGAAACGCCTCAACTACGACGGTCACGGCAAGCATCTGGGTGAGTTCCAAGATGGAGAGCTGATTCTCGTAGTGTTAGAGAATGGCGATTTCTATACTACCGACTTCGATACCAATAACCATTACGATGATAATATCCTGGTGATTGAGAAGTTCGATCCACACAAAGTTTGGACGGCAGTGTTATATGATGAGTCGCAAAAGGGATTCCCATATGTGAAGCGTTTTGCTTTCGAGGCTACCAATCGCAAGCAGAACTACTTAGGGGACAACCCTGAAAACCGCCTGATATTGCTTAGCGACCAGTATTACGCCCGCTTCTCAGTTACATTTGGAGGCGGTGATTCTTTCCGTGGCAAGATAGAGGTGGATGCTGACGAGTTTATCGCTATCAAGGGTTACAAAGCTAAGGGTAAACGCCTCACTACCTATACTATTAAAAGTGTCGAGGAACTGGAACCTACCCGTTTTCCAGAACCTCTTGCCGAACCTAGTCCCGCAGATGAGCCAACAGAGGTAGAGAATCTCGATGCAGATAAAAGCAATGGTGATATCTTAGATGAGTTGACGGGACAAATGAAACTATTCGACAATTGATTTTCACTCCAAAGGGATGACCACTAAACAGTAAGAATTGAAGACAGGAAAATATATATTGACCATTGCTTTTTTGCTGTTAGCTATAACGGCAAAGGCACAAGAGAGCCAAAGGCCCGTTTACACCCGTGCTACCTCCTATGGTCTCGGCTTCACTTCGTTGCAAGATACCTATTTATCCCCTGAAACCTACAAAGGCTGGGAAGCACGTTTCTCACGCGAGACACTGCACCAGACAAAACTGATGCAGGGCAACATATGGCAGCAGACCTACTTCCAGGGCAACTTCGGCTATACCGATAATCGTGCTGAAAACAACAAGACCGCTACGGCATTGGCCAATTGGAACTATGGCTGGCTTTATCGTCAACCATTGACACATAACTTCGATGTACTGATGGGTGGGGCTGCAGATCTGAATGGAGGCTTCACCTACAATATGCGCAACGGTAATAACCCAGTATCGCTCAGGGCGCATGCCTCTATCGACGCATCTGTCATGGCCTTGTGGAACTTGCAAGTCAAGAACCGTCCACTTACTTTGCGTTATCAAGCCAACTTGCCTCTATTGGGACTGATGTTCATGCCTCACTACGGGCAGTCGTATTACGAGATATTCTCTGTGGGCGATCGTGGTGGCACACTGAAAGTAACAACCCCATTTAGTGCTCCGTCACTCCGTCAGATGTTGTCAGCTGACTATCCCATTGGCAAGGTCACCCTACGCTTCACCTACATATGGGATGCCCAGCAAGCGCACATCAATCAGATTAAGTCACATATCTATAGCCACATCTTCATGATTGGCGTAGTTAAACGCTTTCAGAAATTATGAAACGGCTGTTACTGTTAATAGTGTCACTGGCGCTGCTCACAGGTTGTGTGCGTGAGGAAAACCATGAGAATTCGCCCATGGGCAATTTCGAGGCATTGTGGAAAATCATCGACGAGCACTATTGTTTTCTCGACTACAAGCAAGTGGATTGGTATGCTGTGAAAAGGCAGTATCTGCCATATGTCACCGATGACCTTAACAATGACAAACTTTTCCAGATATTGGGCAATATGCTGGCAGAACTGAAAGACGGCCATGTAAACCTTTATGCCTACCACAACACTGCACGTTACTGGAACTGGTATGAAGACTACCCACGCAACTACAGCGAAGAATTGGTAGAAAAATACTTAGGACATGAGTATCGCATCAGTGGCGGCTTGCGCTACCGCATTTTAGAGGATAACATCGGTTATGTGACCTGCACCAGTTTTTCCTCAGGCATCGGCAATAACTCACTGAGTGAGATGCTGCGCTACCTCGATATTTGCAATGGTCTTATCATTGACGTGCGCAACAACGGAGGTGGCGACCTCACCAATGCCCAACGCTTAGCAGGACGCTTCACCAACGAAAAAGTACTGGTGGGCTATATGTGTCACAAGACGGGTAAGGGGCATAGCGATTTTTCTGAACCAAAGCCAACCTATATAGAACCAGCCGATGGCATACGATGGCAGAAACCCGTGGTAGTGCTTACCAACCGACACAGCTATAGTGCCACCAACGACTTTGTCAATTCTATGCACTATATGCCGCAGGCCACCATTATAGGCGACCAAACAGGAGGTGGATCAGGTATGCCGTTTAGTTCAGAATTACCTAACGGTTGGGGTATTCGTTTTAGTGCCTGTCCGATGTTCAATGCTGAGATGCAGCAGATTGAATTTGGCATCGAACCTGATATAAAAGTAGATTTAGTCCCTGCTGATCAGGCGATAGGCGTTGACACTATTATTGAGGCCGCCCGAACCTTTTTGAATAAAAAACCATAAGAAATTTGCAAATCCACACAAATAACGTTAATTTTGCAGCGCATTTAAATGCAAGCATTGCGGGTATGGCGTAATTGGCAGCCGCGCCAGACTTAGGATCTGGTGGAGAAATCCGTGAAGGTTCGAGTCCTTTTACCCGCACAAAAAAAGCTCCTTTCATCAGGAGCTCTTATTATATTCAGGCGAAAAGGTTCATTCTTTTTGTGTTACCTCGCCGTTGTTCATCTCAAAATTATACACCCCACCCTGCTCACTCAGTTCAAACACTGCCATTTTCTCGGTAGCATTATCCACGATAATGACAGAACTGTTTTCGGCAAAGCGAGTAATACTGAAAGTCAGCGGTTCGGTCTGAACTGCACCGTTGTGCAATACGCTGTCATTCACCAGCACTTGCACATCGCTGCCCATAAAGCCCCTTACGAGTGAAATGGCATACGATTCAGCATACCTGCGCTCTTCTTTCTTTCCTTGCTCACGGAAACTAAGATAAAAGAATAATGCCACGATGATAAACACGGCAAATGCAAGCAGACCATTACCCAACATAAACTGCTTATTGGTCTTCAGATGATCGGTATTATGATTAATCATGATTTATCGTTTATAGATTTCCAGCTGCAATATTATATAAAAATGGTGGAAGTAGCAAGCAGCAAACAAAAAAACTGAATGATTGCATAAGAGATCAACCTTTTACCATGCTTAATAGCAGTACTTGGTGAGAGACAGATAAGTTCTTAAGAGTGTTTCCATTCCTTCAAGTATTGGTATCCGATGCGGCAACGCAGGCAGTCACGCTTGTTACAGTATTCCTTGTGAAGTTGGATAAGCGCTTGAGAGTCGGCTGCGTTGTCTGAATGGATGCCAAAACGTTCCCATTGCCTGGTAATATAGTTATCCTCAGGTTTTAGTTCTTCTAAAAATTTTGAAGCACGCAGGCATAGTTCGTTATTCCCTTTGTGTTTACCGTAGGCCAGCAAAAAAGGAATGACCGTGTTTATTAACTGCAGACTCAGTGATTTGTCGCTCAACAACTTTTCGCTCATGATGGTTTCCTTGCCAAACAGATAATGATTTTTCCAATAACTAGAGGTTGAGGTCTGCAACAAAGATTTAGCAGTTTCCACATCTTTTGCCTCTATGATTTTTGACAACAAAGCCTCTTGATGTTGATAGAGATATGCCAATTGGGCAATCTTAGTATGGGGGAATGCTTGAGGACGAATGCGCAACAGCTTCCAAAGCTCAGCCTGCAATGGTGGTTGGAGACTGAATTTATGACTGAGATATTTGAATTCTTTTTGCAGTGCGAGATAATAAGGATCGTCAAGATGATCGTTCAATAAGCCTGCTAACCCGAAAAAGATGGCTTCTATCTGTAGAATATCATCCCTGTGTTTCCCTACAGCAGCAAAATTAACTCGTCTCGCCCAAGCCTCAAAGGCATCGCCATTAAGTCCATAACCGAAGTTACGCGCCAAAGTAACAAACAGGGTCTGCTCCCAATTGCCGTTGCAGAGTTTCAAGCGTTCGTTAATTGCGTTTGTCTTCTGGTCAAAACGCTCAGCTTGCAAGGCCGTCATCCAAGCATGTATGGTTAACGTAGGGATTTGCCTGATGATAGAATAACAAGCAGGATATGTGTCCGTTCGCTTGAGTAAGGAGTATTTGCGCCTCACCTCGTCAGGACAAGCAATCACTAATTGAGGTATCTTTTTAGTAGAACCATAGCGAATAATCTCAGCATCAACCTCTTCCACCACATGCATGATAACATTGGTATAAGCTGGATTCAAATGATGAGCATGACTGTACCAATGACTTGATTTCTGGTGAATCTCCACATTACCTACCCACAACACACCATCTATCTTTAATTTGGCATTAAAGAAATCGGGGCCTGCATGAGGGTTAGGAAGACCGGGGTCTACAACTTCTACAACCTCTCCTGTAGTAGTCTTGAGCCCCTCTAAAGGGAAGAATCTGTGCTTCCAAACGAAATGTAATAGCTGTTCCATTGTTAAGAATGCTTTAATTTGATGGCAAATGTAAGAAAAAGATTAACTTTGCACCAAAGAAATCGAATACTATTTTTTTAGACAACACGAAAAAGATGAAAATCGCATTGATAGGCTACGGAAAAATGGGCAAGATGATAGAACAAATAGCCCAAAGCCGAGGACATGAGATTGTGTCCATAATAGATATTGACAACCAGCAGGACTTTGAGAGCGACGCTTTCAAGAGTGCCGATGTGGCGATAGAGTTTACTGCTCCACAGGCAGCCTACAGTAACTACCTGAAAGCTTGGAAACAAGATGTTAAGGTGGTAAGTGGCAGTACGGGATGGATGAAGGAGCATGGCGATGACGTGCGCCGTATGTGCAATGAAGAGGGAAAGACACTGCTCTGGGCATCTAACTTTTCGATTGGCGTAGGCATATTTGCTGCTGTCAACAAATACCTGGCCAAGGTGATGAACCAGTTCCCACAGTATGACGTGGAAATGGAGGAGACGCACCATGTGCATAAGCTGGATCATCCTAGTGGTACTGCCATCACACTGGCAGAGGATATCGTGAACAACATAGACCGCAAGACGGCTTGGGCAGAAGATACAACTGATAAGCAGTTGCTGAGGGTGGACCACATCAGACGTGGCGAGGTGCCTGGCATACATACCATACGCTATGACTCTGAGGCCGATTTGATTACGATTACACACGACGCACACAACCGTAAAGGTTTTGCGCTAGGTGCAGTGCTGGCTGCAGAGTGGACGGTTAATCAACAGGGTTTGTTGACTATACAGGATTACTATAAAGATGTTTACGGTTTTTAAGTGACAATTATGCAGAGACTAAAAGACGCAACGAAAAGACAATGGCTGATGATGGGCATCATGATGGTGCTGTATCTGCTGTTTCTATTATGGATAAAGAGTTGGTGGGGACTGATAGTGGTGCCGTTTATCTTTGACGCCTATATCACTAAGTTCATTCCTTGGGGCTTCTGGCACGAATGGAAGAACGACACGGCACGAGGAATTATGAGTTGGGTAGATGCCATAGTGTTTGCCCTAGTGGCTGTTTATTTTGTGAATCTGTATATTTTTCAAAATTACCAAATACCTTCATCTAGTTTGGAAAAGAGCCTGTTGGTGGGCGACTACCTATTTGTGAGCAAGGCTAGCTACGGTCCTCGTGTGCCTAACACACCATTGTCGTTACCGCTGACGCAACACACGATACCTGGTACGAACATGAAATCGTATGTGGAATGGCCACAATGGAAATACAAACGGGCACCAGGATGGCAGAAGGTAAAGCTGAACGATATCGTAGTGTTTAACTTCCCCGCTGGCGATACGGTGGCACTGAACTTCCAACAGACCGACTTCTACTCGCTGGCATATTCTGAAGGTAAACGCCGATTTGGCGAAAGGGTGGATATGGAATCGCTGACACGTAGTCAACAACGCACAGCTTATGGTATCTTCTATGCCGAAGGCAGTAAATTGATAAAGAGTAATCCGCGTATATATGGTGAGGTGGTGACAAGACCTGTTGACCGTAGGGAGAACTATGTAAAGCGTTGTGTGGGTCTGCCTGGCGACACACTGCAAATCATTGATACGCATGTGTGGCTGAACGGGAAACAGATAGAGGATCCTGAGAATATGCAGCTGAACTACTTTGTGCAAACCACTGGGCCTGTGATTACTGACGAGATGTTTAAGGAATTGGGCATCAGCGAGGAGGACCGTTGGGAGATGGGTGGCGATGCTTCGTGGGAAACCGAATTGCAAAGCATGGGTCTGAACACGCGTATGCAGAACGGTAAGCTGGCACCTACCTATAACCTGCCGCTGACAAAGAAGATGTTGCAGACTCTGCAAGCTAACAAGAAGCTGGTGAGCAAGATTGTGATGGAGCCAGAAAGGGAGAACTTCATTGGTGACCTCTATCCGCTAAACCTCTATACGAAATGGAACCGTAACAACTACGGCCCGATATGGATACCTAAGAAAGGGGCTACCATAACACTGAACGACGACAACTTGCCAATTTATGAGCGTTGCATCGTGGCATACGAGGGTAATCAACTGGAGCGTAAGGACGACGGCATCTATATCAATGGGGTGAAGACCAATGAATATACTTTCCAGATGGATTATTACTGGATGATGGGAGATAACCGCCATAAGAGTGCAGACTCACGCTATTGGGGCTTTGTGCCCGAGGATCATGTGGTTGGTAAGCCTGTATTGATATGGCTGTCACTCGATAAGGACCGTGACTGGTTGGACGGTAAGATTCGATGGAGCCGACTGTTTAAGTGGGTGGATGGCATCAAGTGATGGGTGTGGTTTTTCTGACAACTGCTTATCTGGCACCAATAGAGTATTATGCACATATGCTGGCTGCCGACAAAGTGCGGGTGGAACAACATGATCACTATATGAAGCAGACCTACCGCAACAGATGTATCATTGCAGGGCCAGCGGGTAGAATAGATCTTACAGTACCTACGGTGAAACCGGACTCTCTGAAATGCCCTACAAAGGATATACGTATCAGCGACCACGGCAATTGGAGGCATCTGCACTTTTATGCACTTGAATCGGCCTATGGCCATACGCCTTATTTTGAATACTATCGTGATGATTTCGTGCCTTTCTATGAAAAGGGATATGAATTCCTAATAGATTTCAATGAAGCATTGCAGGAGATGATTTGCGGACTGATTGATATGCAACCTTGTGTAGAGAGGACTTCTGAATATATTAAGGAGGTAGGCAATGGTTCATTGGACTTGCGAGAGGTAATCCATCCCAAGCATGACTATGCTATGATGGATGGGGCGTTTAAGGTAGTGCCTTACTACCAAGTGTTTCAAGAGAAACTGGGTTTTATACCGAACTTGAGTATTGTGGATTTACTGTTTAATCTCGGTCCTGAGAGCTTGTTGTTGCTGAAGCAGTCGATTAATGATGTTGAAGATAGAAACGCCGAATAAGGATGATAAGGTGTTGCTGCATAGCTGTTGTGCTCCTTGCTCGTCTGCCATCATAGAATGTATGGTGGCCAATGGTATTCATCCTACTGTTTATTTTTACAATCCCAATATCTATCCTTTTGAGGAATATGAAACCCGCAAGGCAGAGGCAAAGCGCTTCGTGAAGAGTCAAGGTTTGGCATTTGTGGATGCTGACTACGATTATGAGGAATGGAAAGAGGGTGTGTGTGGACTGGAAAACGAACCAGAGCGAGGGAGGCGTTGCCTGCAATGCTTCAAGATGCGATTATTGCAAACGGCTCACTACGCTGCAGAGCATGGATTCACGACATTTACTACCACACTAGCATCTTCGCGTTGGAAGAGCTTGGAGCAGATTAACGAGGCGGGACAATGGGCAGCTGCGCAAATGGAGGGAGTGACCTTTTGGGAACAGAATTGGCGTAAAGGGGGCTTGCAGGAACGACGAAATCAACTGCTTAGGGAGTATGGTTTCTATAATCAGTTGTATTGTGGATGCGAGTTTAGTCGCCAAAGACTGAATGAATAATCGCGAGAAGAGATGAGGGGGGGATACTTTTTGCATCAAAACGAAAAAAAGGCATCATCATTGATGATTATCTTTCATATTTTTCTTTTATATTTGCAAAAGTATAACTACAAAACTACACGAAGATGAAATCAATCATGCATACACAGTTAAGAATCTGGATAGCTTGCCTCATGCTGGTAGGCTGTGTCACATCTGCTATGGCCCAGACCATCACTGAGCGAATGAATGAAAACATGATTACCGTAAGTGGTGTGGTGAAAGATCAGAAGTCGCACCGCAAACTGGAGTATGTGAGCGTTTATGTGCCCGGTACCAACATTGGTACGGTGACCAATGCCGACGGTGTATTTACACTGAAATTTAAGGATCCCGGCACAAAGGTGTTTCTGCAGTTTTCGTACCTTGGCTATAGCTCTAACCAGGTGGAGGTGGACAGGCTGGCCAGCACCGGCAACGAATATTTCCTGTCACAGAGCTCATTCCGCCTGAATGAGATTGTGGTGAGTCCTGTGAATGCACGCCTGTTGGTGGAGAGCGCCCTTGACAAAGTGAGGCAGAACTACAGCACGGTGCCAACGCTGAACTATATGTTCTATCGAGAGACAATTCAGAAGCGCAACCGGTATATCACCATTTCGGAGGCGGTGACTGAGTCGTTTAAGACCAGCTATACGCAAGGTGCCATCAGAGACAGGGTGAGGATTGCGAAGAGCCGCAGTGTGGCAAGCCCTGACTTGAAGGACACGCTGAGTGTGAAGCTGGAGGGCGGTCCTAACCTGGCTACCTATGTGGATGCGGTGAAGAACCCTGATGTGTTGCTGGATCCTGAGTTTATGGAGATGTACAGCTATGACTTCAAGGACTATGTCTCGATAGACGACCGTGTGCAGTATGCCATTAGCTTCAAGCCGAAGCCAGTGGTGCTGGATTTCCCACTATATGCCGGCACTATCTATATTGACCGAGAAAGCTTAGGCATCAGTAGAATAGAATTTTCTATGGACATGAGCGACCCTAACAAGGTGACGAGGCAGATGTTGCGCAAGAAGCCGGCGTCAATGCGATTCCGCCCATTGGAGCTGACATATCTGGTAACCTACCGCTATCAGGAGGGGCACTTTTACTTGAACTATATCCGCGGTGAATATCGTTTCCGCTGCGATTGGCGTCGCAGGTTGTTTACTACGAACTATACGGTGGTGTCGGAGATGGTGGTGACAAACCGTGTGGATAATCCTATAGAGCGTATGTCATATCGCGAGTCGTTCCACAACAGTGATGTCTTGTCTGACAAGGTACAGGATTTTTATGATGAGGCTTTTTGGGAGGATTACAACATCATTGAGCCTACCGAGTCATTGGAAGAGGCCGTTGGCAAGCTCAAGAAAGCTATCGACCGTAATGCAAAATAGAAAGGTTGCTCTCCGCTAAGACTTCTTGAGCCACGTCATGCAGTAAGTCGGAGGTGAGGAGATCTATATTATGGAACGCCTCCTCGCTGGTTATAAAACGATTATAGTGGAGAAAAGTCTTCGCCATACCTAAGGCATTGTTTTCGTTATTATCAGAACTGACGCCTATCTGACCTATAAACTGCTTTTTAGCTGCCCGCATTTGACTTTCGCTGAGACGCTGCTCACGGAATTGCTTGAGTTCCTTGAACACCAGATTAATACACGACTCAACATCGTCGTGGTCGCAACCAAAGTAGATGGAGAAAGTGCCAATATCGGTATAGGGCGTGAAGTTGGATTCAATCTCATAGACCAACCCACGATGCTCGCGTAAAGCGATGTTGAGACGGCTATTCATGCCAGGTCCTCCTAAGATATTGTTAATAAGGTTGAGTGCCACACGCTTGGTACTTTTTCCATCGTAGGCACGCCCTCCCATCAAGACATGCGCTTGGTGAGATTGCTTGTTTATATCCAGTCGCTTGGCAGGACTAAAAGATGGTTGTTGGCGATTCAGCACCACTGGATCGGCCGAGATGTCATATGTACGTTTCTCTACCTCACGGACGACCTGCTCGATGGTATAGTTACCCATAACGAAGAAAATCATGTTATCGGGCTTATAGTACCGTTGGAAGAAGGCGTCGGCATGTGTCTTGGTGTAGGTGCGCAGGGCATCGGCATTGCCTAAGATGTTGCGCCCTAAGGGATGACCTGCAAAGATAAGATCCTCGAAATCATCGAAGATGAGTTCGGCGGGCGTGTCCTCATACATCTTGATCTCATCGATAATCACCTCACACTCTTTCTCAATCTCGTGCTGTGGGAACACCGAATGGAACACCAGGTCGGTGAGCAGTTCGGCTGCACGGGTGAAGTCCTGCTTCATGAATGAACAATAGACTACCGTCTCCTCTTTGTTGGTGAACGCATTAAGGTCGCCTCCAACATGCTCCATTCGATTTAGGATATGCCATGCCTTGCGATGGGTAGTACCCTTGAACAGCATATGCTCGATGAAGTGCGCCATACCAGGTGTGTCTGGATCCTCGTCACGAGTACCCGCATTGACAGCATAGCCACAGTAGGCCACCTGTGAGGTGGTTTGCTGCAAGATGATACGCAGGCCGTTGGTCAAGCTGTGGGTGAAGTAGCGTTCGGTTTCCATGATCAAAGTTTTGAGGCTGCAAAAATAGCATAAACTGGGCGTAAAAACAAAGAAAACTTTGTATATAAGCAGGCTTTGCACTATCTTTACACCAAAAAAGCGATTGTGTAAGGGAGAATCACGTAAAATACAACAATATACGATATGAGAAAAGTAATAGGAATAGGAGAGACGATATTGGACATCATCTTTAAGAACGAACAGCCATGGACCGCTGTGCCTGGGGGATCGGTGTTCAACAGCATTGTGTCGCTAGCCCACATGGGAGTGAAGGTGGACTTTGTGAGCGAGGTGGGGCAGGATCCTGTGGGTGAAATGATACAGCGTTTTATGCAAGACAACGGCATATCACCTCAATATATGGATGTGAATGCCAGCAGTAAGTCGCCCATTTCACTGGCCTTTCTGGATGCCAACAACGAAGCACAATACACCTTCTATAAAAACTATTCCAAGCAGCGCCTGATGGTGGAGCTGCCCGAGGTGGAGGAGAACGATGTGGTGATGCTGGGCTCGTTTTATGCAGTGGATCCTGCGCTGCGTCACAAGGTGGTGGAGCTGCTGCGGAAGGCCAAGGACAACAAGGCCATTGTGCTGTATGACCTGAACTACAGACGTCCGCACAAGCACGACGCCATAAAGGTGGCTCCGTTTATACTAGAGAACCTGGAGTTTGCCGATATTGTACGCGGATCGGAGGAAGATTTTATGTGTCTGTATGACCTAAGCGATGCTGATAAGATATATGCCGACAAGATACGTTTCTACTGCAAGAATTTTGTTTATACTGCCGGTGTCAAGGATGTGCAGCTGCGCACCGCTACACTAAGCAAATCCTATGGTGTGCCGAAAGTGGATCCTGTGAGCACTGTGGGTGCCGGCGACAACTTTAATGCCGGACTGGTGATGGGCTTGCTTAAGCTGGGTATTGGATATGACGACCTGCCCTCGCTGACTGAGACGCAGTGGGACGAGCTGATAGCGTATGGGCAGAAGTGCGCCATTGAGGTGTGCAGAAGTACGGATAACTCGGTACCGAAAGGGTTTGATATTGAGTATTAATCATTAAACATTATACATATATGAAGATAGGAATTATTGTAGCGATGGATAAGGAGCTACGCCAATTGCGTCAGCTGTTTGAGGGAACAGAGGTAATGGTGCAAAAATGCGGCATTGGCAAGGTGAATGCGGCGTTGGGTGCACAAAAGATGATTAACGAGTTTAAGCCCGATGTGATTATTTCCAGCGGTTGTGCGGGGGGTAATGGCGATGACATCAACATACAGGATGTGGTAGTGAGTGCCCAGCTGGCATACCACGATGTATATTGTGGTGCAGCCATTGACAACACTACACAATATGGACAAGTGCAGGGCATGCCGGTAAGGTTTGAACCCGAACCGTGGTTGCTACAGAAGGCAGTGAGCATGGATTGCAAGGTAAAAATCCATGCCGGACTGATTGTAACGGGTGACTGGTTTGTAGATTCCCGCGATAAGATGCGTGAGATTATTGGCCACTTCCCCGATGCAAAGGCAGTGGATATGGAAAGTTGCGCCATTGCACAGACTTGCCATATCAACAAGGTACCTTTCATCTCTTTTCGTGTAGTAAGCGATATGCCGCTACGAGACACCGATGCCAGTCAGTATCACGACTTTTGGAACATGGTGGCAGAGAACTCTTTTGACGTAACCAAGTCGTTCGTGGAAAGCATCAAAAAGTAGTAATCATTTAGAACATCTGACTAACACGATGGATACCTGCTACCAACGCATCTACCTCATCGTGGGTGTTGTAGAGACCAAACGAAGCGCGTAAGGTACCCTCAATTCCCAACCGATGCATCAGCGGTTCAGCACAATGATGACCCGTGCGAACGGCAATACCGATGCGGTCAAGCAAGGTACCCATATCAAGGTGGTGGATGTCACCTACCAAGAAGGAAATAACACTACCCCTTTCTTTTGGTCCCAAAATACGAATGTTGGGAATTTGAGACATTTGGTCAAGAGCATATCGTGTAAGTTCTTCCTCATAGGCAGCGATGGCTTTAATACCTATCTTATCAACATACTCCAGTGCTGCAGCTAAGCCTGTGGCATCTACATAGTTAGGTGTTCCAGCCTCGAACTTATAAGGAATGGTGTTAAAGGTAGTTCTCTCGAAGCTCACAGTACCAATCATCTCACCACCACCTTGATAAGGGGGCAGACGGTCGAGCCATTCACGTTTACCATATAGCACACCTATCCCTGTAGGGCCATAGACCTTATGACCAGAAAAACAATAGAAATCAGCATCGAGTGCACGCACACTTACTGGCATGTGCGGAACACTCTGCGCCCCATCGATAAGTACTGGTATGCCATGTGAATGGGCAATACGAATAATATCAGCGACAGGGTTGATGGTGCCTAATACATTGCTGACATGCGCCACACTCACCAACTTAGTACGTGAGGTAAACAACTTTTCATATTCATCCATGCAGAGAACACCATCGTCGGTCATGGGTATCGCCTTGACAACGATACCTTTATACTCTGCTTGTAGTT
>JAGCCV010000020.1 GCA_017651505.1 Bacteroidaceae bacterium | reverse complement strand
AATTGCAGAAGAACCACCTATTTCAGTATAAGACATGTGCCGCAAACCCGACAGTTGCAAAACCTGACAGCAAGGTCACCCAAATCTCGGTTATTCCAAACTGGAAGCTTGGAATAACCAAACCCCGAGTTAGGAATAACCACACTCACCGCCTAATATATTGTCGAAAAAACTATTGGCATATACCTTTCGCCACCGTTTTTCACGATTGAATCTGATAATTTTCGGCCTGTCAAGCAAAGCTATCAGTTCGAGCGCACCATAGAGCCAGTCGGTTGCAGTAAGATTGTATTCGGCAAAGCTGTAGCTCAGGATGACACCCAGCACGCCAAAGCAGAAGTAGGCGTTAACAGAACCGACTCCGTAGATAGATCCTACAGTCCTACAGTTCAAGATTACTCAACGCATACAGAGGGACAATGTCCACATGGCGCTGCTCAAAATTGTCTTTAGGGTCGTAGTGGTCAAACTGCCCAAAACTCTCCAGTGATGTCCTGATGGCTTCGTGTAGCTTGCGTTTCCTCATGAAGATCCAGAGGCTCTGCATACTCCCCTGTGTGTTGGCTTTTACTTCTACGGGAAGCACCTTGCCGTCACGTGTCCTCAGATAGTCCACTTCTGCATTGCTGCCTTTTTCTGTGTTCTGCCAATAGTGCATCTCAGGTTTCAGGAAACAGTCGCGATACTTTTTCATTTCCAGTCCTGCGAACATCTCTGAAGTGCCTCCCTTGTTCACTAAATCCACGTCAGAAGCAGTCAGGATATCAGCTGCAGGAATATCAAGCATGGTCAGCATCACTCCCAGGTCGAAGAACAGATACTTCACATAACTGTTGCTCTCCTCGGCTCCAAGAGGAACACCAGTACCGTCGGTGTGCTTCACTGGTGTTATCAGGCCAGCCAGTGTCAGTAGGTGCAAAGCCTCTCTTACGACAGAAGAGTGCACATCCCTGACTGCAAGGGTATAGACAAACTTGTTGCCAACCTGAAGTGCCACCGAACGGAGCACTTGGCGGAGTAGGACAGGGGATACACGCTTCTTATATTTGTTGAAATCGTCTTCGTATGTCTGAATGATGTCTGTGTGTACATGTGACACCTCGATGTAGCTGTGCGATTCTACCCATTCTGTCACAGCAGCAGGCATACCGCCCACAAGATAGAATGTACGTATCTGATCTACCAGATCCTTATGGGCTTTATCCGTCAGCGGCTCTTTACTTGTAGCTTTCTTCTTGTAGTCGATGGTCAGGTCGAGACCTTGTGCCATCAGAAATTCGTCAAACGAGAAGGGGTACATATAGAGCGAGCGTATTCTGCCAACGCCGAAAGACGGAAGTTCTTCCATGGCGAACTCCAGCAGAGAGCCAGCGGCTATGACGTGCAGTTCCGGATAATCTTCTTTGAAGTAGCGCAGCGACATGATGGCCTCCTTTGAGATCTGTATCTCGTCAATGAACAGAAGCGTTTCTCCTGGCACAATGGGAATACCCAGCGTGCCACTCAGTTTCTCGCATGTTTTCTTGACATCGATGTTCTCGGGAAACATCTGGAGCAGGTCAGGCTGTTTTTCCAGATTGATCTCCACAAAGTAACGGAACTGTTTGCCCAGTTCTCTGACAGCAGTGGACTTGCCTACTTGTCGAGCCCCGCGAATCAAAAGTGGTTTACGACGTGGAGAATCTTTCCATTCCAACAGCTGTCTGTCTATATGCCTCTTGTAATATGCCATATAATCCATTATTTATACTTTGTCAGGTGCAAAATTATAAAAATTATCCAAAAGTAAGGGCAAAAAGTTTCAAATAATATCCAAAATACCGCCCAAAACCAAAAAGCTAGGCGAAAATCAAGCGTTATTAACCAAAAATAGGGGCAAATTTTTCTTTTTGTAATTGTGCCATTTGAAATGGCACAAATTCCAAATGTGCTGTTTTGTACAGGATGGACGAATCACCAGATAGTTCTAAACCGGTGTAAGACCGATGTAGAACGTTTGTTTTATATCCTATATGCAGGGAGGGAACGCCTGTAGAATAAAGAACTGATTCGCGCCATCAAGACGGATGCTATGAGTTCTCTGCTTGGTGGAAATATCTTCAGACGATAGATAACGATAGAGTGTTGATCGGCTGATTCGTAGGAGTCTAGCTGTCTCAGTGGGGGTGAGAAACTCTGCACACTTCAAGTCTGCTGTGGCATTATGGTAATCTACTTCTTGTCTCAATTCCAGTTTCTGATTAATCTCTTTCTTCCTGGTTCTTGCTTTCCATACAAAATTGACACATCTCTTGCTGCAATAACGTGATTCTACAGTGTGAGCGACGTAATACTTGCCACACCAAAGACATTTCTTCTTAATATTCCCACGCAGAATCTACTTTCCCACGCAGAAGTGGCTAAATATAAATTGTAAGGTATCGTCAGTAGTTACTTCACCTACGATATCGCTGATGTGATGGATGCATTCACGGATATCCTGTGCAAGGAAATCGCCACTGATGCCCATGTCCATGCCTTGTTGTACGCGCCGGATGGCATCAAGGGCATGGGTCAGTGCCTCGTAATGACGGGTGTTGGTAACTATAACGTCAGCCTGAGTGATTGCTGGCAAATGGGCACTCTCTACCAACAAGTCTTGCAATTCATCTAAATGGGTGCCTTTCTTGGCAGAGATGGCTATGTGCTGACAACCTGCAGGAGGGGTAGGTAAGTTAACTGTCAAATCTTCTTTGTTATATACCAAAATAAGCTGTTTGTCCTTGCAATGAGGAAGAATCTGTGCCTGTAAGTCACTGAACTGCCGAGCAGCACAAGTGGCATCCAGTAACCACAGTATGATGCTGGCTTGGTCAATCTTCTGGAAGGTACGCTCAATTCCCATTGTCTCGATGGCGTCGGTGGTTTGACGGATACCTGCCGTATCGATAAAGCGGAATGTGATACCTTGTATATTGATGGTGTCTTCTATTACATCACGGGTTGTGCCACTGATTTCGCTCACAATAGCTCGTTCTTCACCCAATAGGGCGTTGAGCAAGGTACTCTTTCCTGCATTGGTCTCACCGATAATCGCTACAGGAATCCCGTTTTTAATGGCGTTGCCTATATGAAAAGACTCTACCAGATGAGCAATTACCTGCTCAATATGATTTGACAACTGACGTAGTTCGCTTCGGTCGGCAAACTCTATGTCTTCGTGGTCGCTGAAGTCGAGTTCCAACTCAATCAAAGCGGTAAACTTCAGCAATTCATCACGCAGTTCAGTCAACTTCTGACTGAATCCTCCTCGCATCTGGTTCATGGCTAATCGATGGTTGGCAGATGATGTGGAGGCAATTAAGTCAGCTACAGCCTCAGCCTGACTTAGGTCCATCTTCCCGTTTAAGAAAGCACGTTGGGTATATTCTCCAGGCTTTGCCAATCGACAACCTTGCTCCATGAGGAGCTTCAGAATGCGTTGCAGGATATATGCCGACCCATGACAAGATATTTCCGTACAGTCTTCACCTGTATAAGAATGAGGTGCTCGATAAAGGCTGACCAATACTTCGTCAACTATTGATCCATCCAAGTCAACTATGTTTCCGTAGGTTTGGGAATAGGCCTTGCAATCTTCCAACAATTTGCCTGTCTTGCTCGGACAGAAGATGCTGGAGGTATTAGCGATTGCATGAGGGCCACTTACACGTATCATACCAATGGCTCCACCTTGTGAGGTAGCAATGGCGCAGATGGTATCTTCATGGGTAGCTATCATCTGTAGATGGTTTTGGTGATGAGACCAGCCAGATGCTCCAAATAGACTCTGTCGATATCATCAAAAGATGCTAATTTGTCGCTGTCAATATCCAAAACAGCTTTAACTTCGTTGTTAACTGTCAGGGGTACTACAATCTCAGAACGTGACAGCGAACTGCAAGCTATATGACCAGGGAACAAGTCAACATCTGGCACCACCTGTGTCTTTTTCTCTTTCCATGCCGTACCACAAACCCCTTTTCCATATTTAATAATAGAGCATGCCATTGAACCTTGAAACGGACCTAATACCAGCTGATTATCTCGCACCATATAGAAACCAACCCAAAAGAAGTCAAATACTTCCTTTAAGGCTGCGCTTATGTTGGCAAACAAGGATACCTCATACATCTCGCCTTCAATGCAAGGCTCAATTTGTTCTATGAACTGTTGGTATCGTTCTACCTTGTCAGTAGCTGTGATATTGAAATTTACCTCACTCATATCCTGTCTAATACGGTTTTTATCAGGTGATCGATGGTGTTTTTATAACCAGTTCTCATCTCTTTGATTAGTCGATTGGCAATAATCAGGCAAACGGTAGTAGCCTTGTGTCCCATGAGTTTACTCAAACCTGCCAATGCTGAACTCTCCATCTCGTAGTTGGTGATATGCAATCCTTCGTATTCGAACGATTCAATCTTATCGTTTTGATGAGGGTCGGCTGGTTGTATGCGAATGTCACGACCTTGTGGACCATAGAACCCATTGCCAGCTATGGTGATGCCTCTCACCATATCATCCGCGGCAATGCGGTTGACCAAATCTTCATCGGCATGAATGGCATAGGCAGCAGGGGCGCAGAGTGTTCCACTCCATCCCATATGATTGATAAATGCACGTTCCATAGGCAAGTCACACACTGCATTCCTACCAGCGTAGAAGTTCAGCACGCCATCAAAACCGATTGAACGCTCAGAGCAAACGAATGTTCCAACAGGTGTGTTGAGCTGCAAACCCCCACTGGTTCCAATTCGTACAATCTCCAACTGTTTTATCTCATCTTTTACCTCACGTTTAGTGAAATCAACATTCACCAGGGCATCAAGCTCGTTCATTACGATGTCTATGTTATCACATCCAATGCCTGTTGAAACACAACTGATGCGCTTACCTTGGTAAGTGCCAGTGATGGTGTGGAACTCACGACTTTGCACATCGCATTCCACTTGCTGGAAATAGTTCGCTACCATAGGAACCCTACCAGGATCGCCCACTAAGATAATCTTGTTGGCTAACTGTCCTGGTTTTACATGCAAGTGAAACACACTGCCGTCTTCATTGATAGGCAACTCAGTAGGAGCTATGTATTTCTTATTCATGGGTTACTTCTGTTGAGGGGTACTGATGGGCTTGGCAATGTTCTCCCGCATGGAGGTGTCAGCCTCAATATTCTTCATACGGTAGTAGTCCATGATACCCAGGTTACCACTGCGGAAGGCTTCAGCCATTGCCTTTGGCACTTCAGCCTCTGCCTCGATTACCTTAGCGCGAGCTTCCTGTGCCTTTGCTTTCATCTCTTGCTCGTTGGCTACTGCCATGGCACGTCGTTCCTCTGCCTTTGCCTGTGCTATGTTCTTGTCGGCGTTGGCCTGGTCAATCTGCAGGGTGGCACCAATGTTCTTACCGATGTCAATATCTGCGATATCGATGGAAAGGATTTCGAAGGCAGTTCCTGCATCCAGACCTTTGCTCAGTACCAACTTTGATATAGAATCGGGGTTCTCCAAAACCGACTTGTGGTTAGTAGCCGAACCGATACTTGACACGATACCTTCACCTACGCGAGCCAGTACGGTATCTTCGCCTGCACCACCCACCAACTGGCGGATGTTGGCGCGTACGGTAACACGGGCCTTGGCAATCATCTGAATACCATCTTTAGCCACAGCACTAACAGGAGGAGTGTCAATTACCTTGGGGTTCACTGACATCTGAACGGCCTCAAAAACATCGCGACCAGCCAAGTCAATGGCAGTAGCCATCTGGAAAGGCAGTTCGATGTTGGCCTTGTTGGCTGACACCAGTGCGTGTACCACTCGCTCAACATGTCCTCCTGCTAAGTAATGAGCTTCTAACCCATCACGGGTAATGTTTTTCAAACCGGCTTTGTGTGCTTCAATCAAGGCTGGCACAATGACATATGGCGGTACATTACGGATACGCATCAGAAACAGTTGTAGCAACGAGATGCTTACCCCCGATACCTTGGCACTCAGCCAGAGGAAGAAAGGTACATAGTGGAAGAATATCACCAGAAAGACGATGACGGACACCACTAAGAATGCGGTAAAATAAAAAGATTCGATTTCCATATCTTATGAGTTTTTAATTTCTTGAACGATAATTTCATTGTCTGATACACGGATGACTTCCACGGGGGTTTTCTCGTTGAGGAAACCACTGGCCGACCTTACTTCCACTATGTGTCCATTGATGTCGGCATTGCCAATTAAAGCCAGTCGGGTAACGGCATATCCTTTGTCGCCTACCTGAATGTTCGCAGCGATAGTACGGTCAACTGTTGAAGCGACATCTTCGGTAAGAGCCACCTTGTCGAGTGTCTTTGACCTCATGAAGACAATCAGCATCAGTGAGCCAAGTATAACGGCTATTACCAATGTGATAATACCTGCTAAAGCGCTGATGTTGATAAAGGCGTATGCTACTGCCCATACCAGACAAACGATGGAAAGGATAGCAGCCAAACTGCTGCCTGGTATTATAAACAACTCAACCAGCAATAGCAATAGGGCTGAGATGACGAGTGCAATAATGAATAGTATTCCCATATTGAGTTTAAGTTTTTTGCTTATTTACGGTTTTCCAGCCTTCTTACCTCTTTAGCCGCTTGACTCAGCTGCTCATACAGCTGTTTCTCTTTCAGCTCCTCCTGCTGGATGCTGCTTCGCATGCTGTTCTTGGCAGCAGCATTGGCTGTGGCATATTGGTTGCGCAACTGCTCAAGTCTATCGGCAGTAGCTTGGTATGTTTGCTCAATCTGGCGATAGCGGTTAAATGCTTCGCGCGCCTGGGCAGAGCTAAAGTCGGCCAGTTGATAGTAGGTACGCCCGTCGTTGATGACAAACTCAAATTCATGCTGGGGGACAGCTGTTCCGGGTGCCTCGTTGACGGCGGCCAGTCTTCTTTGGGCATCACGCACTTCTGTCTGGTTTGACCATGTATCTTTAATAGCATGAATCTTTGCCAGGTTTGCTAATTGTTCCTGATTGGTGTTCTCGAAACTATAAACCGATTTGGTTTCATTGGGTATGAACACGTAGATGCATACCTTACCTTCCGGCTGAAAACGATCGGAAGCAAACCATCCCAGGTTATTGAACTCATCAATGACATACATATAATCGTTGTAGGGTGAGTTGAAAGGCATGCCTATATTCTCCGGGGTGAAATAAGTGTCATCCTCAGTGTCATGGCGTGTAACAAAAATGTCATAGCCACCAAACGACTGCTCTCCGTCTGAAGCGAAATATAAGGTGATGCCGTCAGGCATGACAAAGGGGTAGGCACTGTTACTGCCCGTTTCATTGATGTTGTCGGGCAAAACCGAAGGAGCAGCCCATTGACCATTCTGCTTATGTGCAACCATCAATGATTGGGTAGAGTCGTTAGGTAATACCTGACTGTAATACAGCCGGTCTTCCAATTCAGTCATAAATAGGGCGTTGCCATCATCCTCACGACCAAAGAACTCACGTGTAGTCAGCAAGCGTCCCGCATCTTTGCTGATGCGATAATAACTTGCGAAAGCAGCCTTGTCCACCACCACACTGTCAATAATCATCACCTGTTCTACGCCTCGTATCATGCGTAAGCCATTGCGGCTTTTTGCCAATAATGCTTCTGCTTCAGCTGATGTCTTACGACGTTTCTTAAGATCGGCAATATACGTATCTAAGGTGTTTACGGCCTCTTCGTAGAGATAGAGGTTGTTGCAGGCCTCTGCGAAAAACAGCTGACTGTCTTGTACCTTTCGCTTCACAGCTGTTTGCAAGTAGGGAAAGGCTTCCGCGGCATCGCCAGTTCGCAAGGCACATACGCCATACCACAAATTGTAGTTGGCATTGTTAGGAGTAGCCTTTACCAGCTTCTCAAATGCTGGCTTCGCATCGGCAAAGTTCCCGTCAGCATAGAGCTTACGTGCCTCAGCCAGTGTCTGTGCGGAAACCGTTATAGCTGTGAGGATTAGCCATAATAGTAGTATGTATTTTCTTATCCACATATTCAAATTAGCAATTCTTTGCATTCAAAAATACAAATAAAAAGAATATAATCCGATTTTTTGACTAATTTTGTGCCCGATTTTATAAAGATTAAGATGAAGGCACTTTATACCATATTATTATTAATAGTTTCTAACATCTTCATGACCTTCGCCTGGTATGGCCATTTGAAATTGCAGGAGATGAAAATCTCCGCCTCATGGCCGTTGTTTGCGGTAATACTACTGAGCTGGGGTCTTGCCTTTTTCGAATATTGTTTTCAGGTTCCCGCTAATCGCATAGGTTTCCATGAGAATGGTGGCCCCTTCTCGTTGATGCAACTGAAGGTAATTCAAGAAGCCATCACCCTCATCATTTTCACCGTATTCACTACAGTACTTTTCAAGGGTGAGTCGTTGCATTGGAATCACTTGGCGGCTTTCGTTTGTCTTGTATTGGCTGTTTATCTGGTGTTTTTGAAATAAAGATTTAATCTTTAATCAGTAACATATTTCTTCATTCCATCAGTCATATAGGTTTGGAAGTCACCTTTTTCATCGCTAAAGATGAAATAGGCTTCTATCTCTGGATGGTTTTCAACTAAAACCTTAGCCTTTTCCAACCCCATCACCATAAAAGCAGTAGAATAAGCATCGGCTGTCATACAGTCATTTGCAATGACAGTTGAACTCAGTATGCTGTGCTGCACGGGATAACCAGTCTTTGGGTCAATGGTATGAGCGTATTTCATGCCATCTTTATAGTAGAAGTTGCGATAGTTGCCGCTGGTAGCTATGCCCACGCCGCTAACTTCCAAAATGGATTGCAGGCTTTGGTTGCGGCTCAGAGGATCGTCTTCTGGCTTATTGATACCGATACGCCACATTCCACCAGATGGGTTGACACCTGCCACATCTACCTCACCGCCAATATCCACCATGTAGTTCTGCACGCCCTTGCTTTTCAATAAAGCTGCAATTACATCCACGGCATATCCTTTAGCGATGGCACTGCAATCGAGCATGATGCGTGGGTCTTCTTTAATAACCTTACCCTCGTTGGTGAGTTGTACTTTCTGCCATCCTACTATGTGCAACAAACTATCTATCTTGGTATTTGTCGGTGAGATGTTCTCTGTGAAGCCAAATCCCCAGGCATTGACTAACGGGGCTACGGTGATGTCAAAACAGCCGTTGGTAGCTTCAGAAATCCTCATAGCTTGGCGGAATACCTTGCTAAACAAACTGTCAACGGTGATGTCCTCATTACGGTTGATTCGACTGATGATTGATGAGTCGTTAAACATGGAGAGAGAAGCATCAAAACGTTCTAACTCTTTATCGATTTCGATTCTCAATGATTTGTTATGCTCGTATGTGATGCTGTACATTGTTCCGAATATCAATCCTTTCTCATTGCGGTAGGTGGCAGCGGCACTGTCACCCCATGAGATAACATTATTGTGGCGAAGTAATACCAATACGGTGCCAGCCACCAATAAAACCAACCAAATATAGTTTCTCTTTTTCATTGTCACCCGATTGTTCAAATATTATTATTCTCTGTTTTCTATGATTGTCATCTCAAGCATTCCTACTTCAATTGATATATAATGGAATAGGTGATGCCAATGTTGTTGGAATCATACCGCCCAAAACCAGGTATATAGTATGGATCACCATAAGTGTCAACCGATGCCTTCAGCCGGTATTTGATTCTTAACATTAATCCCATCTTGATGCGTTTGGCAACATTGGCACGCATGCCAACGGTAAACTCTATCCAATGCATGGTGTGCTTCATCCCTTCGTGCACATAATTGGAAGTGTCTCCCCAAATGGGGTCGGTCAGATTGGTTTCATCTGCTCCTCCAGCATAGTCAGGATCTGTTAGATTTGGCACTACCACATCATATTTCCCGCTACTAAGGCCATATCGCAAACCTACCAACAATAAATTGCCATGTGCTTTCTTCCACAGCGTATTATAATCGATTCCCAGACGGAAATAGGGGGCAGATGCTTTAATTCTCACATCATAGTCATTCGTAGATTTGCCTCCTCCATAGCCTAACTCAATGGTAGGGAAATAGCGGTTGTAGAGATTGACATCCACCATCGCCTCTGCTGACATGAATTCTGAGCCAAAGACCTTGAGTACGGGCGAGAGAATATCTACACCCACATCTATGCCATTCATAAGAGGATAGTTCACCTCGGGCAGTTTCTTCTCCTTTTTCTTCTGTTGTTGCTGAGACGACTGCCTGTTTCTGTTATTACCTGCATTTTGTGCAGGTATAGGTGCCACGAAAGCCAACAGCAGCACAATACTAATAATATATCTTGATATTCTCTGTCCCATTGTTGGAAGCTGTTGGATTAACAATAACTATAGAGTCAAGCACATGCGTGGTATATTGCAGGTCAGTAAGTTCTTGTTTTACTACAAAGTTGCAATCTAATGTCAAGAAGTAAGGGATGTTGCGATGACGGAATACTATTGTGTCTTTGTCGTAGTGTTGTGGCAATATGTCATCAGCATGAAGCTTATAGCTGAATATCATTGTCGTTTCTTCTACGTTGAAACGTAAAGGGAGTGAAAGTTTTTTAACATTCTGGTCATCATTGACAATGATAGAGTCGGTGCCATAAGCATAGACATTCAGTACTTCTAATGAATAGGGTGTTTCCCACTGAGCCGTGTCGGTAGAGATGACAGTCAGAATATTGGCTGTCAGCATGTTACGGGCGTTGCCCGAACAGTCGTCCTCTTCGTCACAGGATATGATTCCAATTGCGACACAGCATCCTATAATCAATAATATAAAAGGAATAATCTTCCTCATGCTAAATCTTTAATGTTCAACGACTTCTCTATCTGATATTTGTTTCTCTCTTCACTGTTCCGGGATATCAGTTCACCGAGGAACCCTGCCACGAACAACTGGGTACCTATAATCATCGATGTAAGTGCCAAATAGAAATAAGGCGAGTCAGTGACAAGTCTATGAGGCAAACCATTCGATATATAATAAAGTTTGTTGCCACCTACAATCATTACAGAAATCAAACCTATCAAGAACATCAGCGAACCCAATGTGCCAAATAGGTGCATGGGCTTCACGCCAAAGGTAGATAGGAACCATAGTGTGAGCAGGTCAAGATAACCATTGATAAAACGATTCAAGCCAAACTTGGTTTTTCCATATTTGCGAGCCTGGTGTTTTACCTCCTTCTCGCCAATCTTGGTGAAACCGGCATTCTTGGCCAGCCAAGGAATATAGCGATGCATCTCTCCATACACTTCGATGTTTTTGACAACCTCTTTCTTATATGCTTTAAGGCCGCAATTGAAGTCATGCAGGTTGTGTATGCCGCTGGCATTCCTTGCAGTAGCATTGAACAGTTTGGTGGGCAGTGTCTTCGATAGTGGGTCGTAGCGCTTTTTCTTCCATCCGCTCACCAGGTCATACCCCTCGTCTTTAATCATTTGGTACAGGGCAGGTATCTCATCTGGAGAGTCTTGCAGATCTGCATCCATTGTAATCACCACATCACCTTGGGCTGCCTTGAATCCGCAGAACAATGCGGGTGACTTGCCATAGTTGCGGCGGAACTTGATGCCTTTCACTTCTGGATATTCACTCTGCAACTCTTCTATCACTTGCCAAGAGCCGTCGTTAGATCCGTCATCCACGAAAATAATCTCGTAGTTGAGTTTCTTTTCTTCCGTCACTCGCTTGATCCATGTGTGTAGTTCAGTCAGTGATTCTCTCTCGTTATATAATGGTATTACAATACTTATGTCCATGTCAATTGTTTCCGAAATTGATTTTCTTTTTAACAATCAGGGCAGTTGGTAAAGCCATCAACAAACCGTAGAACATATTTTGACTCACCAATTGCAAGGTGATTTCTACGGGATTCATAATGGCGTAAGTGTCAATAGCCAACTGATATTGCTGTAGGTAGCTGTCCATGCCTGGCAATGCTTCCTCCTTTACCGTCTCAAACATATCTTGCAGTTTCTCCAAGATAAACCCGTTGTCGATAAAATAGAAATAAATCAAATGTCCTACTGATGTCAATAGTGATGCATACATATACATAAACAGACAGAAAGAGAAAGCGTGGATAAAACCGATGCCACCATTGTTGTTCGAGTAATTGTCACGATAGTGGCGGGCGAGGCGATAGCCTAAGAATGGCACACAAATGGTAAGCACCCCGAACACCAGCATAAAAACGGGTATTGAAACACCTAATGGGAAGAAAATGAATTTGAAAATCCAGAATGCTCCCATGATTGTGCCTGCTGCCATCGAAACCCTTTGTAAATTTCTTCTATCTTCTATCATGCATAATTATTTGTATAATCGTTGCAAAGTTACGAAAAGTCGAGAGCAGAACAAAATGAATTCATTCATTTTTTATGCCGAGACGGAGTAACTTATCTAAAGTTACGAAAAGTCGGGGGAAAAGCGGAAAGTATTTGTGCTTTTCCGAGGTGGAGTAGCTCGCACAAGGTCAAAGTAACTAAAAAAAACTTCATATACCTTGCAGATAAGAAAAAAAGTTGTACCTTTGCACTCGCTTTCAATGGAAAGCACATGGGCAAGTCCTATACGGCCAGCTCCTTGTGAATCCCCCAGGGCTTGACCGCAGCAAGGGCAGCAGGTTGTAGCGGCGCGATATAGTAAGCTTGCCCACCCGCCTCTTTAGCTCAGTTGGCCAGAGCACGTGATTTGTAATCTCGGGGTCGTTGGTTCGAATCCGACAAGAGGCTCAAACAAATAATCTCCAAATGGTCTTGAAAGCTCGCTTTCAGAAGCCATTTGGAGATTATTTGTTTGATAGCCTGCCAACGGCAGGTTAAAGGATATGTAATCCGCAAGAGACTAGCCTGCCCGCGGCAGGCGCAAGGATGGGCGCAAGCCAATCCGACAAGAGGCTTACGGATGGGCGCAAGCCAATCCGACAAGAGGCTTACGGATGGGCGTTAGCCAATCCGGCAGGCCTTCTATTATTCTTATTTTGCGTAGCTCACGGCACGTGTTTCACGTATTACCGTAATCTTCACCTGTCCTGGGTAAGTCATCTCGTCCTGAATCTTCTTGGCGATTTCGCCAGATAGGCTTTCGGTTTGCTTGTCATCAATCTTGTCAGCTCCCACGATCACGCGCAACTCACGACCAGCTTGGATGGCATAGGTCTTGGTTACGCCAGGGTAGGAAGCTGCAAGTGCTTCCAAGTCGTTGAGGCGCTTGATGTATGCTTCTACAATTTCCCTGCGGGCACCAGGACGGGCGCCAGATATAGCGTCGCAAACCTGTACGATAGGAGCGAGTAGGGTAGTCATCTCCACCTCATCGTGGTGAGCGCCAATGGCATTGCAAATATCAGGTTTTTCCTTGTACTTCTCAGCCAGCTTCATACCCAGCAGTGCGTGTGGCAATTCGGGTTCGTCATCAGGCACCTTGCCAATGTCATGCAGCAAACCAGCACGGCGAGCCTTCTTGGGGTTCAAGCCCAACTCTGTGGCCATTACGGCACAGAGGTTAGCTGTCTCACGAGCATGTTGCAACAGGTTCTGTCCGTATGATGAACGGTACTTCATCTTGCCGATGATGCGAATCATTTCAGGATGCAAGCCATGAATACCTAAGTCAATGGTAGTACGTTTGCCGGTTTCTACAATCTCGTCTTCCACTTGCTTGCGAACTTTTGCCACTACCTCTTCAATGCGAGCGGGATGGATGCGTCCGTCGGTAACAAGTTGATGCAATGCCAGACGGGCAATCTCACGGCGTACGGGGTCGAAAGCGGAGAGTACGATGGATTCTGGGGTGTCATCCACGATGATTTCCACACCAGTAGCTGCCTCCAAAGCGCGAATGTTGCGTCCTTCGCGTCCAATGATGCGACCTTTGATTTCGTCAGAATCAATGTGGAATACCGTTACTGAGTTCTCTATGGCTGTTTCTGTAGCAACGCGTTGAATGGTTTGTACCACGATACGTTTCGCCTCCTTATTGGCATTCATCTTGGCATCGTCCATGATTTCGTTGATATAGGATTGAGCCTGCATTTTGGCCTCTTCCTTCAACGATTCAATCATGCGTTCCTTAGCTTCTTCAGCCGATAAGCCCGAGATGGCTTCCAGCTTCACGATTTCCTGTTGCTGCATTTTTTCCAGCTATTCTTTCTTCTTTTCAATAACGCCCAATTGATTGGTCAGGTTGTCGCGAATGGCTTCGTTCTCAGCCTTTTTGTGCATCAAATCCTCTTGACGTTGGCTGAGTACCATCTCACGTTGCTTAAGTTTGTTTTCAACCTGCTGTATCTTTTGATTACGCTGAGCTACTTCTTTTTCCAGCTCAGCCTTCTTGTTTAGGAATTTCTCCTTCACCTCCAGCAACTTGTTCTTTTTGATTACCTCTGCTTCGGCATTTGCCTCTTTCAGTATGGCATCAGCCTTCGATTTCAGAATTGTCTTCTGAATGAAGAACATGATGGCAAGGCCTATCAGTAGGCCCACCATGCAGAATACTATATTTACTACCATAGTTATTAAATTAAAATATATATAAAAACGCACTGAAAACCTACTTGCTACTTATGTTTCAAGTGGGTCAACAGTGCGTGGATATCCTTCAATAAGTCTATTGGCTTTTATCGGTTGATGCAATCATCAATCAGTTTAGCCAACTCTTCTATCTTGTTGGTATAAGGAATTGTCTCATTGCGTCCTTTCTCCTTCAGACCTTCCAGAGATAGCTGGTAAGCTACCATCTGCAAGATGCGCACCTCAGGCAGTTCGGGGTAATGCTCCTTATACGCATTTGCCAAGTTGTCAACCTGCCTGGCAGCTTTTCGCACCATCTCTTCATCGCTTCTGCGGATGGTGAGTGGGAACGGGTTGTTGCCAATGGTCAACTGAATTTTTATCATATCATCGTCCATACATCTCAAGTGTTAAGAATGGTTCAACATCGCGATGCATTTATCGACTTCACGCACTATTTTTGACAATCGCTGTTTGGTTTGGCGTACATCGCCACCATCTAAGCTTATTGTCATGGCAGACTTCAAGTCTATATACGACTGGTTCAGCTTGTCGTATTCAGAACGCAACTTCAAGATGTCTTCTTCTTTGTCAAGCAGAAGCTGCTGTAGTTCGGCATAATCTCGTCTCAGTTTATCATGAAGATATATCAGATGGCGCAGACTTGTCTCGAAGTCGTTGAGCTGTTTTTTCTCTTCGTCTGTCATTTACTACACCTAATTTGCTACAAAATTACTACTTTCTCTTATTTTTCCAAATAAAAGTTTACAAAAAAGAAAAAAGTATGTAGTTTTTTTATATATGGCGTTTTTATGGCCTTTGCTTGAGCTAAGGCGTTTTTGCCAGTCAATAACTTATTTAGTCTCTACTTTCTCGTCGTTTTTGTTGCGCTTTTCTTTCTTGGCCAGCATCACCACCTTATATACAAACTCGCTCATCCATTGCTCTGAATAATCCAGTCGCTCTTTATAAGTACGAATTTGCATCGCGGTTTTCTGCTCATCGTCTTTTTTGAATACAGGTTTGGTGCAAATGTCGTGCACTGTATCTTCCACAGCACTTTTGAGTACGCTGGCAAACATTGATGGTACACGCATCTTCCATTGCATCAAGTTACTAATCATCATCATGAGGTCGGCGGTAAAACCCTGGTACATATACATATATGACTGTACCTGGTTTTGGTTACGCACATGCTTCTTGATGGAGTTGTCAATTTCCTTAAAGAAATTCTCACTCATTCCATAGTCTTGAATCAGCATTTTTTTCGATGCGGTTTTTTCTCCTTGTCCTAACTTACCACCTGTTGTGGGAATCTTGAACAAACGTTTGAAGTTAGCCACATCTGGGATGGCACGTATATTGGTAATGCCCAAATTGACAGCCAGTACCGACTGGAAATATACACGCACCAACGACATGAAATCTTCTGCACTTTGTGCCGAAGCATTATCTTTTTTACCGAAAAGTTTTGAAAATATGCTCATTGTCTAAATATGTTTTTTTGCGGCACAAAGTTACGAAATAACGAGTGAAATGCAAATGGAAAGCATCTTTTCTTTTCATATCCGAGTAAAAGTAGCTTCGGTGAAGCCAAAGGTACGAAAAGTCGTTAGTAGGAAAAAATATACTGCTTGTCATGAGTTTCTTTGAGTAAAAAAGAATTGCTGCTCCTTATACACGGCTTCCACAATGCCATATCTGATAAACCTTGCCAGCAGTTTGACGGCGATGGGGCGAGGTAGCTTGGATAATTTGCAGCATTTGTTGAGCGTCAGCATATGGTGTTCGTCGAGCAGGCTCAACAGAAGCTGCTCCTTTTCTGTATATACAGTAAGTTCTCCACATTGGCTTTCGCTCTGTTGCCAGTATCTCAGGTGCACGGGTGTGGCCAGTATATTCTCGTCGGCAATGCGGATATATGCCAGTAACTTTCCGTCCTCACTTTTGGCACAAACGGGACGCCTTTCGCTCTGCTGGATAGTGGCCAGTAAGACTTGCTTCCCTTCCACAATATAGGTGGTCATCTTGTATTTTACTGGCGGAACACAATACATTTCCGCAGCTGCCTGAATCATGTATTGCTCTTCTTCCGAGCGTACACCGGCAATCTTGCCGTTGTCTTTCACGCCTATCAGCAATCTGCCTCCGTCAGTATTGGCAAAGGCCGACAACGATTTGGCAATCTTGCACACGTCGGATATCTCAAACTTGAAATCTTGCTGCTGGTGCTCGCCCTCCTTGATGAGTTCCTGTATGTAGGCATCGCCTGTCTTTTCTTTCATGCTGCTAAATTATAAAAATAATAAATTATTTGTATTGCGGTTTTGAAATAATGTGTAATTTTGCAGCAGTAATATTGCACAATGTCGTTTTGTCTGTGCAGAAAAAGTAATGATATGAGTACAAAAGTAGTAATAAATAACTTAGAAGAGTTTCAGGCTTTAGTGGGTCATCGCATTGGCGTGTCTGATTATATCGAGATGACCCAGGAACGTATTAATATGTTTGCCGATGCCACACTTGACCATCAGTGGATACATGTTGATGCAGAACGTGCCAAATTGGAGAGCCCATACAAGACCACCATCGCGCATGGTTATCTCACTTTGTCGGTTCTGCCTTATTTGTGGGGGCAGATCATTGAGGTCAATAACCTTAAAATGATGGTCAACTATGGTATGGATAAGATGAAGTTTGGTCAGCCAGTACTATCTGGTCAGCGCATCCGACTGGTGGCAGATATGAATTCTGTGCTCAACCTGCGTGGAATCGCGAAAGCAGAAATCAGTTTCTATATCGAGATTGACGGAGAGAAGAAGCACGCCCTTGACGGCATCGCGACGTTCTTGTATTATTTCAACAAATAATGCGCTTGGGGATATACGCTAAATCATCAATGTAACCTCATGGTTTAGAATGTGCCTTGGTAATGAATAGGCTTAGTTCAGCATATATGTTAGTATAGGCCTGCATTTCTGCTCGCAGGCGGGGTAGAAATGGCCGTGAACGCGTTCTTCGTTTTTGGGCGAGTTGCCCCACCAGAATTCAGCCATAGCTATGGGTTGTAGTTTGTGGATGAAAGCATATTGCAGCAGTTTCGGCGCTGCACATTCTCCAGCACCGCCTGGAGGATAATGTTGTTTCGTCGTCGCTACAGCTTCAGCTTCTTTAAATATATCAATCAAGTTCTTGCGTTCCCCTTTGCTGTTTAGCATTACAAATTGCTCAAACAGCCAATTCTGTAACGCTATTGACCGTTGTTTCCGCTCTTGCCTGAGGGCGGTTATTATATCAAGGCTCCCCGAGGAATGGGCGAGGTTGTCATCGTTCTCTAATTCTTTGATGCGGGCGTTGATGAGGCTGATTGCCCTCTCTTCTGTTTTGAAATGACCATTGGGGTTCAGTATATCATACACTGCTGGCACAAAGTAGGGTAGGTTGTTCTGCTTGTTCAACAAGCCCGAAAAGGCAGCCAGAAAGCCCAACTGCCCTAAGGCGTTCTTCACCACCAATACACCAAACATCTTGCCTGATTGCAGCTCATCGTGCCATTCTGGATGTGCGTCAATATAGCACATCACCTCATCCGCTGCTAATTGGCAGAGTGGATGAGGTGTGTAGTTGAAAGGATCTGTAAACTCAGTTGGAAAGTCAATTCCTTCGGTACAGGCGCTGAATCGGTGCAGTCGGCTCACCCGCTTTTTGCCCAACTTATGACTTTGTCGCAGGGCATCGCGCTTCGCCTCGTACGCGGCATAGTGCTTCTCTAAGAAATTGTCGGCCATCTGAATATCCTGTTATTTCTTTACAGCAGTGGTTTTTGTGGCCGTTTGGGTGGTAGTCTTAGCTGTGGTTGTCTGCCCGTATTTCTTTTTGATGTCAGGCAGGCTCTTCTGGATATCGCTGATGCGGGTTTGGTCGCTGGGGTGGGTACTCATGAACTCTGGTACCGACGACTGACCTCCACCTGACATTTTCTGCCAGAAACCTACAGCCACGTCTGGGTTGTAGCCGGCAATGGTCATTAATATCAAACCCATGTAGTCGGCCTCCGACTCATGCTTACGCGAGAAAGGCAGCATCATGCCATATTGCGCCCCTATACCATATACATTATTAGCCAGGCTTCTCACTGCCGCGCTTTTGTTCGACAAGGCACCGCTTACCACCTGTGCGCCATATTGTGCCAACAGCTGCTGACTCATGCGCTCATTGCTGTGCTTGGCCACGGCATGTGCCACCTCGTGACCCAGCACCACAGCCAGTTCGTCGTCCGATGATATGATTTTCATCAGTCCTTCATACACCACAATCTTTCCGCCAGGCATGCAGAAGGCGTTCAACTGGTTGTCTTGTACCAAGTTGAATTCCCATGAGAAATTCTTTACCTCTTCTGACAAGCCGTTGGCATTCAGGTAATTCTCTGTAGCCTGTGCAATCTTTCTTCCCACACGTGTCACCATGGCACTTTGGGTGGTGTTGCCACTTTTTTTAGCACCCTGCATATATGAGGAATATTGTGACAAGCTTGAAGAAAGGATTTCTTGATCTGATACTAAGTTCAGCTGTTTACGCCCCGTGATGGGCACCGACCCGCAGCTGGAAAGCAGCAATGCTGCTGTCATGAAAGCAAAAAACAGTTTATTCATAATCTTCAGTTCTTTGATGTTAAGATAATACAAAAGTAAAATAAATTGAAGATATTGCCAAATAATTACACAAAAAAAGGAACCCTCTGTTGACAAGAGGGCTCCTCGATGCTTTACCGTAAAGAAATATTTTTACTTCTTCACACGACCGTAGCGACTCATGAAGCGATCCACGCGACCTGCTGTGTCCACCAGCTTGCTCTTACCTGTGTAGAATGGGTGAGAGGTGCTGGAAATCTCAAGCTTCACTAATGGATAAGTCTCACCTTCGAACTCAACGGTTTCGCTGGTCTTGCAGGTAGAACGGCTCAGGAACATGTCGCCGTTTGACATATCCTTGAATACTACTGGACGGTAATTTGTAGGATGAATACCTTCTTTCATTGTTGTTATCTTTTTAAATTTTAAATCAAAATATAATTGTAAAGTGTAATGGTCTTCTTAACGTCCGCAAAACCACGTTTAAACGAAAGCAAAGAAAACCTGTTTTCATTTGCCGGGCAAAGGTGGTTTCGCAGAAATTGTGTGCAAAGGTAATACTTTTCTCTGAAACCAAAAAAGATTTTGCAAAAATAGTGCAACTTTTTTTATTTTTTGAAATAGAATGTGTAATTTTGCGGTTGAAAGAATAGATTATTAACTTAATATAGTAAACAAAATGGTTAATTACAAAGAATTAGGCTTAGTAAACACCCGTGCGATGTTTAAGAAGGCCATCGAAGGCGGTTACGCCATTCCTGCATTCAACTTCAACAACATGGAGCAGCTGCAGGCTATCATCAAAGCTTCTTCAGAACTGAAGTCACCGGTCATCCTGCAGGTTTCTAAGGGTGCCCGCAACTATGCTAACCCTACACTGCTGCGCTACATGGCACAGGGTGCTGTAGAGTATGCTAAGGAACTTGGATGTGCTCATCCTGAGATTGTTCTGCACCTCGATCATGGCGATAGCTATGAGCTCTGCAAGAATTGCATTGACTTGGGTTTCTCTTCTGTTATGATTGACGGCTCTTCTCTTCCATACGAGGAGAACGTGGCTCTGACTCGTAAGGTAGTTGAATATGCTCATCAGTATGATGTAACTGTTGAGGGCGAGCTGGGTGTGCTGGCAGGTGTTGAAGATGAGGTACAAGCTGAGGAATCTCACTACACCAAACCTGAGGAGGTAATTGACTTCACTTCTAAGACTGGTGTTGATAGCTTGGCTATCTCTATCGGTACTTCTCATGGTGCCTACAAGTTCAAGCCAGAGCAGTGCACACGCGACCCGAAGACTGGCAAGCTGGTGCCTCCTCCATTGGCATTCGACGTTCTCGACGCTATCATGAAGCAGTTGCCTGGTTTCCCAATCGTGCTCCACGGCTCTTCTTCAGTTCCACAGGAGTATGTTGACATCATCAACGCTAACGGTGGCAAGTTGCCTGATGCTGTTGGTATTCCAGAAGAGCAGCTGCGCCTTGCTTCTAAGAGCGCTGTTTGCAAGATCAACATCGACTCTGACTCTCGTTTGGCATTCACCACAGCTGTTCGCAAGGTGTTTGCTGATAAACCAGGTGAGTTTGACCCACGTAAGCACTGCGGTCCTGCTCGCGACTTGATGGAAGAACTCTACAAGCACAAGATTACCGATGTGCTGGGTTCTGACGGTAAATTGGCTCAGTGCTAATAATCAAATAATGATTCAATCATAGGGACTGTGCTTGTCACAGTCCCTTTTTCTTTCTAATCCATAAACAAACATGAAGAAACTGTTATTCTTGCTGGCTATAGCTGCAATGGTGGTTGCCTGCCAGCCTAAGAAAAAGGGCTATACCTTGCCCGATCCTCATGATGTCATTATGTATGAGGTCAATCCGTTGGTTTTTGCACAAGAAGGAGCTTTCAATGTCATTGCCAGCCGTCTTGACTCCATCCGTGCACTGCACGTCAATGTCATGTGGTTCATGCCTACCTATGAGCAAGGAGTCCTGAAAGCCCAAAACTCACCTTATTGTATCAAGGACTATAAGTCTGTTAACCCTGCCTATGGTACCCTTGACGATTTCAAGAACCTCGTCAACCTGTGTCATGAGAAAGGTATGAGTGTCATTATGGACTGGGTGGCTAACCACACCTCATGGGATCATGTCTGGATGGCAGACCATCCAGATTGGTACACCCACGATGCTGAGGGAAACATTACTTGGCCTGCTGGCACAAACTGGGAGGATGTGGCTGACTTGAACTTCGATAATGCGGATATGCGTTTGGCAATGATTGACGCCATGAAATATTGGGTTAACGAGGTGGGTATTGACGGGTATCGTTGTGATGCTGCCGACTTTGTGCCGTTTGATTTCTGGAAACAGGCAGTGGATTCTATGCGTGCGATGCCAAAGCGTCTGCTGATGTTGGCTGAAGGTAAGCGTGCTGACCATTTCGATGCTGGATTTGATATGAATTATTCATCGGACTATATGAACGCCAACCGCGACGTGTTCCAGCGTGACAGCAGTGCCCTGAAACTGCTTCAGACCGACTATATGGAGTATGACACCATCCCACAGGGTAAGGTGAAACTGCGTTTCATCACTAACCACGACGAGGCGGCAGGCCGTTCGCCTGTTGAGGAATATGGCGGTGTGCGTGGCTCTATGGCTGCCTTTGTAGAAACCGTTTTCCTGCGTGGTGGTGCACTGCTCTATGGCAGTCAAGAGGTAGCTTATCCTGAGCGACTCAACTTCTTCCATTGGAAACCTGTCAATTGGATGTCCAATCCTGAGGTGTATAATGAGTATAAGACCCTGCTCACCTTATATAATAAATATGGTGCGCTGAAGTGGGGGCAGTTGGTGGCTTATCCTGCCGTTGATGCGATGGTGTTTGAAAAACGCTATGAGAAGCAGGACTTCCTGCTGTTGGTAAATGTGCGCGACCATGAGGTGAGCACCCTTATCCCCCAGGAATGGCGAGGAAAGAAAGTGAAAGATATGATGCGAGATAGCAAGAAGGAACTCCCTTCTTCAGAATTGACGCTCCAACCCTACGAGTATTTCATCTTGAAGAAATAAAAGTCACAATCCTGTATCCAACGAAAGGTTAGGATAGGGCATAAAAAGAGGAAGCTTCCCACAACGGGAAGCTTCCTTCTGTTTGCAACTCTTTAAGAGTATTACTCGTTAGCTGTTACCACTACCACGCGGTTCCAGTTGTTAGTCTGGAATGCCTGCTCGCGGTTCTGCATGCTCTGCACCTCCACACGGCTTGAGCTTACGCCATACTTGCCGGTCAGCACCTGAGCCACAGCGTCAGCGCGCTGCTTAGCCAAGCGGTGGTTAATCTCGTCGTTGCCAGTGCCGTTGTCGGCATAGCCGTAAACCCCTGCCTTGGCGCCCGGGTTCTTCTGCAAGTACTCAGCCACAGCCAGGATGTTCATCTCCTCCAACTCAGTCACCTTAGCGCTGCCGATGTTGAAGGTAACATGGCTTCTCAGGCCTTCGGTCTTAGCAGGTGGGCAGTCTTCCTTTACACGCACTGTGTCCACATGGATAATCTCCTTAGGCTGGTTCTCGCGGATGGCGCGCAGCTCGTTAGAGATGCGGTTCAACTCTTCGGTGTTATCGCCGTATGCGCTCTT
>JAGCCV010000003.1 GCA_017651505.1 Bacteroidaceae bacterium | reverse complement strand
TTTCTTGGCTTCAGCCTTTTCGTAGCGTTCCAGTTCTGCCAATCGGTGTTGCTCTGGAGTGAGCCATTTACCATGACTGACATGTTTTTTTGATTTTTCTTCCTTGTTTTCCTCTTTATCTTTACTCAGTTCATCACCAGCTTCACGGAATTGCACATACTTGCCCTCAAAGATTTCATATTCTCTGAAAGAGCACTCCAAATCACCGTTCAATACGGCAATTTTTCGAGTAGGTTTCAATCCAATCTGGTCGAAACACTCATCACGATAGCTCAATATCCAAGCTTGTCCACCTACAAATGCGTGCTTCAGTCGCTCACCAAGGGTGGCATACAGTTCCAGTATATTGTCTGACGAGATTCTCTCTCCGTAAGGAGGGTTGGTAATCATCACCGATTTCTCTGTGGGTTGCACAAAATCCTTGATGTCCCTCATCTCTACGTCTATGATGCGTGCCATGCCGGCGCGTTTGATGTTGCCACGAGTGGTAGCCACCATCTTCGGATCGTTGTCATAGGCATAGATATGGTGCTCGAACTCTCTTTCCTTAGACTCGTCATTGTAGATAGATTCCAACAGTTCAGCATCAAAGTCGGGCCACTTCTCGAATGCATAGCCCTGTGTTCTGAAAATACCGGGAGCCATGTTCTTGGCTATCAAGGCTGCCTCAATGGGCAGGGTTCCTGAACCACACATCGGGTCTATAAAGTCTGACTCTCCTTGCCATCCTGTCATCATTATCAAACCAGCTGCCAACACTTCATTCAGAGGTGCTTTGCCCGTTTCGGAACGATAACCGCGAATGTGTAAAGAATCTCCTGACGAGTCGAGAGAAAGCGTACACTGGTTATCATTGATATGTATGTTTAATACAATGTCAGGGTTTTTTACGCTGACGCTTGGACGTTTACCTTCTTTATCGCGGAAATAGTCAGCTATGGCATCCTTTACCTTGTAGCTAACATACATGGAATGACGGAAATGCTCGCTATGTACCGTAGCATCCACAGCAAAAGTCTGACCTATAGACAGGAAATTTCCCCATTCTAAATCTTTAACTGCCTCATACACCTCATCAGCAGTATTGGCCTCAAAGTGCTTAATGGGCTTAAGGATGCGTAGGGCAGTATGTAGTGAGAAATTAGCCAGATACATCATGCGCTTATCGCCCGTAAAGCTCACCATGCGCTTGCCAATCTCCACGTTTTCGGCGCCTAATACAGTCAGTTCTTTCGCCAATACCTCTTCCAACCCTTGGAAGGTCTTGGCTATCAAAGTAAAGTTTTCGTTATATTGCATAATTTATAAAATTGTCAATTTCCTTAGCACGGTTTTGCGTTATCTTGGCTCCCGGCCTCACGTCCTCAGTCACCCAGATATTGCCGCCCACCGTAGCACCCTTGCCAATGGTGATGCGACCTAAGATGGTGGCATTCGAGTAGATAATCACGTTGTCTTCCAGTACTGGGTGGCGTGGTATGCCTTTGATGGGCTTGCCTTCTTCGTCCAATGGAAAGCTCCTGGCACCCAGCGTCACACCCTGATACAGTTTCACGTTGTTGCCAATCACGCAGGTCTCGCCTATCACTACACCCGTACCGTGGTCAATGGCAAAGCTGTGCCCAATTTGCGCTCCTGGGTGAATGTCAATACCCGTCTCACTATGCGCTTGCTCGGTAATGATGCGTGGAATCAACGGTACACCTAAAGTAAGTAATTGATGAGCTATTCGGTAGTTGGTGATGGCCCTGATGGCAGGATAGCAGGAAATCACCTCGCCATAGTTGTGGGCAGCAGGATCTCCATTAAACATGGCTTCCACATCAGTAGCCAAAATACGTCTCAAATCGGGTAACGATGCCAAAAACTCTACAGCTATTTTAGAAGCCTCCTTTTGCTGGCAATCGGTGCAACCGCCATCCTCGTCGGTATCATCGAAGCAGAGACCGGCCAGAATCTGACCCTTCAGCAGGTTGTATGCTTTCTCTGTATGCACACCTATATGGTAGGTAATGGTACGGCTATTAACAGCCGAATTGCCAAAGTAGCCCGGAAAAAGCAAAACCCTCAACTCTTCCACTAATGTGTGGATAGTGTTGGATGATGGAAGCGGACTGTCATCCGAGTGGCGATGGAACAAACCTTGGTAAGATTTGCTGTCCGACAGCTCACTCACCACATTAGCCAAAATATCAGAAAAGTTGCCTTGTTGCATAAATACTTAAATTATAGGGTGCAAAGTTACAACTATTTATTGGATAATACAAGTTTATGCTAACTCGAAATCCAACTGTTTCTTTTCCAAGTCGGCTCTTGCAACTTTCACTTTCATCGCATCTCCCAACTGATAGACGTGATGGTCTCTGCGTCCTCGCAAACAATAGTTCTTTTCATCAAATTCGTAGTAGTCATCGTCCAAATCACGCATCGGCACCAAGCCTTCGCACTTGCTGTCATTCAGTTCTACATAAATGCCCCATTCACAGATGCCCGAAATCACGCCCTCAAACACTTGTCCTATCTTGTCGGCCATGAATTCAACCTGCTTGTACTTGATAGAAGCACGTTCGGCTTGAGCGGCAACCTCTTCCATCTTGCTTGATTGCTCGCACATACCTTCATATTTTTTCAGGTTCGCACTACGTCCTTCTTCCTCTAAATAGTGAGTCAGCAAGCGATGCACCATCATATCGGGATACCTACGAATAGGCGAGGTGAAGTGAGTATAATAATCGAAAGCCAACCCATAGTGACCAATGTTGTGGGTGCTATAATAAGCTTTCATCATAGCACGTACAGAAATAGTTTCAATGAGGTTCTCTTCTTTCTTTCCATGAACGTCATCCAGCAGTTTATTGAGCGACTTGGTAATGTCGTTTCTGCTACCACTGGTTTTGAGTTTGTAGCCAAAGCGTGAGATGAATTGCGACAGGTTGTCCAATTTCTCTGGATCTGGTAAGTCGTGAACTCGATAGACAAAAGTCTTGGCTTTCTTATCTTTACCTACTTTGCCAATCTTTTCAGCTACTGTACGGTTGGCGAGCAACATAAACTCTTCTATCAGCTTGTTGGCATCTTTCGATTCCTTGAAAAATACGCTCAGAGGCTTACCGTTTTCGTCAATATTGAATTTTACCTCTACACGGTCAAAGTTTACAGCGCCATTCTTGAAGCGTCTTTCTCTCAACTTCTTCGCCATCTTGTCGAGTACTAGTATCTCTTCGGCATACTCGCCTTTCTGGTTTTCAATGATAGCCTGCACCTCTTCATAGCAGAAACGGCGATTACTTCTGATTACGGTATGAACGATGCGTGAATTCCTCACAAAGGCATCCTCATCCAGCTCGAAGATGACAGAATAAGCCAACTTGTCTTCGTCAGGTCTCAGTGAACAAAGGTTGTTGCATAGCTTTTCTGGCAGCATAGGAATTGTACGATCCACCAGATAGACCGATGTTGCCCTGTTCAGTGCCTCCTTGTCAATAATGCTGCCTTCCTCTACATAGTGAGTCACGTCGGCTATATGCACACCCACCTCCCAAAGTCCGTTTTCAGTCTTTCGGATAGACAAGGCATCGTCAAAGTCCTTGGCATCGGCAGGGTCGCAAGTGAATGTCAGCACATTGCGGAAGTCCTCTCGCCTGGCAATTTCTTCTTCCGGTATCTCTGTGCTAATCTTCTCTGCTGCTGCCACCACCTTCTTGGGATAAACGTATGGCAGACCAAACTCAGCTAATATAGCGTGCATCTCGGCATTGTTGTCGCCAACAGGTCCCAAGACATCTATCACCTCACCAATAGGGTTCTTGAATTCATCAGGCCATTCTATTACCTTAACTACGGCCTTATCACCGTCCTTGCCGCCTTTCAGTTTGTCTTTCGGAATGAAGATATCGTTAGCAAGTCGGCTACTTTCAGTTAGCAGGAAAGCATACTGCTTGCTGACGCTCAGTCTGCCCACGAAGGTATCATTGCTACGCTCCAATATCTCCACTACCTCGGCTTCTATCATGTGGTGTTTTCTCTTGGCGAAGAATGATACCTTCACCTTGTCACCATCCATGGCATGTGCCGAGTTACGTTCGGCTATGAAGATAGGGTCACCCCCATCGTCAGGGATGAATGTGTTCTTTCCATTTTTCTTACGGTGGAAAGTGCCCGTCATCTCAATGCCACGATTATTCAGTTTATAGCGATGCTTACTCGATTCCTTGATAAAGTCATCTTCGATGAAATCATATAAAATCTCCATGCACAACATCTTCAATGGATGTGTGGTGAGCCTCAGTGAGTCGAAAATATACTTCTGTGGCAGTTCCTCAGTGGGATGCTGTTGAAACAACGCCAACAGCAACTCTGTAAGCTGCTTTTTGTTCATGCGCTTACCCGCTTTCTTTTCCTTTTTGCCCATATCTCTTATAACATTATTTTTTATTCGTAAATCCATTAGCTACAAGCCAACTATAAAATGCCTCCTGCCACGAGCCGTTGGGAGTATTTTTGTCAGCTTGAGGTCCACCACCTCCAAACAATCCGCCAGTCTTGTCTCCATAGATATGCAGTTCAGCATCAACCCCAGCTTTCTTCCATTCCATAAACAATGCCAGACAACCAGCAGCCACACTGGGGTGGTCGGCATGCACGCCAATAAACAATTTGGGCGCATTCTTAGGCACCACCACATCATCCAAAGCAGGACCATAGAGCGAGCAGAGGAAGGCAGGCATCAGCTCTGGAGTAGCCTTTACAGTAGCATTTACTACCACACCGCCACCTGCAGAATAACCCATAAAGCCAATCTTGTCTTCGTCTATGCGCCATTCCTTAGCATGTGCTTTCACTATCTTCATGGCTTCCAAGGCATCGTTCAAGGCATTGTCTATTTCTGGGTCACCTCCTTTCAACACAGAGGGATTGGCATTAGCATTCTTTATATCTGCAAACTCAGTGACTGTTATCCTGCGAGGCATACCTTTGCTGGTATCTACCTTGCTCATGTCAGGAAATCCGTTTCTCAGTCGGTATTTCAGACCTATGGCAGCTATGCCTCTGGCATTCAGCCAACGGGCAATGTCTTGAAACTCACTTTGCCAAGAGAGTGATACCAGGGCACCTCCAGGACAGATGATCACTGCTGTACCTGTTGCCTTGCTTGTTTCTGGCAAACAGATGGTAAGGGTAGGGTCGTTTACCTTCTCATAATTCACGACTTCACCAATGTCATTAGTCTTCACTATTTCATTGTTAGTGATGGGTTGGTCGTAAAGTCGCATGGTTTTTGCTTTATCAAAGCCCTTTTGGGTGATTTCCCAACCTTCGAAGTCATTGCCTTTATCGCTATAACGGAACAGATTCTCGTATTGTTTCTTGCCCTTTAACTGATAATCCAACCAAGTCCTTGCCATTTGTCCGAATGCACCTCCTTGGTGTTCCTGATAAGTGGCTTCATGGCCTACACTGGGATAGGTGGCCAATACAACGGGCACATGGTTGATGCGTTTGAAGTCGTCTCTGCCATTAGGAGCCGCATCGTCTTTCTCGCCTCCTAATATATAGATGATGAGGGTAGTAAGCTTTTGCAGGTCAGCTTTGGTAATCATCCCATCCAGAGGACCTCCGTTCACGAAAGCACCCGTATTCATACCCACCACCGTCTTGATGCGCTCATCTCCAAGGGTTCCCATAATCAGCGCCTGGATACCTCCGCAAGAGTAGCCCATTGCTGCTACGTTTTTGGTGTTCACTGTTTGGTAGAACTCACTACCTGATCGCTTGTTTTCCTTTTCTAACCAGTTTAGGGCTATATTTACCAGCGATTTGGCATCGTTGGTTTTCAAGGTTGATTTCTCGTCATCCAACTCCCACACTTTTGCCTCATCAGGGTCATGCTCAATGCGCCATTCACCTACTGCCATCAGTACATAACCATACGATGCAATCTCTGTCAAGAACTTGGCGTATGGTTGTGAACTGCGGTAGCATCCTCCGTTTCCGAAAAGCACTACAGGTAATGCGCCTTCTATCTTACTCGCAGATTGGATGTCGGCAGGTTTATAAATGGTGAAGCCTGGCAATCCTTCATCGTCTATCATTACAGCCTTATAAGGACCAGAGCCTCCTCCGTCCATCATGGCACTATGCTTTGTCTGGGCTTGGATGTTCATCCACCCAGCCACTACCAATGTCAATGCAATCAAAAATTTGTTCATAGTCAATTCTTGGTTTTCTTATGCAAATATAGTGAAAGACAAATACAAAACCAAATTTATTGGATCTTGTTAAGGGCGCACTTGTGTTATCCGAAAACATTTAATAATATGTGGAAAGCTATTTTACCAGGTATCTTTTCAGTTGCTGTTCGAAGATGTCGCGTTCCACAATGCGATAGTGTGGGCGATAAGCTTGGTTGTATGCCTCGCTATGATGCACAGCCTCATCCTGCTCGCTACATGTTTTGAGCAATTGTTTCAACTCGTCATTAGCAGCAACGGGCAATTGCTTTTCTTCAATCACTTTTACGATATTTGCCCATTGGTCAGCCCATTTGTCAGAGCGAGGCTCCACATTGTTGGCACTTTCCACAAAGGCATCCAATAGTTGCTCAGCACTGATTTTTCCATCAGCAACGGCATTGAGATACACCCTTATGTATTTACCCTCACTACCAGTAGGCTCATAATAGGCTCCCGAGTTTTCTGAAGCCTGTTCCATCTCGCTCATCAGGTAGTTCCGAGCATTCTCCACATTGGGTATCATGTGCCCAGGCCCGAAACGTTCTTGGTAGAAACTTTTATACACATCCTGCAAGGTAGCCTTAGGATATTGACTCACCAAAGTCTTTACAGCCTCCACTATCTGTTGGCTTTCCCTGTCTTCCGTGCAAGCGACAAAACACATTGCCATCATCGCAATACCTATTACCAATAACTTCTTCATGTTCTTTTCGTTAATAATTATTGGTAAAGATAATGC
>JAGCCV010000019.1 GCA_017651505.1 Bacteroidaceae bacterium | reverse complement strand
TACCAATACCCCCTTGTACTTCAAGAAGCAGATAGTTTGTGCGTTGTCCAGCCAGATAGTGCTATATCATTGTTGAAGTCAATTAGCACCGAAATGCAGCAAGCACCAGCGTATGTGCAAAAACGCCATCAGCTGCTCACCATCAAGGCCAATGACAAGGCCTACATCACCCATACATCAGATAGTCTTATCCTCTCGCTGGTGGATTATTATGAGCATGGTGGCGACCCAGCTTTTCTTGGCGAGGCGTACTACTATGCAGGTAGTACCTATCGTGACTTGGGCGATGCGCCCCGTGCCTTAGAGTATTACCAGAAAGCCCTTGATGCCATGCCTGGTGACGAGAACCTGAAGGTAAAAAGCAAGGTGTATGCTCAGATGGGGGATTTGTTAAGTTATCAAGACTTAACTGGTGAAGCTCTTTTAAAATACAAGCAGTCATATTATTATGAAAAGACAAGGAACGATACCGCTGGAATGGTGTACAGTCTTAGGGATATTGGCTATACATATCGCAGATTGGACAATATCGATAGTGCCTTTTATTATTATAAAAAAGCTGAAAGCATTAGCTCTTCTTTTGGGGATATAGCTCTTAGTAATCTTATTACTTCTCAAATTGCCGCCTTATATAGTGAGATTGGCATGTATGATTCTGCCAAGTATTACCTCCAACCATCTTTAGAGCATTTATCAAGGACCAACTTTAGTAGCATATACTCAATAGCGTCTAACCTCTATTATAGAATTGGCCAATACGATTCTGTTCATTATTATGACTCAGAGCTGTTGAAGTATGGCAATCAACAAGCCAAGCTTTATGCATATTATAAGCAAGCTAGAATAGCTTCTTTAGAAAACAAGTATGAAGATGCTATTTCTCTAATGACCGATTTTTTTCTATTGAATGACTCCATCCAAAAGACTGTTGATGCGGAGACCCTTTCAAGAATGAATGCCCTTTACAACTACCAGCTCCGAGAACGTGAGAATGCCAAGCTAGAATTAGAGAATGAGAAATACAAAAAAATGGAGATTGTTTTCGTTGCAGGTATTTTGATAATGTTGCTTCTTGTGTTTATTTCTGTTAATATTGTTCGCAGGAAGCAGTTAAAAAACAAGTTGCATATTCAGCAATTAAAGGCTAATTGGGAAATGTTACGCAAAGTAAGTGAAGAAGAAAAGAGAAAGAATATTAGAGAAATCGAAAGTCTGAATGCTCGGTTAGCAGAATTAGGTGAAACAAGTTCGTTCCAAAAAGTCCTTGCGGAGAATCAGCAGACAGAACTTGCTGAAGCAATTCGGCAGATAGATATAAATCGTGAGCAAAATGCCCATAAGCTGCAAATACTATTTTCGTCTGAAATATATAGAACTTTACAGATTAAAATAGCCAATGACAAACATTTATCAGATAAAGATGTGTATGCAATTGAAGAATTGTTAGATAAAGTATTTCCAAGCTTTATTCCTCAATTACTTCAGCAAGGCAAGTTGAACAGGCAAGATTACATTATGTGTCTCCTCATGAAATTCAAAATACCATATATCAACATAGCTACTCTGACGAGCCACCAAAGGAATGCCATCACAAACGCTAGAACAAAATTGAGAAAACGTTTCTTGGGAGAGAATAGCACGTTGGAAGATTTTGATAATCTAATTTCTTCATTATAAATCTGATGTTATTTTGTTAGTGTACTCTATGTGAACTGGCATCTGTAAAAGTGTACAAATAGTGTACAGTTTTTTTTCTGGTTAATCAAAGAATGTGATATGTTTGTAGCGTATAAAATGTAACGCTATGAAAAGATTATTTACATTATTTTGTTTTATCCTGTGTGTTGTAATTAACACGAAGGCTTCTGATCCAATTGATTTTGTCCATCATCCAAAGAACGAACAAGGTCAAGGTAATCGAGGTTCAACTCTGCTTCCAACAGCAGACTATGATGACAATGTTATCAATTTGTATGTTCCTTACGACATTGAGGACATGCAAGTGGTCATTAAGGATGTTCAAGGAGAAGTTATTTATTCTTCTATGATTCCTTACGTAGTCGTTCAGCATTCTATCGTCTTATCAAATGGCGAAAGTGCTGAAAAGTATTCCATTGAATTGTTTTTTAATGGATGGCATCTGATTGGCTGGTTCTAATTATTAACAATTTAAATTTATCTAATCATGAAAAAGCATTTATTATTATTCGCAAGCCTTGTATTAGGATCTATGTTAACTTCCTGTCAGAATGATTTGGAAGAAGTTTTGGACGTAAATGATAGCCTGGCAACTACCCGATCTTTGGATGAGAATCCCATTAGCAATGATGAAGATCTTTTAACCAGGTCTGGCATCAATCTTGACATCTCAGGTTTCTATATTATATCGGGTACGGGATCGCAAACATACACTGCCACAGGCTATAACCTGAACAATTATAACATTTCATGGGATTATGACCACAGCGTGCTGCAGGCTGTTGGCACTCCAGGTACTAGTATTACCTTAAAACTCAAAAACTCAACTTCAACAGCTGACACATACCTGTCAGTTTCCGCACGGAGTAAAACCACAGGTGCCATAATAGACGGAGCAAACATTGATATCGGTTGTAATGGACCTGTTGCCGGAGATTGTAGTCTACGGGTTGTCCGTTCTTCTGATGGCGTAGAAGTCTATCCATCATCAATTGGTTTGAGACCTAATACCTTTTATTATGCCTATCTCTCCGCTCCATCAGGCGTTTCTAATATGACATTTAACTGGAACTTTACAAATGCCGAACTTTATAGCTCGTATGGCTTTACTGCATATTTCAAGACTGATTATAATGGTTATGCCTTATTGACCTTAACTGGGAAGATGCCGGGGTCATCGGTTTATAAATACATTCTTGGCGCTACACTTTACGGAGGAGTCGGTTTGAGTGGAGCAAAAGATGAAGAAGGCCTTGATGATGAAGACGAGATAGAGGAATAAAGGAATAGAGGAATAGAGTCATTTCATTAAACCTAATCAATATGAAAAGAATTGCATTATTTACACTTGTCGTTTTTTCCGTGCTCCTTTCGGTCAGCCTGATATCATGCAGTAAGGACGAAGTTCCCAGTGGAGAGGATACGATTCTTCCTTATATTGAGGCAGATCAGATTGAATTTACCATCAGCGCCGAACCTCAGTCAGTAGTCATCCATGCGTTGACAAACGTCAAATGGTCAGCCAAGGTCATAGGTGAAGACACTGGCTGGCTGGGTATGCCGGCAGTGGAAAAATCTGGTGACAACCTGACAATCAGGATAGAGGTTAGCGAGAACAAGGCTGCGGAATCCAGAAAGGCTTTTATCTCCTTGAAGCCGATGGAAGAGTATTCCCTGCCTAAAGACTATAGTATAGGGGATGACATGTTTTTCATCAATCAAGCCGCTCCCAATCCTTGAACTGTGTAGTCCGGGGGCTTGCCGTTCGAACTTGATTAACACATTTAATTATGAGAAGAATCATTATTCCCATCGTTTTACTGGGGCTGCTCACAGCCGTGAGCCAGCCCCAGTACGCGCAGGATGTAGCGAAGGAGTATGACCTGCAGGAGGTGCAGGTGACAGCCAGGCGACATGATTTCGGAGCCATGAGCCCGCAGATGAGCGCCATCGCTATATCGGCAGAGCGCATCAGGAAGCTGCCTGCCCTGATGGGGGAGGTGGATATCCTGAAATCCTTACAGACCATGCCTGGCGTTCAGGGGGGAGGTGAAGGCAGGTCAGGCATTTTCGTGCGAGGCGGCGACTATGACCAGAACCTTTTCCTGCTCGACGGCATCATGCTTTATAATCCAGAACATCTTCAGGGTTTCACCTCAGCCATCAATGCAGACCTGATGGATGACGTGGTGCTGTATAAGGGTGCATTCCCCTCCCGCTTCGGCAGCCGTCTTTCCAGCGTCATCGAGATTGGATTGAGGGAGGGAGACATGCGGAGGCATCATGCCTCCGTCACTGCGGGCATGCTCGCATCCAGGATTCAAGTCGAGGGGCCGATATGGAAAGACCACACCTCTTTTAACATAGGCGCGCGCATAAGCTACTTCAACGCTATCGTAAGCCCTCTGTTGAAGGAAGTGGTGTATGACAACCCCGGACAGATGAACAACTTCAGCCACATGAAGTATTATGATGTTAACGCCAAACTTACGCACCGCTTCAATGAGAAAGCAAGGCTGAACGCCGTGTTTTATTACGGATTCGACGAGAACAACACAACGCCAAACGAGACGGCCCAGCATTTTGAATACAGCACATACGCACCGGAAAGGAATGTGGAGAAGACCAGTGTCACTGACAATGTAAGGCGTGTCCATACCCTTAACGAATGGAAAAACCTGCTGGGCGGCATTGACTACACGCATAGGTTCAGTCCTGCACTGAACATGGAGGCAGGAGTCAGTTACAGCGGCTACAGGTATAGCCTCTCACATATCTCCTTTGAGGAGAATGACGTCAGCCTGGACCTCTGGGGATACGGAGCAGAAGGGGCGATGCCTTACTCGCATAAGACCACAGATAACTCCATTTCATACAGGTCAGAAATTGATGACTTCTCAGCGAGGATTAACTTCATCGCCAGCCTTTCGGAAAGGCACGAGCTACGCCTGGGTGCCCAAGGAGGGGTACAGATGTACAGGCCTGCCGTGTTCAGCTGGAACCGCTCATACCTGAAACAGGCCCTGAACGAGGACATTATCTGGCAGGCGCAGCTTGGTGACGACAGGTTTACCTTCTCCGAGAGTGAGAGGGAGAACCATGCGGACGGTGACTTCAGGCTCTTGCAGCTGTCTGCGTTCGCAGAGGATGAGTGGACACCTCTTGAGAGGCTGAAGGTCACAATGGGAATACGGCTTCAGGGGTACAGGTCGGACAGGAAGACACATCTTGTGCTTGAGCCCCGCCTTTCAGCCCGGTTCCTAATGGCCGAGAGACTGTCCGTGAAGCTCTCCTACGCGAGGATGTCCCAGGGCGCTTTCCTACTGACAAGCGGCACCATGGTCTCACCTTCGGAAGTGTGGATCCCTATCAACGGGGGGCTGAAGCCTGGTATATCCGACCAGGTGTCAGCAGGACTCTCTAAAGACCTCAACAACGGGATACAGCTTTCCGTGGAAGGTTATTACAAGTGGATGGACAACGTGGCAGATTACCGTGACGGCATGTCCCTTGCTGCTGCCAAGGGGTTCAGCGAGCCTGTAGCGCAGGGAAGGGGGAGAGCCTTCGGCCTGGAATTCCTGGCGGAGAAGACATCAGGAAACACGCGCGGGCACATCAGCTACACATGGTCGAAATCGTTGAGGGAGTTCAACCGTCCGGGCATGGAGATTAACGGGGGGAAGGAGTTCTATTCGGCAGGCGACCGACGTCATAACCTCAACATCAGCATTACGCAGCGGCTGAGCAGGAACTGGGATTTGTCAGCCACATGGACCTTCCAGAGCGGCCGACGTACGAATATAGCCGCCTCGGTTATAAGCGGGGGACTTCCCGACGAGTACAACGCTTACTTTCCGGGGTGGGTAAGGACTGACATGTACAGCGGGATTGACTATTCCGGTAATCCTGACTATAACAATTATTCGGAGACGTATCCCGAAGGGACGTTCCTGCAAGACTTGGTGCGCATGGACACATATGGGCAGCGCAACAGCTATACCCTGCCTGCCGTACACCGTCTGGATGTCAGCCTGAGCCATCACGGCAGCATCGGTATCGGCGAGCTGATATGCGACATCGGGATCTACAACCTCTATAACAGGCAGAACCTCTCTTCCGTGTATTGGGGATATACTGACAACCGACTCGCGCTGAAAGGCGTATGCCTCTTCCCAATCATGCCCACCTTTAGCTTGACCCTCAAACTATGATGCTTATGAAAACAATATTCAGCTTATTTACAACCAGGATAAAGGTTATACTGCCGATGTACCTCATGGCTTTAGCTGTCCTGACAGCCTGTGAGAAAGAGGTCGAGTTCAAGGCTCCCGGAGAGGAGACGCCGTCCAACCTGACAATAAACTCCATTGCCGTCGAAGGCGAGCCGCTGAGGGTCTTCCTCAGCCGCACATATACCGTCGGGCAGACACCAAATTTGGATATAGGCTACAGCTATGCCTTTAACAAGGACGAGAGAAGCACCGACTACCAGAAACCGTTATATTACAAGAAGACAGGTGTCTTCAACGCAGACGTGAAGGCCGTGGTCAACGGAAGTTCGACTTATAGCCTGGAACTTGCCGCTGACAGCATGGGCTATATATGTGACTACCGTCCGAAGGAGAACGACCGCATAGAGATAAAAGCGGAAGGAATCTCTGCTGAGACGGTCATCCCGTCAAGACCTCATATAGAGGTCCTGAACCATGAGGTCCTTACGGGAAATCCGTACATGAATATGGCGGGACTTTCCTATGACACAGACACCATCATGAGTCTGTCATGTCTTATCAGGGAAGTGAGCGGATCCCAGTATTACAGGCTACGCGTCAGGGGGGAAAGGAAGGTCACACGATCTTTTGACGTCAGTGTCAACGGTGAGCATGTCAGCCATACGGATTATGCTTATTATCTCCTACAGGACATCTTTTTCTCCGATGACGACCTGTTCGTTGACAACAGGCTGACGAAAAACTTCGGTGGCTGGCCAGCATATTTCAGCAATGTATTCGACGACACGTTGATAAAGGGAGGTAGCCGCCCGTTTACCGTTATCAGCCCCAAACCTTCTGCCAATATGGGCATAGCAGACTTTAAAGGCGTGACAGACATCATGAAAGCACAGGCTGACGAGCCTGATATACCTGCCCGTGTGATGGTGGAGCTGCAGGCCATCTCGCCAGAATACTATCGCTATCTGAAGTCTGTGGAATTGTATCGGGTAACCGAGAATGACGCCTTCTCCGAGCCTGTGCAGATATACAGCAACGTGCAGGACGGATGGGGCATCTTCGGAAGCCTGTCCTCAGAACGGGTGTATATTCCGTATGATTGAACAAGCATTAACCTGGGTCAGCCCTTAACGTGTGAAAGAATGCAAGTAGTCAACTGAAATCGTTAAACCACATTCCTTCGGGTCACCCGGACGTTCTCCGTCAACTGTTCCCTTGGAGGGAACTGCCTGTTCCTCCGAGGGGAACTGACAGTTCCCTTCATGGGAACAGTGAATAAAGAATAAGGCTTTACTAACGTTCCACCCTTTACGATACTATAGTCAACACCTACACATTACTAATGTCTCAACTTTCACAATAGTAATGTCTCAACTTTCACAATAGTAATGTCTCAACTTTCATGATGGTAATGTACTACTTATATCAAAATTTGCATAATTGTATGAGACTGTAATCAAGAAATATGATGAGCGAATCACTTATCATCATAATGACCGTAGGCAGACAGTACGTCAACATAAACATCTTCTTCAATGATGCGATAAACCATGCGATGTTTCTTGGTTATTTCGCGACTCCGTCTTCCTTCTGGCTTTCCTTTAATCTTGGCAAAGTTTTTTCTTTGCCAACTAACGGCATCTATTAGTTATGCAGACGGTATTAATGAATAGAGAGTAGTATAATGCTGTGGGCCACAATCATTCTTCGCGATGGAATTACAAGCGGGTGTCGCTTAGTTATCCTTTCGATACAGAGCTGAAGGTGTTTGAGACCAACGATGAGGCTGTGGCGTACGCTAAGGAACTGATGGGAAAGTAAGGATTGCGACAGAGTACCGTAGCTATTAATAATATCAGCGTAGTAGATGGAAAGCGTTTTTTTTATTGAATCGCTATGCCTTTATAGAAGTCGAGAATCTTAGAACGGAAGATATACTCATACTTGGCTTGTAACTCATCGCTCTGTGCCTTCAAAAGGTTCTGCTTGGCTTCGTTGTAGGCCACTGCGGTGGCAGTGCCATTTTCATACTTCTTGCTGGTAAGTTCGAATGAGGCTTGACTGGCTTCTGCCGCAGCTTCACTACTGGCATATTTACTTTCGGCTGCAGTAGCATTGTACCATGCTTGCTGAATCTCTTTATAGAGTGTTTTCTTGGTGTCTTCCAGCTTCAGGGCATAGTCGTCATGTTGCAACTTGGCTGTGCGCACGCGGTTGCGAGTGGCAAAGCGGTTGAAGATGGGGATGCTGAGGCTTACCCCTATGTAGCGGTTGAAGTTGTCGCCCAGCTGCTGACTGAAACTGCGGTTCAGGGTAGAGTAGTAATTGGTGCCCAAACTACCGTTGAGGTTGACACTTGGGTAGAGGGCGCTCTGCGCTATCTTGATGCTTTGCTTACTGCCTTCCAGTCGTGCTTGTGCGGCTTGTATGGCTGGCTTGTTCAGGACAGCATAGGAATATACCTCATCAGGCGGAGTAAGGGGATTGAGCTGGAAAGCTTCGTCTGGATCTGCCACTTCAAAGCCTTCGGGCGTTTCCAACTCTATCAGTTGTGTGAGGTCGAGTATGGACAAACGATAGTTGTTGAAGGTTTGCACCACATTCAACTCGTCTTGTGCCACACGGGATTTGGCTTCTGCCAGTTCTGCTACAGATGCTTTGCCCAATTGTTCTAATGTCTCGATGCGGTTGTATTGTTCCTGACTCAACGCCACCTGCCCCAGCGCTACCTGATGCAACTCTTTGTTGAACAAAGCCTGCAAGTAGGCAGAAGCAATGTTGATGGCAAGATCTTCTTTCGTCTTTTGCAAGTCGGCCATTGATGCCTTGAGGTTCAGCTTCGAGAGGTTGTACTGACTGGGTATCTCAAAACCTGTGAAGATAGGCACACTGCTGGTAAGGCTCATGTTGGTACCCCGACTGCTGGTATTTACATACTTGGTGGTGTAGTCGCCCGTGTCAGCATCCTTGACGGCAGTTTGCGTGCGCCCCCAGTTGAAACTCTGACTACCACTGGCATTGAGGTTCGGCAGTCTTGCCCACTTGGCAGTGTTGGCCTCCACCTCGTTCTTCTTGACATTAATCTCTGCCTGAAGAATGGTCACATTGTGTGTCGTAGCATAGTCTATGCATTGGCGCAATGTCCAGCTATCCTGAGCATTGGCAGAAATGCCCAAAGCTATGACTGCTGATAGTAGTATAGTCCTTTTCATTGTATTATTCATCTTCGTTAATTTCCAATCCTCTTACCTTGTCGTTCTCAGTGATGCCACTTTTCACGACAATCTTGATGCCGTCGCTCATCCCCACTTCCACAGGCTGGCGACGGAACTCTTGGGGAGTGCCCGCTTTAGTGAGTACATAGACAAAGGTACTGTCACCACTGAACTCGATGGCACTCTCAGGCACTGCTAATACGTTGTCGGCACGTTCGAGCACTATCTCGGCGTTAGCAGAATAGCCTGAGCGAATCTTTATTCCTTCAGGAGCCCGCACAGCTGCCTTGATTTCAAATTGGTTGGCACCATTCTCTTCGGTGGCTTTTGGGGAAACGTATTCCAAAGTAGCATCGAAAGAAAGGTCCTGCAAGGCTCCAATAGTGAGTTTCATAGGCATTCCTTCATATACCTTGCCTACTTCTGTCTCGTCAATCTTACCTCTGAATATCAGGTCGTTCATGTTGGCCACACTGGCAATGGTGGTACCGTCGTTGAAAGTATTGCTCATGATAACCGAGTTACCTACCTTTATGGGCACATCGAGGATAAGACCGTCAATGGTAGAGCGAATCAAGGTGGAGCTGAATGAGGCACTGTTCTTGGTGATGCCTTCCTTCACAATCTGCAGGTTGTCGGTAGCAGCTTGCAATTCCTCGCGTGACTGCTTCACACTTACCTCAGCACGCTCGTATTCCTCACGGCTGATGAGCTTGTCTTTAAACAGCTGTTCGTTCCGAGCATACTCGTTCTCAGCTTGCTTAGCGTTCATCTCTGCCAAACGCAAACGGCTCTCAGCTGAGTTGAGCTGTCCCAGTTCGGGAATGACTTTTACCTTGGCAATGACCTCACCCGATTTTACCATCTCGCCAGCTTCCTTATATACCTCGGCGATGATGCCAGATATCTGCGGCTTGATGAGAATCTCGTCACGAGGCTCTACCTTGCCTGTTGCCACCGTGGTCTTCTCCAGGGTAGTACGCTCGGGCGTGAGTAACTCATACTCCGTTACCTTGGGCAACGACTTCTGATACAGGAACACGAAGGTTCCGATAAACACGAGAGCAATCAATGAAATCACTCCATACCTAATAAATCTTTTCATATCTTGTTATTCTTAATTCTCAATTCTTAATTCTCAATTCTCAATTCTCAATTTTCAATTTTCAATCTCAATTCTCAATTCTCAATTATTACTATTCATCCCTAATAGCGTCAATCGGCTTAATCGCCATCGCGCGGTAGGCGGGTGCCAACCCAGCCAGAATGCTTAGTAGCAACAAAATGAAGCAGGTGCCGATGGCTAACCAAAACGAAACCTGCAAATTGGTTTCTCCTGTAGCTTTCTCTAATAAATCGAGTAGTCCTACCCCAAAACAGATGCCTCCCATGCCTGACACCAATGTCAGCACCATACTCTCTGAAATAATCTGTTGTAAGATGTCGATAGGCTTTGCGCCGATGGCTCTGCGGATGCCTATTTCCGTGGTGCGCTCCTTTACTGTCACCATCATGATGTTGATCACACCAATGGCTCCTGCCAAAAGGGTGCCCAATCCTACCATCCATATCAATACCTCGATGCCTCCCATTAGGTCGTCCACCATTTTAAACAGCGTCTCCGCATTGATGGTTTGTACAGCTTGATTGTCGTCAGGGGCAATCAGATGCCTCTCTCTTATGATTTGCCTAATCCTTGGCTCAACGTCTTTCACATAAGCACCAGGCTTCATGGTGAAGGCGATAAGCTCCAGCCTATTGCCATAATTGTACAAACGTTGCATGGTGCTGATGGGAATGACAATGCTTTCTGGGGGGTATCCATTGATGTTGAAGTTGCCGTCGGTCATTGACAAACCGATAACCATATAATAAACACCATCTACCTGTACATAATGTCCGCATGGATCCTCCCCATCTTCGAAAAGCCTTTGATAAACTTCCTTGCCTAACACGCACACCTTACGTTCCTCGCGGATATCCACATCATTGATAAATCTTCCATATTTGATGTGCTGGTCTTCTATCTTCTCGAACGAGGGAGTGAGACCACGCAGGGTGCCGTCGTTATATTTCTTTTCCTCATAGATGATGGTCTTGCCCCATCGTGAGTTGTTGGCAGCAACTACCTCCAGTTCCTGAATTCGCTGTAAGGCTTCCAGGTCTTTCATTTCCATGTCCCATCGGCGTCCCTTGCGAAAACCTTTGTAAGGCACTGTGGTACGATCGGAGAATACAAAACCAGAGTTGTTGGCAACGCCTGACAGTTCGTTCATCAGCATGTTCTTCATGCCATGACCTCCCCCAAGCATGAATACCAGCATGAAGATGCCCCAGAACACACCGAAGGCGGTAAGGGCACTCCTCGTCTTGTTCCTGGTGATGGTAATCAGTATCTCCTCTATGTTATCTCTGTCTATTCTCATCTTGCATTCAAAGATTCAATTGGTCTTACATTTGCCGCTTTTCTGGCAGGGAAGAGTCCGGCCAATATACCGGCGAAAATCAGCAACAAAGTAGCTCCAATGGCTATGCTGATATCAACTGTAGGATCGATGAACATGGTGGCGCTGTTGTTTTCTCCTAAATCTACGGTAGTGCTGCCATAAGCTTTATTCATCCATTCCGTTGCTGCTACCCCACATACCATCCCAATATAGCCAAATAGGGTAGTAATGGCGATACTCTCCACCACAATCAGTTTGTAGATGGCACGGGGCTTGGCGCCTAATGCCTTGCGGATGCCAAACTCATGCGTGCGTTCCTTGACGGTGATGAACATGATGTTACTAACTCCCACAATGCCACTCATCAAGGTGAAGATACCTATAATCCACAAACTCAGTTGCAGCAAGCCCATGGCCGTCATGGTTTGTTGGTATTGGGTGAGGCGATTGCTGATGTAAAGTGCGCTCTTGTCGTTAGGGTCGAAATCGTGGATGCCCGCTAATTTCTTGCGATATTCTGTCTCAAAGACATCTGACTTCTCCTGTGTGTCCAGTCCCTCGGTTGTTGCTACAATCAAGTTTACATGATTGCCCTTGTTAAAAATCTGCTGCAAGGTGGTAAATGGGATGTATGCCGGAGCGTTTTGGTCATTGCCTTGATCGTTATAGATGCCTGCCACCTGGTAGTTTGTATTGCCAGCCTTGACATATTTACCCATCGGTTTGGTATGCTTGAACAACAATTCAGCTGTATTCTTGTGCAACACAATAATCTTTCTTCGCTCACGTATATCGAGTGGGTTGATGAACCTGCCTTCAATTATCTTCAGCGCATTGATGTGGTCATAGTTGGGATGCACACCATTCAGGCGGATACTGACATATTCTGATCCGTAGCTTACCGTCACGTTGTTTTGCCTGACCAAACCGCCCGTGCTGGTGATGTTCTCAGGAAAATCCTCTTCTGTTGCTTTCAGATCACGATTGTCCAGTTCTATATATCGCCCTTCTTTATAGCCTTTGTAGGCGTTGGTAGTCATTCCTCCGTAAACGGTTACCGTATTCAATGCGTTAGTGTTCATATTGGCCTGAAAGGTGTGGATGATGCCATTGCCTGCACCCAACAATACCAAAAGCATGAAAATGCCCCATGCCACAGCAAAACCAGTGAGTGCTGTACGTAGCTTGTTCCTGCTTAGTGAAACCAATATTTCCTGTATTAAATCTCTCATGTTTATTTCATCAATCCGTTGGTGCCAAATGGCGAAGCGTTATGATGCAAGTTTTCTTCAATACTCTCTATGATACCATCCTTGATATGAATAATCTTATCAGTCTCGTTGGCAACCCCACTTTCGTGGGTTACCACCACGATGGTCATGCCCTCACGGTGCAGGTCTTTCAATATTTCCATGACCTCTACAGATGTCTTGCTGTCTAAGGCACCCGTAGGCTCGTCGGCCAAGATGATCTGCGGCTTGGTAATCAATGCGCGAGCTATGGCCACACGTTGTTTCTGTCCGCCACTCATCTCGTTAGGGTAATGGTGAGCCCAGTCTTTCAATCCTAATTTGTCAAGGTATTCCAGTGCCAAAGCATTACGTTTCCTGCGTGAGATGCCTTGGTAGAACAGCGGCAAAGCCACATTCTCCACCGCATCCTTGAAACTAATCAGGTTGAACGACTGGAAGATGAAACCAATCATGCGGTTGCGATAGTCGGCAGCTTTTGTCTCGCTCAGGCCTTTAATCAGCGTACCGTTTAAGTAATACTCGCCCGTATCGTAGTTGTCGAGTATGCCCAATATATTTAATAAGGTAGATTTACCCGACCCCGAAGCTCCCATTATTGAAACAAACTCTCCCTTGTTGATGTGCAGGTCGATGCCCTTCAGCACATGCAAGGGTGTGCCGTTGTTATAAGTCTTGTTAATGCCTTTCAGAATAATCATAGTGATTTTATTTTATGAATTAGACGTTACGCAATGGTTTAAGGTTGCAAAGATAATAACATTTATTGTTTTTTTCGAAGATTCTCTAACTTTATGGATAGGATGATGCTTGCTTTTCTTTTTTTTCTTACATTTGCAAACTGATAATCCTGCATGGAGAATGAGCGAAACTACTTATATATTATTTTATAGTGCCAACCTGGTGTTCATTGTTACACACATCTATGGCTGGCTCTTGAAGTGGTTCTATCGTCCAAAGGCTTATAGTGAAGTTTTTACTCGTCTTTTCCCTGCCCAGCGTTCGGTGGGTGTACTCTATCTGTTGCAGATTTTTGAGTTGCCCTATCTGTTGCGGATAGGCAATGAAAATGCTTTGATTTACGTCAATGCCTTTGCCATGCTGTTCTACCCCTTGCAAATGTTGGTGATGTGCGAGGGCTATTTCTTCCCGCATGTTAGACATAAGCGGTTGGGTTGTTGGGTGTTCATCCTATCAGCTATTGTGCTGATGCCCTTGTTCTTGCAGGCAGTAGGGGCTTTTACCTTGCCTGAGGGTTACAGGCCTTGGGCATTTGTAGGTATTAGTCTGGTATTCTTACCCTTTTTCTGGATGAATGTAAAGATGGCCTTGCGAATAGGCAACAGGGTGAGGCAGGTCAATGAGGCCGCCTACGCCGATACTGATGACTTTCCCGTGCGATTTGCCCGTTATGTACAGTGGCTGCCCACATTGGTGAGTTTTCTGCTGACGATTAATTTCATTGCCGACAATCCGTGGGTGAAGTTTGGCCGTGACGTCTCATTCACCCTCATCAGCGTCTGGTTCTGTATCTTTACGCTCAATCCGTGGCGCAAGGTGTTTACACCCCGTGAAGAAGAAATCATGGAGCAGATGGAGCAGAATGGAAGCTCCACCCATCGTCTCAGTGATGATCGCTATGACGAGCTGAGCCGTCGCTTGGAAGATCTGCTTGTCAAAGAGAGGATATTCATTGAGCCGCATATCACCCTCGATACCTTTTTGCAGAAGTTGGGCACAAACCCCAATTACCTCGCGGAGGTTATTCGTCGCAGTGGTTACCAGTCATTCTATGATATGATTTGCCAGCATCGCGTGCGCTATGCCATCAGTCTCATCCATCAGCATCCTGATGAGCGGTTGCAGGAAATCGCTTTCAAGTGTGGCTTCTCCTCACCCACTTCTATGAATAGGGCCTTCAAGTCACAGGGTAAGGAGGCTCCTTCTTCTTATAGGTAAGGGGGAGTCTCGCAAAGTTAGTGCGCTTTCTCTTCTCTCTCGATGTACGGACTTCTCTCTCGCTGTATTTTTTCTTCTCTCTCGTTGTATTTACATCCACAGGAAAGTGTTTTCTTTTCTTTTTCGTCATATTTGCATCAGTCAAATGTTTAACTAATTAAAAAGAGCGAATATGAAAAAGAACCAGTTTATGCGTAGCGCATCATTGCTCCTGCCTGCTGGAGCCGCTTTGATGGCAGGGTGTTCTGACAAAGTTGATAACCCTGTCAAACCAGACCCTATTCCTGAAGAACCATTAAGGTACAACATTGTGTTCATCACCTGCGACCAGGAAGCTTACATGGAGCAGTATCCCGCTGGTAGCGACTATGCCGCCCGAAATTATCTGCGCCAGATAGGCACCACCTTCGAAAAACATTACGCTTGCGCCAATGTTTCCACCTCAAGCCGCTCTGTTATCTATACGGGTCGCCATATCACTGAGACCTGTATGCTGGATAATACTAACTATGCATTTGTTAACGATATGTCTAAAGACTTGCCAACAGTGGGGGATATGTTGCGGCAAGCCGGTTATTATACAGCCTTCAAGGGAAAGTGGCATATTTCAGAGGATACAGAGTCATTGGAGGAGTATGGTTTCAGTGACTGGACAGAGGGAGATATGTATGGCTCTGTGCATGAGGGATTCAATGAAGATGGTACCATCGTGTCGAATACGATTGACTGGCTTGGCAAGAAGGGTAAGGATTTGAATGATAATGGCGAACCGTTCTTTCTTGCTGTAAACTTCCTCAATCCGCATGATATTATGTATTATGGCGAGGAATCTGGGAAATACATCGCTGGCGAGGCAACGCCTCCTCCTGCAGATCCAATCTATCAGAAAACCTACGGCACTCCTGTACCGGCATCGTGGAACGAGTCATTCTCCAAAGAGGGACGTCCTGCGGCGCATAAGGAATACAACAAACAATGGCAGGCATGGGTAGGCCCGTCTCCTACCACTGAAGCGGGTTGGAAAAACTTTCGCGACTATTACTTTAACTGTATTCAGAACGAGGACAACCACATGATGCGCCTGCTGGACTACCTGAAGGAAGCTGGCCTGATGAAGAATACCATAATTATATATACCAGTGATCATGGCGAGATGCAGGGAGAACATGGCTTGAAAGGAAAGGGAGGCAATATGTATGAAAACAACATCCACGTGCCTCTGATTATCTATCACCCCGCAATAGCCGGTGGCCGGCATTTCAACAATCTGAGTTCACATCTTGACTTGGCTCCTACTTTCATAGATATTGCTACAGCTGGTGACCAGGGAAAGTTCCAAAGTATCACATCTGCGCTGCATGGCCATTCTTTGATGCCTGCTGTTCAAGATGTCAGCACAGATATCCGCAATGCGGAAGGTGCCTTGTTCTGCTTTGAAATGATTTCCATGATTGACGGCGACTATGTGCTGAATCCTAACTTGAAACCTGCTTATCGTGCCGATATGAAGAAACGAGGCTTTGTGCGAGGTATCGTGACGCCAGAATATAAGTTTGCCCGTTATTTTTCTCCTCTTAACTTCAACTTACCAGCCGACATCGATGCCCTGTATGACAACAACGATGTGGAACTGTTGCGGTATGGGTCTGACGAAACAGAGAATCTGGCTTGGCCTAAGGGTAATAATGAGAGTATAGTGACCATGATGAACCAGAAGTTGGGTACCTTGATTCAGCATGAAATAGGGAATGATGATGGCAGTGAAACCAAGAAGGGCTATCTTGGAGGTGTCAATATGTATGATAAGAATAACTATCAAGATTAACAACTGCTTTTATTAAATGTTGATATGTTGAGAAACGAAGATTTGCGGCACTATGCCATTGAAGTGAAACCTATAGGGTCGGCATGTAATCTCAGATGTGAGTATTGCTACTATTTGGGTAAGCAGACCGACTCACCTGCCAACCCCTCCTCTCCGCAGGAGGGGAAGGGTGGGGTGATGTCAGATGAGGTACTGGAGAGCTACATCCAACAGGTGGTCGCCATCCACGGCTTGCGGGCTGAGATTGAATTTGCCTGGCATGGGGGCGAGCCTACACTTTGCGGCATCCCCTTCTTCGAACGCGCCATGAAGTTGGAGCAGAAATACGGTGAAGGCCGCCGAATCCTGAACACTCTGCAGACCAATGGTATCCTGCTTACCGACGAGTGGTGCCACTTTTTCAAAGATCACAATTTCCGCATCGGTATCAGCATTGATGGCCCAGAGCGTCTGCACAATGTTTATCGCAAGGATGCGCAGGGGGAGGGAACCTTCAAGCAGGTTATGCGAGGGGTGGAGCTGCTCTGCAAGCATGGGGTGGAGTTTAACACCCTCACCACCGTCAATGCCGCCAATGCCGATCATGCCAAGGAGGTATATGACTTCTTGCGCGAGTTCAGCGACTTCATGCAGTTTTTGCCGGTGGTGGAGAGCGGTCCTCTCACTCCTGCTCCTCATGGAGGGTTGTGTCGCCTGTCCATGCCTCCCGGGATTTACAGTCACCTTACTTATGGTGGAAAAGGACCCAAGGTGTTGCCTTTCTCTGTTCCGGCAGAGGCTTATGGTCGTTTCCTTTGCATCATACTTGACGAGTGGAGCAGCCGTGATGTGGGTCGCAAGTTTGTCCAAGCCATTGAGTCTGCTGTGGGCAATCTCACCCGCCGACCTGCCGGCCTCTGTGTGCATGAGGCGGTGTGCGGACATTGCGGTGTGATTGAGAAGAATGGCGACCTCTACCGTTGCGACAGATATGTCTTTCCAGAGTATCGCATTGGCAATATCCTCAGCGAAAGCTTGGGAGCGATGATGCAGACCAACCGCCAGTTTGGTGAGTTCAAGCTCGACAGCCTGCCCCGCATCTGCCTGCATTGTGAGGTGGCTGACCTCTGCTTTGGCGGATGCCCCAAAGACAGGCTGGTGGAGAAACTGACACTGTTTGGTACTGAGTATCGCAACTACCTCTGTCCTGGCTATCGTATGTTCTTCCAATACTTCAAGAAACGGATACCGGAAATAATAAAAGCTAATAGAAAACCATAAACTTGTAAAACAATGAAACCAAGACTATCCTTACTGATGATGGCATTCGCCCTCTGCGGACTCTCTGCTTGTCATGACGATGACCCTGTTCTTGAACCAGCGCAGCAGGAAGAAGACTTTGCTGAAGTGTTCTCGCCAACTGAGCCTGACTATGCTTCTGTGGCGATTAACGCTCCTGTGTTTATATCTTCCAGTATCAAAGCAGAGGTAAGAGAAGGTCTGCAAACTTTCCTTAGTAACGTCACTTCACTGGAAGATGCCGAGGTGGCTGTGGTGAGAGATGAAGATATCGGTTCGTATGAAGGCAAACTGCTGGAGCTTTACCAGCGTGGTGGCTTCATTATTGTGGCACAGCCTAATAGCACCCGTTTCCGAGACTTTGCTGCCAAGTATGGTTTTCCTAACGCCATCCCATTCGACGCTTCGCAGGATGTGCTGCTCTATGCCACCAGCAACAAACGTGAGCAATATGTGCTCTATGCCACCAATCCTTTCGATACAGATGAGATTGAAGACCCTGTGATTCTGTCGATGCTGGAGAAAAACGCGGAGTCTTACTACAAACGACGCATTTTCGAGCTGTGCAGTTGGCTGAAGGAGCAGCGTCAGGGTCTGGCTGATACCAGAAGCGACATTACCTATGTGTCGCAATTCGACCCCAAGGTGCTCATCACAAAATGCGACCTTATCAGTCACGATTTCTCCATACCTATGAAACACACGGTTGCAGATTTTAAAGGAGGCTCGCCTGATGTGGTAGATGCTACTGGCAGCGTGGTAGTGAAGTACACCATCTATTCTGCTTACGTCTTTGAGGGAGCAAGACAGCCAGGCGATTACTATATCGTCAAAGCCGACCTCTTGGTGAGGAATGGTTCTGTGTATGATACATTTTCCAAGAGGCATGGCCTTGTTTTGCACTCGGGTGCAGGCTATTTCATGAAAAAGTTTGAACTGGTGTCTTCCTTGATTGATCCATCTGATTACCTCCCCGTCGCAGGAGATGACTATGAAACATTCATGAGAAAAAAAGAAGGATTGAAGCAGTTGATTATGCGAATGGCTATAGATCAGAGAATCGACCAGGGACTGGCGGTGCCTGGTGTTTATTTCTATTCCACCCCATCACCAACTACTACCATTGGCGCTACTTCTTATACTTCAGGTATGAATGTGGGGATTAGCGGCTCTCTCTCAGCTGGTCCTAAGTCAATGGGGGGAAACTTAGGGTTTAGTGCTAATTATGAAAGTTCTGAGAGCAAGACCATAAGTGACTTGAGCATCAAAGTTGATACGGATGCCAATTCACAGGAAGTGAAGAATACATATATGGTAGAAAACTTCGGCACGTTCTGGAAGGCGGATGGCGCAAAAGAAATCGAGAAATGTATTCCACTCATTGCCCGTTCCGACTTTAATGCCGCATCTACATGGTGTTGGGTGGTTCCAGCTGGTTCGGCAGGCGTTGAAGATAGCTCGGATGTCTCATTCCATCTTCTCACCTATTTTAATTATCATTATGAGTATTTTGTTGACTCTTCTTCTCAATTCAATATGGATGGTTTTCATAAGAAATTTAATAATGGATCTTATGCTGCATCAGAGGTGCCACATGCCAGTCGCGAGCCTTTTGGCGTAATTGCATTGAAGAACAACGAATCCATGGCCATTTATGATATCAGTGTCTGGGTGCAAGATGAACATGCGGGAGAGGGCGATCCGTTTATAGTTGTGGATAGTGGATATGAACCTGGGGAAGAAGCTTTGTGCGCCCTACCTGTGGGTACATATTATATTGAGTTCACCATGAAGTACAAGCAGTCTGACGATCCTACCCACACGGTGACGAGCCGATGGAAGATGAAGAATGTTAAGGTGAAGAGCGACTCCGATCAGGATAAGGCCACCACTAAGATTTCTTCTGCTAATTTTGAATTGATTGAAGTGAACTAAATGATTCGTAGTAAGATGAAACCAAGACTATCCTTACTGATGCTGGCACTGGTACTCTGCGGGCTCTCAGCCTGTCAAGACGACCGTGACCCAGAGCCTGTGCCAACGCCTGAGATGCCTGTGTTGCCCGCTGTCCCCGACGGGGTGGAGCCCGACTATGCATCAGTGAAGTGCGACACTCCCATCTTCGTGTCAGATGGCATCCGACCTGAGGTAAAGGCGGGTATGCAGCAGTTTCTTACCACCTTTACCACCCTCGATGAGGCTGGGGTGGTGGTACTGAAGCCCGAGGACATTGGTACCTATGAAGGCAAGTTGTTGGAGGCATTCAACCGTGGTGCCCTGATTGTGGTGGCGCGTCCCACAGGTGCCAGCTTTCAAGACTTCACCAGGCGCTATGGCATCTTCGACACCATGCCTTTCGATGCTTCACAGCCTGTGCTGCTCTTCGCTACCGACAATAGCAAGGTGAGCTATACACTCTATGCTGATGGTCCCACAGAGGGTGAGGCTGAGGATATCTACTACAAACAGCGCATCTTCCATTTCTTCCGTTGGGTGAAACAGCATCGCGGCAAGGAGGCGGCAGTGGCAACTACAAGAGCCATTGACGAAGAGCAGCAAATCATCCAGAATTTCGAGGTGCAGATGAACCATGAGGTATGTAAGAGCGGCAGCAACTCCCATTCGCTCAACACCACTGGTAGCATAGATGTGAGCTATAATATCCGTCCTGCCTATGCCTTTGAGGAAGAAGGTGCCGAGGCCGGTGACCATTACATCGTGGAAGCTGAGGTTACCGCTCACAACGCTGATTTCTATCGTCCTTATGTCACCAATGGCTTGACCGGCAATGTAGTTATTGCTGGCTATTTCATGCGCGAGCTGTCACTGGGTGCTCAGCTGGTGGGTGAAAAAGGTGCCTACCTCACTGAGGTATCTTCCGACGCTGGCTCTACATATACGCCTGAGAACCTGACAATGGAGCTGAACCAGGGCACTGATGCTGATATGAACTACAGCTATGAGGTGGAGAACATCAACTTCGACATAAAGCCAATTGGTTTGGATTACTTGAATGAGGCCATTCCGCAAGTGGCACGCGAGGATGTCACCACCCATGCTTCATGGACATGGATGGTGCCTGCGCAAACCAATGGCGTGGGCGACTGCTCCAAGGTACGGTTCAATCTCAGGAGCGTACTCAACCTGCAGTATGGCTCGTTCTATTACAAGTTGTTGGGTGCCAGCGGACAAGGTAACTGGGGCTATACGGGCATTGGCTCTACCGTCAGCATCACCCCTCCAGAGCGCAGGACACCTGAGGTGATTGAACAGGAAAACAGGCAGGTGCTGCTCACATGGCCTGTTGAGTTTGCCTATGTAAGAGGTGGTGACCCATTGGGACTTTCCTCTGACGAAAGCGATTCATCCATAGGGGATAAGTGGGAGGTTGGCGATGAGATAGATGTAGAATACAGCCATGCCTCGGGTGGTGGCATGAGAACCACTGCCAAGGTGTTGGCTATCGACCCTTCCACACATGAGGCCAGCGTCATGGTGGAGCTGGATAACCCATTGGAACGGCATTTAGCTGCGTTCTACTATCCTCGTACCTATAGGGATGAAAGCTTGGGGTGGAAACCTGAAAAGACCGTGTGGAATTCACAAAAGGGAACCCTTGACGATTTGTTGGAGAACTGGAATGCCCTTTTAGGTTTTGACTACCCAAAGGTTTCCGACGACGGCAAGGTTTCCTTGCCCAATGGCATCAATATGGAACTGGAGCGAGCTGCCTGGCGACTCTCGTTCACCGATGGCAATCGTGACATCTCGCGTGAGATAAAGAAACTGGAAGTCATCATTATAACTGAAAAAGGAGGTTCGCGTACTTATCAGATCACTCCCGAAATGCCTTTGGATGAGTTCTATGTGTCCATCAATAATGGTTCTGTAGCCAGTGTCACCTTCCAAGCCTATACTCCTGATGGTGTGCTGGTTTTCTCAAGACCAACCATCACCTTCGAGGCAGGCAAGCTCTACACCTCTTTAAATGTGCCGCTCGCTCCTCCTACTGAAGGCGGACCCATCGACCTGGCTTATAAACGCACCTACGAGGCGCAGGATGGAGATGTGCTCACCGGACAGGCGCATGAGAATGCCCACATCACCGTGGCTCCCGGGGCTACCATCACCCTGCAGGATGCTCATATAACAGGCTTGGAAAACAGCATCTCCAACCGTTGGGCAGGTCTCAGCTTACTGGGTGATGCCACCCTTATCATTGAGGGAGACAACGAGGTGACTCCTGCCTATGAGGCACATCCAGCCATTCATGTGCCTGTGGGATCAACACTCACCATCAAGGGCAGTGGCAAGCTACGTGCCACCAGCCGTGGCGGGTTCTTTGGCAAGGCGGCTGCCATAGGTGGTGGCAGTGGTATATCCTGCGGAAACATCGTCATTGAGAGCGGCATCATCGAGGCCATCGCCAAGGGTGAGGGCGGTGCCGGCATAGGTGCTGGAACTAACAGAGGTAACTGTGGCACCATTACCATCACTGGTGGCCATGTCACTGCTACAGGTGCTAAGGGCGGGGCAGGCATAGGCAATGGCTTTGGCGGCTTGTGCGGAAAGGTTACCATCACTGGTGGCGAGGTGATTGCCACTGGCAACATGGGTGGTGCCGGCATAGGTGCAACCTTTGGCTCTGAGTTTGGCGATATCACTATCAGTGGCGGCATTGTCAAGGCAGTGGGTGGCGACAGTTCTCCAGGCATCGGCTATCGTGGGCCCGGTGGTTCTATCCTCATCACTGGCGGTGATGTTGAGGCCATTGGCGATGGTACTGCCGCAGCCATAGGTGGCAGCTCAAGTGTGGCAGGCAGTCCTTGCACCATCACTGCCATCACCATCACTGATGGCGTGAAGCGTCTTCGCCTTGTCAAGGGTGATGGCTGTCCTAACTACATCGGCATGGGTGCCATTAAGTACGAGTGCGGTCCTGTCATCCTGGATGGCGTGGAGAATCCTACACCCAGTAATACCTATCCTCATTTCGAGTCCACTACGGAAGGCGAAGTCTGGACGTTGCTGAATCACAACAGATGATTATTTTGGTTCCACATGTACCACCACATGTGTTTCGTCGCCATAATGAAGCCTCAGGAGTTCTTCCACTTCTGAGGCTTTGTCATGTGCCTCACGCAAGGATATCTGGCCGTTCATCAGGATATGCAGTTCGATGGCATAATGATTGCCGATGCGACGTGTGCGCAGGTCGTGTGGTTCTTCCACACCCTCAACAGAACCGGCAAGGCGCAGGATCTCGTTTTCTACATCATCGGGCAGCGACTGCTCCATCAGGTCGCCAATACCGTTACGAAGCATACCTATGGAAACATGTACGATGAAGATGCCCACGATGACAGATGCTATAGGGTCGAGCACCGTCCACCGTTGACCTAAGAAGATGGCTCCACCAATGCCGATGGCTGTGCCGATGGAAGAGAGTGCGTCACTGCGATGATGCCAGGCGTTGGCCTCTACGGCTTGGGAGTTCAGCTGACGGGCTTTTAGCATCGAATAGCGGTAAACTGCCTCTTTCAAGACCACGGACAGCAAGGCTGCCCACAGTGCTAAATTGCCTGGGGCTTCCAGTTCTCCACCCTTCCCCCAAAAAACTATCTTCATCACCCCACTATAAAGGATGCCAATGGCGACTGCCAACAAGGCCATGCCGATGATGGTCATGGCCAAGGTCTCGTATTTGCCGTGACCATAGTCGTGCGATTTGTCCTTGGGCTTGCCACTAATGCGAACAAAGAGGATTACTATGATATCAGTCACAAAGTCACTGAGGGAGTGAACGGCATCAGCCACCATCGCCGCACTATTTCCCAAGATACCTGCCACGAATTTGAAGAGCAGCAAAACCACGTTTACTGCTCCTCCAATAAAAGTCACCTTATATATTTCTTTGTTCCTTTCCATATTGAATTCGGTAAAAGCCCCAAGTCTTGATGAAATGAGTACCTGTCATTCACTATTTGACTACAAAGATACACATTGCTGACAAAACTTCTATGATTCCTAATACAAAAAATATATTGCTCATGGCGTTGAAGCCGAATATGTACCATTCTAAGCCTATCCAGAGCATTAAGAGGATGCCACAAGCTAAGATGGCGTAGGATGCACAACGATGTTTTTTGAACAATAGGATAGTTGACCCCAATTGTGTTCCACCAATAAAAAACAGCAACACAAATCCTGAAGGGATGAAGTTAGTGAAGAATAGCTCTGGCCAGGGCATCTTATCCCTTAGCATTTGCAACAAAGGTTCACACCCACACATCATGCCGATAGGGTCTATCCACATCATCATGGCTCCTATTACGGCTCCTGTGCCGATAAAAAGGGTTAGGACCTTTTGAAGGATATCATTTGTGTATTGCATCATTTTTAAATATTGTTCATTACCTTTTGCAGTTCTGTCAAGAAGCGTGTTGCCTGTTGGCCATCCATCTGTACATGATGAAACTGAAAAGAGATAGGCAAGGTGGTTTTGAACCAACCTTTATGGTATCTGCCCCATGCCAGGAATGGGTTGTTATAGATGCCCGAGTATTGATTGACGATGCAGTCAAGCTCTGTGCCTGTCAGTGCCGACGTGCCAACAATCACGGCTTCACTGTCAAGCATATCCTGACAGGTCTGACTGCTTGTTTTTGTCAGGTACAGGTAATTGGCGTTAAACTCTTCCAGGTTGTCGTTGCTGACAATGTCGCAAAAACTGAGTCCACCCTTTACGTTGTTTACAATCATGTTGATGGCAAGGCGGTCGTATTTATACAGCTTCCCATTCTCCGGCAATAAGTAGAACTCTTCCATCTTTGATGCCGTCTTTCCTATGCACCAGCATAAGAGCATATTGAACTTCCATCCCTTTTGCTTGCTCATCTTATATAGACGAGTCACATCAAAAGTCTTGGTAAGCGTCACCATCGGCATGGGCGACTTCATCCAGTGCTCGAACGCCTCTTTGCGATTCGTGTCTTTTGGGTCAATCTCTTGTTTCATATCTTTATTTTAATTCAAAAAAGTAGAAGTCAGTCCAGCCTGTATTCTCAGCATAAAGGTGCTGTTTGCCCCTGTACTCGAAGCCTAAGCGTCCGTACATTCTGTGCGCAGGAGTGTTGGAAGCAAGGGCATCAAGGCGGATGGCCTGCATACCATTCTCTTTTGCCAAGTTGATGGCCTCACGAACCATATCGGAACCTATCCCTTTTCCTTGATAGTCAGGACTGACTGCCAAGACATGCATCACTGCAGCTTTATCGTCTGCCACCTGCTGAGACCACTCGATAGCATGATAGTCCTCACCTTGGTACATAGTGACAGCTACAGCTCCAACGATAACATTTCCCTCTTTATATAGATACATGCTCCCTTCTTCAATATAAGCTCTGATGCCTTCAAGTGTAGGGTGTTTTCTTTTACTCCATCGGGCATAAGTTGCTAACTCTGGAGTACGGTCTGTCACATCATCATAGAATGCGATGATGGAGTCATAATCTTCAATTACAGCTTGATTTAATTTCATTTTTATGCCTCGTTATTTTCAAATTATTCTTTGCATCTTCGTTATTGCCAATCTCCTCGGCAAGTATTTCACATGTATCCATGTTTGTACATTCACCACAAGAATCATATCCCTTGTTGGTAACACATGGCTTGATTTTGCACATTTGATTACAAAAGAAGTATTTCACGCCATCGCCCTTACAACCTGTACAATTAATTTTATCAGGAGTAATCATATCTGTATGAAACAACTCGCACCATTTGCGAGATACCTCCTCACGCATGTTGTCATCATCATTAATAGTGGCAATGCGAGCTTCGCATTTCTCACAGTTAATGCCACAATATCCAATCATTTTATTCTTATTATTTAGTATCTCCTCCAATGGTATCATCACGCCGCACTGGTAATCGGGCGAGTTGATGTCGGTGCCGTTGTACCATTCCATCGTCATGGCGTTGTCGGGGCAATGGAATTCCGGGTGTTGGGGCAGCCACTCTTTGTAGAACATCTGGTACTGCTGCTGGAAGGCTTTCATGCCTCCCTCGAAATGCACCTTCAGCCACTTTCCGCTATGAATAGGTAAGAGAATCATACCCTCTGGCACATTGCCACCTTTATACTTTCCTCCGATTACGTATGTAAAAGACTTGGTATTGCAAGCGGTAAAGTTCACGTCAGAACATGTCATACAATTATGGTTAGGGTGTTCACAAGTGCAGAGCGCAAACTCACCCACCTCGTTGTCAATAGCTGCCTGTTGTAAAGCATTAGGTGTTTTGTGTTCAAAGTACACAGGTTTTACAATCCTTTCCACATATTCGTCCCAAAACTTAGGGCATTCTTCCTCTCCCTTGCAGAATGGTATTTCCTTAGCCATACCGATAATCTGCACATTCTCTAACGTAACAATCTCATATTTCATATCGCTAACTACTTTACATATAATCGAGATAATCTATTATCATTCATCGTTTCCAGCGTTTTAACATCGGGAAGAAACCACGCATCATCTGCTTGTACTCCTCCTTGGTCATTGGCTTGGGCATCTGTTTGTTCACTTCATCCACAAACTGTGAACAATGTTCTATCATCTCGTCCATGGTGCAATCCTGCAGAAAATTACCGTCCTTGTAGCAGTACATGCAGTAATCTTCATTTTTTCTTCCGTCGGCATTGGTGCCGAGAACTTCTTCTGTGAGCGGCATGCCGCAACTCTGACAAAATCTCATTTCTTTATTCATACTCTTTTGCTTATTTGATGTTAAAGTACCTTCTTTACGCCAGGAATTATTCGCAGTAACCAGGTGAGCCCGAAAGATGCGATGGTGATAACGCCGCCGATAAACATGAACTTACCGAAGGCACCCATCCAGATTCCGTCAACCGCATACTGCAATGCAATCATCAGTATTAGATGAACGATGTAAGCTCCGTATGCCTGTGCGGCACACCACCGCCAGAACTTACTGTTCCAGTTTCCGTACTCGCGGAACAGCCAGAGCAGTCCGAAACTAATGAATACGCAAAGTAACGACTCGTATATGCCGAACCACCGAGCTACAAAGTCGTTCCACTCACCGCCATCTCGCAGATAGATACCTAATGCTAACAGGCATCCTATTGTAAGCGATAGTGCTCCTGTGGTATTGCTCATCTTCTCAAGCCAATTTAAGCGACTGGCCAGAATGCCGATGACAAACATCATCACATATTGCAGATAGTGGGCAGGCTCCATCGGCAGGGGAATGATGCCAAAGGGCCATATCCAATGATCCTGCGGAGAAACTTGACGGATGAAATAACTGCCTATGCCCATTATGCAGCTAAATATTAGTAGTCCTATGATGGTGGGTTTTGACGAACAACTGCCACAGTCAGGCTTACATATAAGTCGTATCAAGGCATAGAGAAGACAGAACACGAGCAGACTCTCAATATACCACATGTGAGCAATTTCAAGCTTGCCAGACAATACAGAAACCAGTCCACCCATCAACAAAAGCGGAATACCCAGGCGGATGAGTTTCTTTTGCACAAATGCCTTAGCTCCCTGCTTGTCGAAACTCATGGGCACAAAATATCCTGAAATCAGAAAGAACAGTCCCATGAAGAAGGCGGCATTTACTGAGAAGAAGTGCCATATCCAGGGCATCACCTCGGCAGGGTTACTGGGATGATAACCCCAGTCACCACCATCACCGTATGCCTGGCCAGCGTGATGGAATATCACCAGTACCGTCAGGAATACTTTTAGATTGTCCAAATATAAAAGTCGTTTCATTCTTCGTATCCTAATTGACCTGGAAGGCGGAGTCTTTCTTTACTGGGGAATGTCGCTTCGTAGGTCTCGAAGGCCTCAGGATGCTCGTCGGCCACGAAATAGCCCTTGGGAGGACAATAGGTGGCTTCGGTAATTCCATTTGATTTCAACCACCCTGGGATTAACTCTTGGGCAAGGAAGTAAGGCACAATTGCATCCTTAGGCTCGGCATGATAATGGATGTTCAGCTTGCTGGCAAGGTCGAAGCCTGCATGTTTGTAAAAATCAATGTTACCCTCCATACAGATAAAGCCAATGCCTATTTCACAAGCTTTCTCTAAAGCAAACTGGAGCAGCTTGAGCCCATAACCTTTGCGCTTATAGTCAGGGTGGATGCTGATAGGACCAAAGGTCCAAGAAGGCTTGCGATTACCATTATCGAGTATTAATTCTGCTTTTGAAAACATAACGTGACCAATAATCATATTATCCTCTTCCATCACAAAATCCAACTCGGGGATGAAGTCAGGATTCATTCTATATTGATTAAGCACAAAATGCTCTGTGCATCCTGGACGATAAACATTCCAGAAGGCTTCACGCGTAAGGTTCTCTACCTCACGATAATCTTTGGGTTGTTCTAATCTGATATTCATTTTTCCATTTTATTCTTTTCTCCCAATACGCACCAGCGGACGATAGGGATACGACGAAGTATCTCATATGTCAGTGGTGATAGTGTGAAGACAGCAACTGTCATGATGAGGTACATCACCAATGGAGGCAAATTCGTATATGTTTTCATCATATAGCCCAGACCAGCAATAAACAAATAATGAACTATGTAGATACCGAAACTGGAGCGTGTCATATAACTGGCAAAGTTACCTGTATAGTCAAAGCAGGCACTGAACCATCCCATCATGGCCAGACACATCAGCCACCCATAAATGCAGTTAAGCGGACTGCCTAAATACTGAGGAGAAGTATTATTCTCCCCAAAGGTGGTAACAATCAATAGGATGCCACTCAATACAGCACATACCATCAATGGGATCCAAGCTTTGGTAACTTTATCCTGCACTTCATCATGTGAGAATACAAAGTAGCCTAACAAGAAAGGCACTATATAGAAGAATGGCTTGTATAAGTTCCAAAGACCGTCGGCAGTCTCTGGACGTGGCTCTGCTATGAGTGTCTGCTCGCCCAGCCAGAAAATCAAGCCCAAGATCACGATGATCACAATTCCTGCCTTGCCACACCAATTCCAGAACTTGTCCTCTTTATCCAGTACACGCACCAGTAGTAACACCAAGCAGAACAGCCACAAATCTTGGATAAACCAAAGCGGTCCTGTGCCAGAAAAGGCCATAATTAAATACTTTGCTATAGTCGGGAGACCTTCGAGTACGCCTAACCTTGCTGCTACGGCAGTGTTGAAATAACCTATTATCCAATGGAACACAAGTAGGCCTATGGTACTTGGCACCAGTAACTTTCGTGTGCGTGCCTTGAACCAAGTTTTACCATCTGTTTTATCTAAAGCATACTTGGCACTTACACCTGCCAACAAAAACAGCAATGGCATAAACCACGGGTAGAGGATATACATCACCACATCCTGATATTGCGGATACCCAGGGTATTCACCAAAACCGCCTATGCCGCCAAACACTCCTTTGTTGTTAAAGAAGTAAATAACATGATAGAACAATACCAATAGCACTGTTACCCAACGTAAATTATCAATCCAATGTTTTCTCATCGTTTTCACCATTCTATATCTTTTGCAAAGATACAATTATTTATGATTATATGTCTTACATTCTCGACTTTTGGTCTGTACCAGCACCCGTACCACGATACTTGCTCTGTGCAGCATTGAAAGTATAACGTACAGAGAATTTCACCCTCTGCGTATCCATCATGTTGTTCTGACTGATGGTATGACTGCCGAAGTCGCTGTCAACATTTGTCTTAGCGGTATGAGCCAGGTCATTGCCTTCTAAACGGAGCACCAGGGAGTTGTCTTTCAAGAGCGTCTTTTGCACAGCAGCCGTTAGGTTGAAGAATGCATCCCTCATATAGATATTCTGCGTGTAACCCTTAGTCTGCATCAAGCCACCCAACTCGAGTTGCCAACCGCCATTTAGTCTGAATGTGTTGTTCAGCTGCATCACACCTATTGGCTTGTCGTTGAACTTGGTCTTACGGAAACCTGAAGATATACGGGGATCAGGTGCATTGATGGTGAGCCACTGCTTCTGGATGCCTAAGGTATAGCTCATAGTCCACGGACCGATGGTGTGATTTATCATGCCATATACCACCAACATACGGAACGGAGTATCGATATTGCGGGGCTTCACCAGTATCACTCCTTCATCGTTGTAAGGTGATGACCAAGTCATTATTGGGTCATTGGTGCGTGAATAGTTCACCATGAAGGTTAGGAACTTCCATACAACTGTGGCACTCACGTTATGAATCAACTCAGGCTGTAGCTGGGCGTTGCCACTTTGCAGCAGATAACGGTTGTCATAGCTGATGGCACTTGACAGTTGCGCATAGTTGGGACGGCGTGTCCTTGCACTATAATTCAGCATCAGTTGTATTTTACCCATCTTGCCAGCAAATGAAATGGTAGGGAACCAGTTGCCATAATTGCGGGTTAGATTGTTTGCTGGTGTCAGTGCATCAAGATAGGTGTAATGTACGTTCTCATAACGTATACCTGCACTAATCTGGCCAATCTTTGGAAGGTTGAAACCATAATTAGCAAAACCTGCATAAATATCTTCTTTTACTTCGGCCTTAGAAGCAGGAATCTCGATGCCTGTAATGGCATAATTGTCATTCCTGCGTGAGAACGATTCTTCAGTTCCTACTTGTAACTGTCCTTTCCATATAGGATAGGATACAATGGCCTTGGCAGCATAGAGATGACCATTGTTATCGCTTTGACTATGTATCTCAGCATCATGAGTCATGGTACTTGTTTCCTTAGAAACCGACTTACTAGAGCTTTCTGATCCATAATAGTCCAGATTTACGTCGAGTCCCAGTTTCGAGCCAATGGTACCATTATAATACAGGTTTACTCCTATAGTATAAGGAGTCTTCGCGCCGATACGGTCTTCAGACCTGGTGATCAACTTGTCGACCAGTACACT
>JAGCCV010000018.1 GCA_017651505.1 Bacteroidaceae bacterium | reverse complement strand
GAGCAAAAAAAGCGGGGAAAAGGTGTATGGTGATAGAAAAACGGCAACACTTAGGAGGCAATTTGTTTTGCGAAAATATTGAAGGGATTAATATACATAAATATGGTCCTCACATTTTCCATACATCGAATAAAAGGGTATGGGATTTCGTAAATGCTATTGTCCCCTTCAATCGCTACACTAACACCCCCTTAGCAAACCATCACGGAAAGCTCTATAACTTGCCATTTAATATGAACACTTTCTACCAGATATGGGGTGTTCTCACTCCAGTAGAAGCATTTCGCAAGATTGAAGAGCAGAGAGCGGAAGTAAGAAAAAAGCTGAATAACAGAGAGCCAGCTAATCTAGAAGAGCAAGCCTTGATACTTGTAGGTAATGATCTGTTTCAAACTTTAATAAAAGAATATACTGAGAAACAGTGGGGAAGAAAGTGTACAGAATTACCTGCAGACATAATTAAGAGACTTCCTGTTCGTTTTGTCTTTGATAACAATTACTTTAATGATACATTTCAGGGGGTTCCTATCGGTGGATATAACCAATTAATCAATGGTTTGTTAGAAGGGACAGATTGTTTCACAGGAATTGATTTTATCGAAGAACGAAAAAAAAGTGCCTCTCCATTCTATATACTTAATGCTCATTTCGAAAAGATAATTTATACAGGTGCCTTGGACGAGTATTTTGAATATAGTTTGGGTAGGCTTGATTGGCGAACAGTATCATTCGACACTCAAGTAATTGATACACCTAACTATCAAGGTAATGCAGTAGTGAACTATACATCACATGACGTTCCTTTTACTCGCATCATCGAACACAAGCATTTTGAGATGTTCGGAGATAATGTGTATGCCTGTCCGAAGACAGTCATTAGCAAGGAGTATTCCACGGAATTCAGAGAGGGTATGGAACCTTATTATCCTATAAATAACAATTATAACAATGCTTTGGCAGATGCATATAAGGTATTAGCAGATAAAGAAAGAAATGTATTATTTGGTGGGCGGCTTGCTGAATACAAATACTACGATATGGATAAAATCGTAGAAAAAGTATTAAATATTGATATATGTTAAGATTATCGTCTTTAGTCCTTCTCGAATCTAAAAAAGATTTGTCTCTTCTTCCAGAAGGGAAATTTCTGGTTAACACCATCAATGCCCACAGCTTTAATACGGCGCAAAATGATGAGTTGTTTGCTCAAGCACTGAGCCAAGGCGACTACCTGTTGCCCGATGGTGCCAGCATCGTAATGGCTTGTCGTTGGCTAAAGGGAAAATCTAAACCAAAGGAAAGGATTGCTGGGTTTGATTTGTTCACATACGAGATGACGAGATTGAACGATGGTTCGACAAACTCACCACAAACTAACGAAGAGGTTAAGAAGAAGGTAATGTTTATGGGATCATCGGAGACTGTGTTAGAGAAAAGACGGAAACGCGTAGCAATGGATTATCCTAATTTGGAGGTAGTTACTTATTCCCCACCCTATAAGGTGAAGTTCTCGGATGAGGATAATGAAGAGATCATCAAGGTAATCAACGAAACAAAGCCAAACTTACTTTGGATAGGCATGACGGCTCCAAAACAGGAGAAATGGACATGGGAACACTGGAAAGAACTGGACATCAACTGTCATGTTGGTACCATAGGGGCAGTATTTGACTTTTATGCAGGAACAATGGGACGGGCACCGCTATGGATGCAACAGTATTCTTTAGAATGGCTGTACCGCTTGCTGAAGGAGCCAAGAAGGATGTGGCGAAGATATCTCATTGGAAATCCAGTATTCCTTTGGAATATAATGAAAGAAAAAGTAAAAAAACACTAAAATTAATTGGTGGATTCATAGAAAGAAAGTAACTTTGACACCTCAAAAAAGAAGGAATACTGACTCAAAGGGTTGATTTTTATTATCAAAGAACTGGTTTAACTGAATATAAATCATGGGTGATAAGAGAAATAATCAGACTAATGCTCTCATCAAAGCGTTAGTAATTGTGGTAGATTTTGTACTGCTAAATATAACACTTTTTATTTTACACAGAGAAAATCCTCATATGATTAGCATGCCCAATGATGAGGTGAAAGTATTTTGGGTAACCGCAAATCTGGGAATGATACTGGCTCAATTACAATTCAGTACCATCATCCATATGCGCTGGCCTTCAATTGGAGACGTATTTAAAAGGATGTCAGGACTAACAATCGCTCATGTCTCAATCACTTTTGTCATATTAAAGATGGTTTATGTACGCCATCCTGTCTTCTGGCTTATGTTTCAAACTGGAATCATAGAGATGATATATCTGTTTGTGGTTCGTATAATAGAGCTCTACTCAATCAAATGGTTCAGACAGACGGGAAGAAACAGTAGAACCGCTACATTCATAGGATCGGATCCGGAATTAAAATACTTATATTATAATATGATTAAAAACCCGACATTAGGCTATCGGCTAAAAGGCTATTATTCTGACACAAAGATAGATGAAGAGCAATGGATGGAAGAAGATGAAGATGACTTGATAGGAATACGGAAAAGGAATAAAAAGGAAGAAAACACAATAGATGATGACTTGAAGTGGTTAGGATCCTTGAAAGGATTGATAACATCCATTGATCAAGGAGAGGCTCCTGATTTAGGGGATGACACTTTTATCTGCCTTCCCATCTCTAATGTGAAAGCCGTACATCGCTTGTCAGACTATTGCGACCAGCATATCACACGCCTTTTCTATATTCCATCGACCATAGAACGACTAAATTTGCGATTAAGGTCGGTGAATTATGGTCGCTTGGACTTCTTTACTACCAATTTTATGACATTGCAAAGTCCAGTAAACCGCGCCATAAAGCGGTTATTTGACATTTTCTTCTCTTTCCTCGCCTTGATATGCACCTTACCATTATACCCTTTCATAGCGCTTATCATACGCATTCAAAGCCCAGGGCCTATCTTTTTCAAACAGGAGAGAAGCGGTGCAAAGGATAAAAGTTTTATGTGCTATAAGTTCCGGTCTATGCATGTGAATGACGAAGCGGACACAAGGCAGGCCACTGAGAACGACCCGAGAGAGTTCCCTTTTGGCAGTTTCATGCGTAAGTATAATATCGATGAATTGCCTCAGTTTTGGAATGTACTGATAGGTGATATGTCGATTGTAGGCCCTCGTCCCCACATGATTTACCATACGGAGAAATATAAGAAACTAATTGGGCAATATATGCTACGCCTCTATTTTAAACCAGGTGTCACGGGCTGGGCGCAAGTGAATGGTTTGCGTGGAGAGACCAAAGAGTTGGAGAAGATGAAAGAACGCGTGAAATACGATATCTGGTATTTTGAACATTGGAATGTCTGGCTGGATCTACGCATCATGTGGATGACTGTCAAGGACATGCTCTATTCGGCAGAAAAAGCCGTATTCAAATAACTATATGTGGATCCTTTCGAATAGAATAAGGGTCAATGAGAGTGGACTCTTCGAAGATTTTCGAGACTGTCACTGTCATCTACTGCCTGGGGTGGATGATGGAGTGAAAGGAACAAAAGAAACTTTGCGAATTTTATCATTCTGGGAAACACTGGGGGTCAAGGAGGTATATCTGACACCTCATATCATGGAAGATATACCGAATACTCCCATAGAATTAACCACTAAATATGAAATCTTGAAAACACAATACAAAGGAAACATACAACTTTTCTTGTCAGCAGAGAACATGATGGATGGTCTTTTTGTGAAACGATTAGAAACTGGCGACTTATTGACATTAGGAAATAATGGCAAACGTCTGTTGGTCGAAACTTCTTATTATGTTCCACCCATGAATATGGATGGGATAATATACCGCATGAAGGAGGATGGTTATGAGCCAATACTAGCACATCCCGAGCGTTATCATTATATGAATCAACATGACTACAAGCAATGGAAGCAACAGGGCGTATTATTTCAGCTAGATGTTTCTGCTTTGGTAGGAGCCTATGGATCTAATGCTCAAAAGAAAGCCGAATGGCTACTCAATCATGAAATGTATGACTACGTAGGCAGCGACACACATGGCTTGGGGCAAATCGAATACCTTCTCAATAGCCTTATCAGCAAAAAGACAGTAAAAAAAGTAAAAAGGTTAGCTGAAGAGCAAGTACTGTGACTCATCAAATACTCAATCGAAGACTTCTTTCAAGACTTGCAAGGAATTGAGCTCTGGGAAGTCGGGCAAATGCAAACGATAGTAGTCATTGATGAGGACGAGGAGGCGCAAACGTTCTTGACGGTTCATCTTGAAAAGGTGCATAGTGACAAAGTTGAGGCGCACAAGGTTGACCAAGTGACGGCACTCTTCGGGAGCCACATAGTAAGCATGGGTTTGAGGCTTGGATGCCACAAACGAGGCATTGACCATATCGAACCAACAACCTTCGTAATAGTTTTCGACATTGGGTTGCAAACCCAAGAAGCGGGAAATGCGCATGAGGAACACCAAATGAAAATTGGCATAGTCGTGCTCTGCCATATCAAGCCAACGCACTGAATAAGACAAATAGGCATAGAGCGATTCATTAGGTTGTCCCTCTTCACGAACAGCACGATAGAGAAACTCTTGCAAGAAGAGGGCAATGACCGACTTGATGGGATGATAAGGAATACTGGATAAAGGCTGCACTGTCTGAACTGACCTGACCCTGAAGAGAGAAGCCTTAGGCTTCATATCGGCTTCAACCTCCACTTCTGCTAAAGGCTGCAAGAGCAAGTGTTTGGCACACGACTTGTGGGTTTTGGGAATGGAAGTGATGTAGGACACCCTACCCCACTGCTGGGTGTAGAGCACGGCAATGAGCTGATTATCCTTTATCTTAAAGGTATGAATGACGATGCCTTTAGTGCGCTGTAACATATCGGAATAACTCTTATACTGCAAAGATACTACATCTAAATCCAAAGAAAAGTAAAAAAAGAGATTTTTTTTTCAAGAATGTTTTGTCAATTCAAAAATAGTACCTACCTTTGCAACCGCTTAACGGCAAAAAAATAATGGAGGCCCATTCGTCTATCGGCTAGGATGAGAGATTTTCATTCTCTAAAGAGCAGTTCGACTCTGCTATGGGCTACAATTAATAATAATAAATAACAATTTAAAAAGATTAGTCGAGATGGCAAATCATAAATCAGCGCTAAAAAGAATCAGACAAGCAGAGAAAAGAAGACTGCACAACAGATATTATGGTAAAACCATGAGAAACGCTGTACGCAAGCTTCGTGCAACCACTAACAAGGAAGAGGCTACTTCAATGTTGCCAAGCGTTACCAAGCTGCTGGACAAGTTGGCTAAGACCCATGTAATCCACAAGAACAAGGCTAGTAACTTGAAATCAAAGCTGGCTAAGTACATCAATAAGCTGGCATAAGGAAAGATAGAAATAAGCTTTGCTTGCATACCTTATAAACAGGTTGAGTTGATAAGACTCAGCCTGTATTTTTATTGTCTAAAAGTACAGGGGAAAAGACAAAAATATTTGGCTATTTGCGCAATTTTCCCTATATTTGTAGCCGTTAATGCTGAAAGCATTAAATACAGTCTTTCAGCAACACAAAAATACTAGCAGATATTTTATGACAGAAGAAGAAAAAATCTTAGGCGAGGCTGAATATTCCGCCCAAAACATCCAGGTGTTGGAAGGTCTGGAAGCAGTACGCAAACGCCCCGCTATGTACATAGGCGACATTAGTTTCAACGGCCTGCATCATTTAATCAACGAGGTGGTGGACAACTCTATCGACGAAGCCCTGGCTGGTTTCTGCGACAAGATTGAAGTAATCATCAATGAAGACAACTCTGTGACAGTGCAGGACAATGGCCGTGGTATTCCTGTAGATATGCACGAAAAGGAGCATAAATCTGCATTGGAGGTAGTAATGACTGTTCTGCACGCTGGTGGCAAGTTCGACAAGGGTTCCTACAAAGTATCTGGAGGTTTGCACGGTGTTGGTGTATCATGTGTCAATGCTCTTTCCAAGAAGATGATCTCACAGGTATATCGCAATGGGAAAATCTATCAGCAGGAATATGCTTATGGCAAGCCATTGTATGACGTAAAAGAGATTGGCGTGACCGATAAGACAGGTACACGCCAGCAGTTCTGGCCTGACGACAGTATATTTACTGAGACGGTATATAACTATGACCGTGTGGCTAATCGTATGCGCGAGTTGGCTTTCCTGAACGCCGGCATCACCATCGAACTGACCGACATGCGCAAGGACGAAGAGGGTAACAACCGCCACGATGTATTCCATTCGGACGATGGCCTGAAGGAGTTTGTGCGCTATATCGACTCGTCACGTGTGCATCTTTTCAACGATGTGATTTATATCAACACCGAGAAACAGGGCATTCCAATTGAGGTAGCCGTAATGTATAACACTGGCTTCAGCGAAAACCTTCACTCATATGTTAACAACATCAATACCATAGAGGGTGGTACGCACTTGACTGGCTTCCGTCGTGCTCTGACCCGTACCTTGAAGAAGTATGCAGAGGACAACAAGATGTTGGAGAAGGCAAAGGTAGAAATCGACGGAGAGGACTTCCGCGAGGGTCTGACAGCCGTTATCTCCATCAAGGTAGCCGAGCCTCAATTTGAGGGACAGACCAAAACGAAGTTGGGTAACAGCGAAGTTTCTGGTGCCGTTGAACAGGCTGTGGGTGAGGCATTCTCCATCTATTTGGAGGAACATCCGAAGGAGTCAAAGATGATTGTTGACAAGGTAATCCTGGCTGCCCAGGCGCGTGTAGCTGCCCGCAAGGCACGTGAAACCGTGCAGCGCAAGTCACCCATGAGTGGTGGCGGCATGCCTGGTAAATTAGCCGACTGCTCCAGCAAGGACCCTGATGAATCTGAGTTGTTCCTGGTGGAGGGTGATTCTGCAGGCGGTTCCGCCAAGCAAGGCCGTAACCGTGCTTTCCAAGCTATCCTGCCACTGCGCGGCAAGATTCTAAACGTTGAGAAGGCTCAATGGCACAAGGCATTCGAGAGCGATGAGGTGAACAACATCATACAGGCTTTGGGCATCCGTTTCGGTGTGGATGGCGAGGACAGCAAGGTGGCCAACTTAGATAAGATTCGTTACAAGAAGGTGATTATCATGACCGATGCCGACGTCGATGGTTCTCACATCGACACCCTCGTGATGACATTCTTCTACCGATATATGCCAGAGGTGATTGAACGTGGCTATCTGTATATCGCCACTCCTCCACTCTACCTCTGTACCAAGGGAAAGGTAAAGGAGTACTGCTGGACTGACCAACAGCGTCAACGTTTTATCGATACATACGGTGGTGGGCAGGAAGGTGCTATCCACACCCAGCGTTACAAAGGTTTGGGCGAGATGAACCCTGAACAATTGTGGGAAACTACCATGAACCCAGAAAACCGCATGTTAAAACAGGTAGATCTGACTAACGCAACCGAGGCAGACTATATCTTCTCCATGCTGATGGGCGAGGATGTAGGTCCACGTCGCGAGTTCATTGAGAAGAACGCTACCTATGCTAACATTGACGCATAAAGGTTAGCACACACCTTACATAAATAAAAAGCAAAAACGCTCTGGCTGAAACAGGATATCCCTCGTTTACCAGAGCGTTTCTTTTTCTACTCGATGTACTTCCGTTTCTTCAGTTCTGCCACAGCATCAAGCAATTCCTCGTACCAATCTTTACCAAATTTCCGTATCAGCGGCTCTTTTAAAAACTCATAGACTCGCACATCTTTTTGTTGCCCCAATAGCACAGCTGCCTTGCACACCTCCCATTGATGATAGTTTAAAGCATCCAAGTCACCCACTTTCTTGTGGCGAATGGGATAAAGGTGGCATGAAAGCGGTTTGTAAAACTTTGTCATACCCTCGCGATAAGCTTTCTCAAGGGCACAATAACAGCATCCTTTTTCATCGTAACAAGTGAAGACACAGTCTTTGTTGTTGACAATTGAAGTCACCAACTGTCCCTCAATATCTGTATAAGCCACACCTTGCTTGTTAATGACTTTGCGGGCAGGAATGGAGAGCTGATCCCAGATGATGGGCAACACCTCTTCGATTTGCATGATTTCATCCAAATCAACAGGTGCCCCTGCATCGCCTTCGATACAGCAGGCACCCATACATTTCTTTATATCACAAACGAAACGCTCTGTCAGCACCTCGTCACTTATCAGCACATCTCCTATCTGATACATACCCTTCTGCCCAAATGGGCACCTCCCCTAAACAGAGGAGGAGCAAAATTATTTAATCAGATCGTTTCCAGTCATCTCAGCTGGCTGAGGCATACCCATGATGTGGAGAATAGAAGGAGCCACATCAGCCAGCACGCCATTCTCTACCTTTGCATCTTTATTAGTAGTAACATAAACGAAAGGCACAGGATTCAGCGAATGAGCAGTGTTAGGTGTTCCATCTTCGTTAAGGGCATGGTCGGCATTACCATGATCAGCGATAATAATCACCTCATAGTCATTAGCCTTAGCAGCCTCAACAGTATCCTTCACGCAATTATCGATAGCCACAACGGCCTTCTCTATAGCTGGATAGATACCGGTATGACCCACCATATCACCATTGGCATAGTTCACCACTATGAAGTCATATTGTTGGGTGTTAATAGCAGCCACCAGTTTGTCCTTCACCTCGTAAGCACTCATCTCTGGCTTTAGGTCGTAGGTAGCCACTTTTGGAGAAGGTACCAGAATACGATCTTCGTTAGCGTAAGGAGCCTCACGTCCACCATTGAAGAAGAAGGTCACATGTGCATACTTCTCTGTCTCGGCTATATGCAACTGCTTCTTGCCATTATTTGACAGGTATTCGCCCAACGTATTCTCCACATTCTCCTTGTCGAACAGGATGTGAACACCCTTGAAAGACGCATCGTAAGGAGTCATGCAGTAGAACTGCAAATCCTTAATGGTGTGCATGCCATGTTCAGGCATATCCTGCTGCGTCAGTACTGTAGTGATTTCCTTGGCACGGTCGTTACGGTAGTTAAAGAAGATGAACACATCGCCTTCCTTCACACGACCATCAACGGTGCTATTGACGATAGGCTTGATGAACTCATCAGTCACACCTTCGTCGTATGACTCCTGCATGGCGCGAACCATATTGTCACTTTGCTTGCCTTCGCCTAAAACCAGTTGGTCGTAACCCACCTTAACACGTTCCCAACGCTTGTCGCGATCCATAGTGTAGAAACGACCAATAATAGACGCTACTACACCAGCACTTTGCTTGCAATGAGCTTCTACCTCTTCGATAAAGCCCTTACCGCTGCGTGGGTCAGTATCACGACCGTCCATAAGGCAGTGGATGAAGGTACGGCCCTCTAAGCCATATTCCTTAGCAATGTCGCACAACTTGAAAAGATGATCCAAAGAACTGTGTACACCACCATTGCTGGTCAGACCCATAATGTGCAAACCAACACCTTTTTCTTTAGCATAGCTGTAAGCAGCGATAATTTCCTTGTTTTTTAAGATGCTGCCATCTTTGCAGGCGCGATTAATCTTTACCAGATCCTGATATACGATGCGACCTGCACCGATATTCAAGTGACCAACCTCGGAGTTACCCATCTGTCCATCAGGCAGACCCACGTTCTCGCCAGATGCCTGGAGCTGAGAGTTGGGATAGTTAGCCAACAGATAGTCCCAGTAAGGAGTTGGAGTGCAAGAAATCACATCGTCTTTCTGTCGGTCACCAACGCCCCATCCATCCAAAATCATTAAAAGAGCTTTTTTAGCCATATGTCTATATGTATTAATTTGTACTTCCAGTTATCAAACTGCAAAAGTACAAATATTATGCATAACATGCAAAAAAAATAAGGCATAACCCTATGGGACTATGCCTTATAATTTTATGTTACGTTAAATTACTTTACGAAATCAGACAGATTCAAGAATCTTGCAGACTCCTCAAGACGCTCAAACTGCTTACCGCTGTTGGTATCTTCAATCTCAATGAAGAAGTACTTGTTGCCATTAGCATAGAACTTTTCGAAGATGTTCTTGAAGTTCATAGCACCAGAAGCGCCCAGTACCATGAAGTCCTTGATGTGCAACATCTTGATACGATCAGCACGACGAGTCAGCCAAGCCACAGGATCCTGCTGACCCATAACGGTCCAGTAAACATCGAGCTCGAAGATAACGTTAGCTGGATCGGTGTTGTCCATGTAGAGGTCTTCAATGATCTGTGCATCACGCATGCCCATGCCTGAGAACAGGTCGCCCAGAACAGCAGCCTGGCTATCAGCTGTCACCTTAGCCATCTCCATGTTGTGGTTGTGGTAACCAAACTGGATGCCACCAGTCTTTACAACCTCGCCTGATACGTTCAGCAGGTTAGCAAAGTCTTTAGCATCTTCAATATTGTTAATGGTTCTTGGAGGCATCATAGGCTGAACCAGGTATTCAACGCCCAGCTTAGCGTGGTCTTCAACAACCGGCTTCCAGAACTCCTTAACATCGTTCACCATTTCCTTCAAGGTCTTAGGCTTCTGTGCAGGAGCACCAGGACGCTGGAACATGCCACCCATCAGGACGTTAGGGGTAACATGTGAGCTTACGATCTTCAGATCGTTATCCTCAGCTGCCTTCTTGAAGTCATCCAATGAAACACCGCTGATGTTGTGCTGATCTGCGTTGTAACCTGCAAGCTCGAGGTTTTTGATGCCCATCTCACGAATGCGCTTCATGTTAGCTGACAAGTCGCCCTGAGTCAGTTCCGGACCCAGTGTATAAATCTGCAAACCTAAACCCTTGTTCTTGTTCTCTACAGGAGCAGCTGGTGTAGCTTCCTTTGCGTTACAAGCTGCCAAAGCGCCTAATGACAGGAGAGAAGCGCTCTTTAAGAAATCTCTTCTATTGATCATTTCTGTTATTAATATAAATATGGTGTATTAAAATTGAAGGCACAGCTTTCACTAAGCTATGCCCTCGATGCTATAGTTTATTTATTTAACCCAAGGCTGAGCATTGATAAACTTCATAGAAGCCTCCACGCGTTCCATTTGCTTGCCACTATCGATATCCTCAATTTCGCAGAATAGATACTGGTTGCCATTCTTATAGAACTGCTCGAAGATGTTCTTGAAATTCATAGCGCCAGAATCACCCAGAACAACGAAGTCCTTCACGTGCATCAGCTTGATGCGGTCAGCACGTTTCTGCAACCAAACCACAGGATCCTGCTGACCCATAACGGTCCAGTAAGTATCCATTTCATAGCATACATTAGCAGGATCGGTGTTGTCCATCAGCAAATCCATAATCATAGGACCATCAGCAGCTGTCAGCGGAGTCAGAACGGTAGGCAGACGGAAACCAGCTACGCCAGGCACCATGCGAGCGAACTCCATGTTGTGGTGATGGTAACCGAACTTGATACCAGCAGCCTTGAATATCTCACCACTCTTGTTCAACATCTCTGCAAAGGCCTTCACGTCATCCTCTGTATTCAGGTAAGCCATCATTGGATGAACAACATACTCGATGCCCTGAGCTGCATGATCATCAGCCACCTTCTTAAATGACTCAGCCACCTTGTCAATCATAGAACGATTGAACTGACCGTCACTACCATCACGGCTCTCACGACCAGCAACACCAGAGAACAAACCAGGAGCATTAACATGTGAGCTAGGGATAGCCAAACCTGCATCATTAGCCATCTTCTTGAATTCGGTGAAATCAACGCCACCCACCTTATTGGTATTTACATCGTAACCAGCCAGCTCAATGTACTTGAAGCCCATGCCATTCAGACGCTTGAAATTGTCTGCCAAATTGCCGGCATACAACTCGTTGCCTAAAGTGTAAATTTGTAAACCAAAGTTCTTGTCTGGGTTGTTAACCTCAGCAGCAGGAGCAGCTGCAGTCTCCTTAGAGTTACAAGCAGCCAAAGCGCCCAGTGATAACATGGAAGCGCTCTTCAGAAAATCTCTTCTATTAACCATAATTTTTACTAATATTAGTGTAATTTGGCTGTAAAGTTAGTTTTTTTTATTGAGATTATACCTATTATAATGAATAAATTTATTAAAAAGCATTGATTTTTACCTATGAAAGGGCATAAAAAGAGCAGAGCCGGCTTCACAGCCAGCTCTGTCTATAATTTTAACCCAATGTTTTTCGTATTATTTTACAAAGCCCTTGCTCTTAAGCCACTTTGCACTTGCCTCAGCACGTTCGAGCTGCTTGCCACTATTGATATCTTCGATTTCTACAAACCAGTTGCGATGACCGTTTGCATAGAAATTGCTGAAGATATTCTCAAAGTTCATAGCACCTGAAGCACCGATAACAATGAAGTCCTTAATGTGCAGGAGCTGGATGCGATCCTTATATTTATTAATCCATACAATAGGATCCTGCTGACCCATAACGGTCCAGTAGCAGTCAAGCTCGAAGAGCACGTTCTGAGCTTCGGTACCCTCAATGAATACTTCCTCAATAGTCTTAGGCTCTGGAGAAGTATCACCAGGACGACGGAAAGCACGCTGATAATAAGGTGTTGCAGCCTCACCACCAGGAACTACCTTATTGAACTCATTGCTGTGGTTGTGGTAACCAAACTTGATGCCATTCTCTTTCAGCAAAGCACCCACTTTGTTGAAAATGTCAGCAACAGCCTGTGCATCCTCAAGATTACTAATCTGAGGCAGACTTGGCTGTACGATGTACTCAACACCAAACATCTTGTGGTCTGGAATAATCTTCTTCCAGAAGTCCAAAATCTGAGTTTCAGTACTCTTGTCGTACTTAGCACCACGCTGCAAGTTAGGTGTCATGTGTGAGCTAACGATCTTGATGCCCGCGTCATCAGCCATCTTCTTGAAATCAGCAGCAGATGTGGGAGCACCACCGCCGAAGCTCGAGAACTGACCATGACCCTTGGCGTCGTCAAAGCCATAGAATGCCAATTCTACCTGATCGTAACCATAGCTCTTCATCTTCTTCAGTGCGTTAGCTGGATCATTCAGCAACTCACCACCGAGAGAATAAGCCTGGAAACCGAGGTTAGAGCCAGCCATAGGAGCCTGTGTTGTAGCACCAGAGATGCCATCAACACCATTCATGCCATTAGCAGCACTCAACTTAGAAGCCGCCATGGCACCCAGCGTCAAAAATGACGCACTCTTCAGAAATTCTCTTCTGTTTGCCATAATAAAATAATTAATAAGAAATTAAAAAACTCTATTTGGTTTCAAAGTTATAACTTTTTTACGAGAATTCAAAGTATTTCGTTAGAAAAAGTTTTCAACAGTCTTTTGCAATTCAGCAATATTCCCTAATTTTGGGCATGAAAATAAAAGAGAATATGCTATTACCTTATTTAAATGACACATTAGAAGCGGGTTGCGACGAAGCAGGCAGGGGCTGTCTGGCAGGAGCCGTATATGCCGCTGCCGTCATCTTGCCCAATGATTACCAGAACGAGACACTTAACGACTCAAAGCAACTCAGCGAACACCAGCGCTATTTATTGCGCCCCATTATTGAGCGAGACGCGATAGCTTGGGCAATAGGAATTGTTACTCCTGAGGAAATTGACAAGATTAATATTCTCAACGCCTCAATATTAGCGATGCACCGGGCCATAGAACAGCTCAAGCCACAACCTTTGCACATCATAGTGGACGGGAATCGCTTCAAGCCTTACGGAAACATTCCTTACCAAACCGTGGTCAAAGGTGACGGTAAGTATTTAAGCATAGCAGCTGCCTCTATCTTGGCAAAAACTTACCGTGATGACTACATGAATGAGCTCGACGTACAATATTCTGGTTATGGATGGCGTAAGAACAAGGGCTACCCCACCAAGGCACACCGGGAGGCAATTAAGAAAATGGGAGTGACACCATTTCATCGCATGAGCTATAACTTACTGGGCGACGGGCAACTTTCACTTAATTTTTAAATTTTGAGCTGAATATTTTCACATTTCAGCTCAAAGTACTACATTTGTATGTTAAAAATAAATTTAATACCTTTAATAATGAATTTTACAAAGTTCTTCATGATGGCGATGGCTATAGCAGTCACATTGCCCGTTGCGGCACAGTTCCGCCGCACTCCTACTCCAAATGACACATTACAGTCTGTCAGAGTTTCTCCTAAGGGAGATGTTACTTTCAGCATCTATGCTCCTAATGCCAAGGAAGTGAGAATCAGTGCGGAATGTGCTCCTTTCGGTCAGCCCGTAAATGTAGTGAAAAATGATGTGGGCGTTTGGTCGGCTACCATTCCGGGAGTAAAAGATGGCGTATATCGTTACAACTTTGTAGTGGATGGAGTTACCGTTCAGGATGCTAAAGATGCAGGCGTAGCCAATGCCCGTGCTTTAGCAGTAGTAGCCACCGACCCTAACGCTTTCTTTGTAAATAAAGACGTGCCTCATGGCGCTGTTGCCCAACGTTGGTATTACTCCAAGCCGCTGAAAGAGATGCGCCGTATGCATGTATGGACACCCGCCGGCTATGAGAAGAGTGCCGACAAATTGCCTGTTCTCTACTTAGTACATGGTGGTGGCGATAATGATACCTCTTGGCCTGGTGTTGGTCATGCAGGTTTCATCCTCGACAACCTCTTGGCAGAAGGCAAGATGGTGCCTATGATTGTGGTAATGCCAAACGGCAGCATCGACATGCCCGATGGCAACATCCAGGGCGAGGTGCCCGTGTTTGCTGAAGACATGATTCAGAGCATTATTCCATATATCGAAGACAACTATCGTGTGCTGACCGACAAGGATCATCGTGCTATGGCAGGATTGTCGATGGGTGGCATGGAAACCATGGAGACTGCCCTCTATCATCCCGAAATGTTCAGCTATGTATGGGTACTCAGCTCTTCTTTTGCTCCTGGCGACAAGAACAAATATGAGGCCGAGCGCATCCACCTGAAGAACGATGCTGCCAAGATCAATGCCAATATCAAGCAGTTGGTATTTACACAAGGTGGCCCTGAGGACATTGCTTACAACAACTGTAAGGAAACCCTTAAATTGTTTGACGAGGCAGGTATCAAATATGAGTTCAGCGAAATGCCTGGTGGCCATAGCTGGCATGTTTGGCGCCACAACCTCCGCGACCTTGCTCCAAGAATTTTCAAGTAATCAATCATTTAAATAATTCAATTTTATGAAAAAAGCATTATTTACCATTGCATTGGCATTTTTTGCCGTAACAGGTTTTGCACAGCAAGCGCTGTTCAGCCGCAATGTCGTTAAGTCTCCTGAGATTAACGCCGACAACACCGTAACTTTCCGTCTGCATGCACCAAAGGCTATCACCGTCCAGCTGACAGGTGATTGTGTGGATGGTGTTGTTAGCATGAAAGAGGACTCTTTAGGCGTGTGGAGCTATACCACCGCTAAGTTGGAGCCAGAACTCTATTCTTACAGCTTTATCGTGAACGGCATGCGTATTCCAGATCCATCAAACATCTACCAGAACCGTGATGTGGCTACTTGGACCAACATCTTCATTGTCAGTGCCCAGAAGGGTGACAAGGGTGACCTCTACAGCGTAAACAAGGTGCCTCATGGAAACCTCTCTAAGGTATGGTACGACAGCCCAACACTGAAGCTGACCCGCCGTATGACCGTTTATACTCCTGCCGGCTATGAGACAGGCAAGAACTATCCTGTGCTCTACCTGTTACATGGTGCTGGTGGCGACGAGAACGCATGGTCAGAATTAGGTCGTGCAGCTCAGATTCTCGACAACCTGATTGCTACTGGTAAGGCTAAGCCTATGATTGTGGTAATGACCAACGGTAATCCTAACACTGCTGCTGCTCCTGGTGAGTGGGACTTTGGCATGTATCAGCCATCAATGGGTGGTGGCGGCGTTCAGATGCCTCAGGCTGCCGCTTCTATGGACGAGAGTTTCATGGATGTTGTGAACTTCATCGAGAAGAACTACAAGGTAGCTAAGAATAAGGCAAACCGCGCTATCTGCGGTCTGTCAATGGGTGGTGGTCACTCATTCGCTATTTCAAAGCGCTTCCCTACTACCTTCGACTATGTAGGTCTGTTCTCTGCAGCTATCTCAGTTGGCCAGTGGGGCGACCGCACTCCGCTGCTTGACCGCATGAATACCAACGCCGAATACAACAAAGAAATGGCTGCTTTGTTTGGCGCAAAGCCAAAGCTCTATTGGATTGCTATCGGTAAGACCGACTTCCTGTATCAGCAGAATGCCGACCTGCGCAAGTGGTTGGACAGCAAGGGTTATCCTTACACCTATCGTGAAACCGACGGTGGTCATATCTGGAGAAACTGGCGCATCTACCTGAGCGAATTTGCACAGATGATTTTCAAATAATGAATATGAAACTCCATTTTTTGGCAATAACACTGCTGGCTTTGGCTTCTTGCTCAAGCCAGCAGTCTGTTAATAACCCCATCCTCAACATTGAGGGCGGGCGGATTCAAGGTGCAATATCCAACGACCCTGACGTGATCGTGTATAAAGGTGTCCCCTACGCTGCTGCCCCTGTGGGCGACCTGCGATGGAAAGCGCCACAACCCGTCACTCCATGGGAGGGCGTAAAGGTGGCCGACCAATGGGGAGCGGCTGCCATGCAGAACAGTGGCAAAGCCACGGGCGATTTCTATTACAAAGAGTTCTATGCCAATGGTGATCCAAAGTTCAGTGAAGATTGCCTTTACCTGAACATCTGGACTCCAGCCAGTGCAGTTGGCCAACCCGATAAGAAGCTACCTGTAGCCATGTGGATTCATGGTGGTGCCTACGACCACGGTTATGGGTATGAGATAACAATGGACGGCGATGCATGGGCTAAACGTGACGTTATCTTGGTCACTATCAATTACCGTGTGGGCATTTTCGGCTTCTTGGCTCATCCAGACTTGATAGCTGAAGATGCTAAGAACGCTCCTGGTAACTATGGTACACTCGACCAGATTGCTGCCCTGAAATGGATTAAAAACAACATTGCTCAGTTTGGTGGTGACCCTACCAATATTACCATTCTCGGACAGAGCGCAGGTGCTGCCAGCATCAAGAACTTAGTGATGTCCCCCTTGTCTAAGAAACTCATCAGTCATGCCATCATTCAGAGTGGAGGCGGCATCGACGAGCAGGTATTGCCTGAGCAATCACTGACTGAATTTGCCGTTGATTGTAAAGCTCTTATGGACGAGAATGGCTTGACCGATGTACCAAAGATGCGTGCAGCCAGTGCCGAGGAGCTGATGGAAATCTTCAACAGCAAGCCTCAGCAATTGCGTTTCCGCCCACATTATGACAGCGTGAACATCCCATACGGCTTTACTGCTGCCACTTTCGATGGCACCATCGCCAATGTACCTTACATGATTGGCTATTGTGCCAATGACAACCCCACTATGGGAGCAGGTATCCAACGTTTTGCCACTGAGCGAAAGAAGCAGCACAAACAACCGGTTTATACTTACTTGTTTGCTCGACCATTGCCTGGCGACAATGCCGGTTCTTTCCACTCGTCAGAGCTGTGGTTCATGTTTCACACCCTTGACCGTGCTTGGCGTCCATTTACGGAAGCTGACTACCAGTTAGCGGACAAGATGACTAATGCATGGACCAACTTTGCCAAGACAGGCAACCCCAATGCTTCTGACAGCAATGATTGGAAACCTTACGATCCCGAAACCGATTTCACTTTCGTGTTTGATATCGAGTAAAACGAAAAGAGGGCGCTAAGGCACCCTCTTTCTATTTCATTACAACTATATCATTTTATCAGCCTTTTCTCAATCAATAATTGCTCCCCGAACCCCATAGGCACTACCATCACGATTGACAGAAAAGGGAATATGTTACTTACGCCCAAAGTCAGCTGGGGTCTCACCCCATAAGTTTTTATCCCATTTGATAATGGGAACAGTTATAGAATTCTCTCGCAACCATTTTTCAGCCCTTTCTATGAGCAGAAACGACTCTTCACTCTTTGCATTACGATCCAGCTTGGTACGGCATTTCTTCTGCTTTATCCAACTCATGGCATTACGGCTGTCGCTATAGATAGGCATGCTGACATTATTCTTTTTCATATAAGCGAGCGCATGCACGATGGCCAGAAACTCACCGATGTTATTTGTGCCAAAAACAGGACCGAAATGGAAAATACGTTGCCCCGTCGCCACATATACCCCTTGGTACTCCATCATACCAGGATTACCACTGCAAGCTGCATCCACAGCCAGGGCATTAAGCAGCAAGCCACTTGCTACAGCCTTGCCAACCAGTTCTTCCCTCCCTTCTCGAATGGCCTTCATTACCTCCACCCTGGCAGCCTTCTTAGTCACAGTATCATGACCGGACATGTCAGCCTCGTCGTGCTTACCCAACTTATAATCAGGGTCGGTATAAGCTGCCACCGCCTCGGCCTCGGTATCAAAAGCCTTGTATTTAGCCGCCGAAAAGCCCTTTACCTGACGCTTGCATTCTTCCCACGTGAGATAGATGCCAGGTTCCACGCCCCGCCACACCACATAATATTTTTGTCGTTTGCTCATTATTATTGCCGTCGAAGGATAACTTTTCGCTGCGAAGATACACAAAACAAAAATATATCGCTAACTTTACACCCAAATAATTAACAAAGCATTGAAAGCTGAAGGGCATGATAAGAATATTTCTCATTGGATACATGTGCTCAGGCAAGACCACCTTAGGCAGGGCTTTTGCCTTGAAGATGGGATTGCAGTTCATCGACATGGACTGGTATATCGAGGGGCGTTTCCACAAAACTGTAAAGCAGATTTTCGCCGAATTGGGCGAGGAGGCATTTCGCGAGATGGAACGCAAGATGCTGCATGAGGTGGGCGAATTCGAAAACGTGATGATAGCCACCGGTGGTGGCACTGCCTGCTTTTTCGACAATGTGGCCTACATGAACCAGCATGGCCAGACGGTATATATGAAGGCTGATATCGAAACCCTCTTTAATCGCTTGCAGATAGGCAAAGCCAAGCGTCCATTGCTGATGAACAAGACCGATGAAGAGATGAGGCAGTACATCACCGAACAGCTGGCCAATCGTGAGCAGTTCTATAGTCAGGCCACCTACGTCTTTGACAGCAACCGATTGGAGAGCCGCCACCAGATAGACAAATCAATTGAAGAACTGCGTCAATTGCTTGGACTATAGTTCTATTAGTCCCAATCGTCCGTACGGAAAGGAATAAGTGGCAGGCCTGCCATATTCGCCACATTGCCCAACTGGAAGTTACGGAAACAGTAGCGCACGGCCACTGGGTTAGGCACCTCATCTGAAGAGATGGTAATACTTAGCTCGCCTGTAAACCATGAATACTGGGATTGAGATTGGTTAGCCTTGTGGAACACTTTGTCAGCACCAGCAATCTCGAAGCCCTCAAAACCATACTGACGTGTAAAGCCCAAATAGGTGTCATTGAACAACAGTCTTACTTGATGATCTTTCACCTCCATACTCTTGAACGAAGGACTCTTGCAACGGAAAGCCTTCATACCATAGGTCTCGTTCAGTGCGATAAAAGCCAAGCGCTCACCCACCTTTTGTTTTTGAGCAGGATGGATATTGTGTGTCTCACTGGGATAAACAGCATCGTTGGTGCAAACCATATCACTGTTGGGTATCAGACTCAACGCCTTGTACTGCTGCTCGCGCAATAAAGCGGAGTTAGTATTGTTAACATCACCTTGGAAGAACGGCGCAATCTCTACATAATAGAACGGTATCTCACCCAAATCAAACTGTTCGCGCCATTGTTTGGCCAAAAGTGACAGGCGCTCAGCATATTGGGCACGATGATCATCTACATTTGAGCAGCCCTGATAAAACAAAATGCCTTTCACCGTATAGTTTAATATGGGATGGAATGTAGCATTGCCCCATACCAAAGGACGCATATAATCCATCGGATACTTCTTGACATTCTCCAATGAGTCGAGTGACTCATCTGTATATTTGCGTAAGTTTTCTTCATTGAGCCAGCTCTCCACACGACTGCCGCCCTTGTTTGCCTCGATAAGTCCTACTGGTATATTTAAGGTACGACTCACCATGCGAGCAAAGAAATAGCCAGTAGCACTAAATTCAGAAACAGTATTGGGATTACAATCAATCCACTCAGTCTTGGCATCCTCTTGCGGTTTCATACGCATAATGCTTGGTATTTTGGCATGACGAATACCGGAAGAGTTGACTGCATCTGCCACCACATGGTTATAATCATCCACAGGGCATTCGTTAAATCCTTTGATGGGCATTTCCATATTGCTCTGCCCCGCACATACCCATACCTCACCACTAAGCACATTACTTATGGTGGTCTTGTCGCCATCATCGAAGGTGATACTCAATGGAGTAAATGAGGCTGCCGGCGTTTTCACAGACACCTTCCACTTACCTTGTGCATCCGCCTTAGTTGTATAGGTATCGTTGCTCCAAGAAACCGTCACTTTCACCGTCTTACCGCCATCAGCCCATCCCCACAGGCGGGCATTGCTATTCTGTTGTAATACCATGTTGTCACCTAATAGGTGTGGCAACTTCACCTTAGCTTCTGTCTCGACTCCTATCATCAGAGCCAGTACCACCAGTCCTAAAAACTTTTTCATAGTATATAATAATTATCAATCACTCAATAAAACAAAACTCTTTAGCGAATCTATCACCGCCTTCACCACCTCTGAATCCGTTACCAACCGTGAGTATTCGTCAATATGCATTGCACTCAACATCTAATGAATTAGCCATATCTCAATCTTGTACTTCCGCATAAGACCTTTATTTTTCACAAATATAGTTGTTTTACAATGAATTTTCCAAGAAATAGGATATTAAATGGATTTTATTGATTACTTTTGTCAACCAAACCTTTTTTATAACCTAATTAGTGATATAACAGAGAAATGAGAAAATGGCGTATTGAAGATTCTGAAGAACTCTACAATATTAAAGGGTGGGGAGCTTCGTACTTTGGTATCAATGACAAAGGTCATGTGGTGGTTACTCCGTTGAAAGACGGCGTTGAGGTCGATTTGAGAGAGCTGGTGGACGAACTGGCTTTGCGCGACGTAACGGCTCCCATGCTGGTGCGTTTCCCTGACATCCTTGACAACCGCATCGAAAAGATTTCACATTGTTTTAAACGGGCATCAGAAGAATACAACTATAAAGCCCAAAACTTTATCATATACCCTATCAAGGTGAACCAAATGAGACCTGTGGTGGAAGAGGTTGTAAGCCATGGCAAGAAATACAACCTTGGACTGGAGGCTGGTTCTAAACCCGAGTTACATGCCGTAATAGCTACCAACATGGACTCAGACTCGTTGATTATCTGCAACGGATATAAAGATGAAAGCTACATCGAACTGGCCCTGCTGGCACAAAAGATGGGCAAACGTATCTTCCTAGTGGTGGAGAAAATGAATGAATTGCGACTGATTGCTAAGATAGCCAAAAAACTGGATATGCGTCCCAACATAGGTATCCGCATCAAGTTGGCTACTTCAGGCAGTGGCAAGTGGGAGCAAAGTGGCGGTGATGCCAGCAAGTTTGGTTTAACCTCCAGCGAGTTGCTGGAGGCACTCGACTTCCTGAAGGAGAAGAAGATGGAAGATTGCCTCAAACTGATTCATTTCCACATTGGCAGCCAGGTAACGAAAATACGCCATATTCAACGTGCGTTGGTAGAGTCTTCACAATTCTATGTTCAGCTGCATCATCTGGGATTCAATGTCGAATTTGTAGATATAGGTGGTGGCTTAGGCGTTGATTACGATGGTACCCGTTCGGGATCCAACGAAGGCAGCGTGAACTATTCCATTCAGGAATATGTGAACGATGCTATCTCTACATTAGTTGATATCAGCGACAAGAATAACATTCCGCATCCAAACATCATTACTGAGAGTGGCCGCGCCCTGTCGGCTTATCACTCCGTACTGATTTTCGATGTATTGGAGACGGCACATTTACCAGAATGGGATGATGATATAGATATCAAACCTGAAGACCATGAGCTGGTACGTGAACTTTATACCATTTGGGACAAGCTGAACCAGAACACTATGTTGGAGGCATTCCACGATGCCGAGCAGATTCGTGATGAGTCATTAAATCTATTCAGTCATGGACTGGTTGATTTACAGACCCGCGCTCAGATCGAGTGTCTTTATTGGAGTGTCATGCGTGAGGTGAATCATATAGCTCAGAACCTCAAGCATACGCCTGATGAGTTGCGTGGATTACCCAAATTGTTGGCGGATAAATATTTCTGTAACTTCTCGTTGTTCCAGTCACTGCCTGATTCTTGGTCTATCGACCAGATATTCCCCATTATGCCTTTACAACGCCTGGACGAGAAGCCCGACAAGGAGGCAACACTTCAAGACATAACCTGTGACTCTGATGGCAAAATTGCCAGCTTTATCACCACCCGCAGTGTTTCCAACTATCTGCCAGTGCATTCTCTGAAGCAGAAAGAGCATTATTACTTGGGCGTATTCCTCGTAGGTGCCTATCAGGAGATTCTGGGTGATATGCACAACCTGTTCGGGGACACCAATGCCGTGCATATTTCTGTAGATGAGAAGGGCTATACCATTGACCAGGTAATTGATGGTGAGACGGTGGCCGAAGTGCTTGACTATGTGCAGTTCAGCGCTAAGAAGCTGGTACGCACCTTGGAGACCTGGGTAAGTAAGTCGGTGAAGGAAGGCAAGATTACGGTAGATGAGGGCAAGGAGTTCCTGTCCAATTATCGTTCTGGTCTTTATGGATACACTTATTTGGAATAATAGATTAGATAAGAAAGGTGGCTTGATATGAAAGCAAAGTTGACGGTTATTAAAGTTGGTGGTAAAATTGTTGAAGAAGAAACCAGTCTGCAGAAGCTGCTCAACGACTTTGCTGCCATTGATGGTCCCAAGGTTCTGGTGCATGGTGGAGGACGATCAGCCACTAAGATGGCTTCGCAATTAGGCATAGAGAGCAAGATGGTGAATGGGCGCCGCATCACTGATGCCGACATGTTAAGGGTAGTGACAATGGTCTATGGTGGCTTGGTCAATAAAAACATTGTGGCAGGATTACAAGCCAGGGGCATTAACGCAGTAGGTCTTACGGGGGCCGACATGAATGTCATCCTCTCCGATATACGTCCGGTAAAAGATATCGACTATGGCTTTGTGGGTGATGTTAAGCAGGTGGATGGCGAACGATTAGCCACTTTGATTCAATCTGGCATCATTCCTGTGATGGCTCCCCTCACCCATGATGGCAAAGGCAACATCCTCAACACCAATGCTGATACCATTGCTGGCGAGACTGCTAAAGGCCTTGCCCCCTATTTCGATGTGACCCTCATCTATTGCTTCGAAAAGAAAGGCGTGCTGAGCGATGAGGCTGATGACAACAGTGTGATAGCCAATATCAACCGCCAACAATTTACCGAGTTGGTGGAGCAAGGTGTGATACAAGGAGGCATGATACCCAAACTTGAAAATGCTTTTCAAGCCATCGATGCAGGTGTAAAAGAGGTAATTATCACTGCAGCCAATGCCATTGATGGACGTCAAGGAACAAAAATCAGATAATTTTTTGAGAGAAAGTGTAACTTTTCACGGTTTCATCCGTCTATATTAATGAAGAGATGAAAGAAATCAGTTTTCGTGACGATATTCTTCCGCTGAAGGATAAGCTCTTTCGCGTCGCGCTACGCATTACGTTCGACAGGGCAGAGGCAGAGGATATTGTTCAGGAAACGCTCATCAAGGTCTGGAACAAAAGAGAGGAATGGAACTCACTGGAATCTATTGAGGCGTATAGTCTCACACTGACCAAGAACCTCGCCATTGATCTGCGCGAGAAAATGGATGCCAAAACAGAGGAACTGACCGAGCAACATGACCGGACACAAGATGATGCCAATCCGCACGAAAAACTGGAGCAAAAAGAACGCCTCATGTGGGTGCATAGGCTGATAGAAGGGTTGCCTGAAAAGCAACGCAGAATCATGCAGATGCGCGACATCGAGGAAAAGAGCTATAAGGAAATTGCCCAAGCGCTGGACACCACTGAAGAACAAGTGAAGATTAACCTGTTCAGGGCCAGGCAGAAAGTGAAGCAAGGGTTTTTAAGATTGGATGCTTATGAACGCTCAACAAATTGAACAACTTTTGCAACGGTATTGGGATTGCAAGACCACCGTTGAGGAAGAAAGGCAGTTACGCCTCTTCTTCAGTGGCAACCATATACCTCAGCACCTGTTGCGCTACAAAGACTTGTTTATGTATGAGAAGTTCATGCAGGAAGACCACTTAGGTGAAGATTTCGATGAGCATTTACTCAATAAGGTTGAAACAACTGCGGTAAAGGCCAAGAGCGTATCCATCTTCAGTAGGTTGGCTCCTATCGCAAAGGCAGCTGCTGCGGTGACGATGTTGCTGGCTTTGGGAAACCTCGCCGAACGCACCTTGTTGCAAGACCATCATCAGATGGCGGTGAACGACACCATCGGTCAACAAATCACCTCACCCTCAATGGCACTGGGTGATGACACTGAGAATGGTGAGTCGCAAACGAAAGACAGCTTGTCACGCCAACTGAAGACCACCGAGCAGCAAGAGCTAATCAGGAAATAGAAGTTTTTTCATTTGCTTTATTAATATAACATTTTCATTTGCTTTAAACATTATATGGTTAGTGACTTACGAAACTGTGAAGTTTCATTCTCTCAAAACTTGATTACACTAACTAACAGAAAGGGACACTGCGTGATGCAGCGTCCCTTTCTGTGTTAACATAAAAGAGGATGCCATTATAGCATCCTCTCATTGTCTTGGAACGAAGTCCCTTACATCAAAATAATAATCCAAAATGCAAAGTTATGAATGAATAAAATGTCGAAACATTTAAAAAATTAGGACCTCATTCAAAAACGTCGCAAATTTAAACTTATATTTTATACTTGCAAATATCTACTCGTCTTTTTTTGTATCTTATAAAAAAATCACTAAAACCACCATAGGTCATTGTCAATTCTTGAAAAAGCTCCGTAACCAACTATAATTAAAAAAAACAAAGAGAATTTGCTATTAATAGTGGACAACAATAATCCTATTATTTAATTTTTTGTATTTTTGTATCGTTGATTAGGTATCACAATTACAATTATTTGATGTTTAGGTAAACCATTGAGGAAGGAAATAGCAAAAGATTGTAAATTTCTCTTACTTAGCAGTAAAGGGAAAATCAATGCATAACTTGCTGGATTACTTGCTTGTTGGCATCATTGATAATTGCTTGTTGGAAGGGTTTAAGATAGATTTCAGTGACCTTTATGGACGAATGTCCCACTGATTGAGAAATGACAGCGGTGCTGATATTACAGTTAAAGGCTATGGTTACCCAAGTATGTCGGGCTGTATAAGTGGTTATCTTTTGTTTTATCCCCAACACTTTTCCTATCGCCTCAAGATGATTGTTAAAGCTTCTCAGTGCCGTTTTATATTCCCTGTGCGCTTCCTCTGATCCATCGGAATAGTGCAGGAAAGGGAAAAGATAGGGAGATGATTCATTGCGGCTGGCCAAGGATTGTAGCAACATGAGGGCTGGCTTATCCAGTTCAACGGTAAGCGGCCTGCCTGTTTTCATACGGCGGTATGAGATAACATTGTGCTTTAGCTCTTTTTTCTTCAGATAGGCCATATCCACAAAAGGCATCCCTCTAAGCAAAAACATTAACACAAAATACTGTAGGGTTCTATGTAATCGTGGTTTCAATATAGGTTGCTCACTAAAGCAAAGCTGAACAAGCCTCTCCATGTCTTGAATATCCAGCGCATTCTGTCGGTCAGCTACCACACCCGTATATACCTTATTAAATAATAAAGGGCGAAAAGGTGCATTATTGGTCATCACCGCCTCGTTGTAAGCAGCATTAAGAATCCTCATATAAGTAGATATGGTGTTCCAACAATTGCCAGAAGAACGTAGATAACTCTCAAACGACTTCAACCAGCTGGCAGAAATGGCACGAATAGGAACTTCTTTCCCCTTAGAATAAAGATTGACTTTCATCATGACAGAACGATATAGTGAAGCTGTATTCCACTTTTTATTGGATCTATGCTGCCTATATAATTCACGCAATATAAACTGCACCGATTTCGACGGTCTCCGCATAATAATATAGTTAAGTTACATGTTTAGGTTAAGAAAAAAAATAGCGTTGAATGAAAAAAAAGCCTAATAATATTTGCTTGTTTATTAAAAAACCTTTAAGTTTGTAGGGTCAATTCCATTCTTTTTACTGCTAAGTAAAGGAATATTTTGATTTAATATGCTGAATTTTAAGTGTATTTAGCAATTATAGTGCGTTTTTTACCTTCATTTAGAAATGGGTGAAGAATGCCTTTTTGAGAAGAAAAAAGAAACAAAATTAAAAAAATATTGAAAAGGGCATCAGCCACATGTGAATGCAGCCAGCCCGTTATTAAGACTTTAAAGGATAAATAAAAATTTAAGTTAATGTTTGTGGGCAACCACATGTGAATGCAGTTGCCCCTTTTTTAGGAAGAGTTTAATAAACTAAATATTAACCTTTTAAACAAATTATTATGAATGACATTAAAAATTGGAAAAGGACCTTCCTTTGTGGAGCTTCCCTGCTCCTGATCGCCGCAAGCCCTGCAATGGCTTCTGGCGTGGACGCAATGTCAACTGAAGGTGTAGCTGCAGTTCAGCAAAACGGACGCACAGTTACAGTAACAGTTAACGATGCAATGGGTCCAGTCATTGGTGCCAACGTTCTCGTTAGAGGCACTACTATCGGTTCAATCACTGACATGGACGGTAACGCTGTTATTCAGGGCGTGCCTAACGGTGCAGTGATTGTTGTTTCTTACATCGGTTACATCACTCAAGAAATCCAGTTGCAGAATGGCCAGAACTCTCTGCAAGTTACCTTGAGGGAAGACGCTGAGACTTTGGACGAAGTCGTAGTCGTTGGTTACGGTACACAGGCTAAGAAGGATATTACCGGTTCTGTGGCTGTGGTATCACGCGACGCTATTGCTGAACAGCCAGTGGCAACCTTCGCAGAAGCACTGCAGGGTCGCGCATCTGGTGTGTTCGTATCATCATCTGGTGCTCCTGGTGCAGGTACTACCATCCGTATCCGTGGTGTCGGATCTGTGAACGGTTCTGACCCTCTGATTATCGTTGATGGTGTACAGGGCGTTAACGTAGATTCTGTGAACCCTAACGATATCGATTCTTTCCAGGTGTTGAAGGATGCTGCTGCAACCGCCATCTACGGTGCGCGTGCTGCTAACGGTGTCATCATCATCACTACCAAGCAGGGTAACAAGGAAGGCAAGGTTCGCGTATCTTACTCTGGTTACGTTTCTGCTTCTACCATGGCTAACGATGGCTTCCACATGCTGGGCGCATGGGACTATATGAAGGCTGTTCAGCAGAGCCAGCAGAACCAGGTGGACATCCTCGGTGTTGACATCAACACTGTTAACCACCAGCAGTTCGGTTCTATCAAGAACGGTGACTTGCAGATGCCTTATACCATCGTTCCTGCAGGTTTGAGCAAGGAAGAGGCTATGGCTCGCTTTGGCTCATACGAGGGCATGGTGAAAGATTATCAGAGAGATGGTGCTCATTCATACGCACTGTCTGCATACTATTACAACAAGGAAATTCTCGGTAAGTCTGAGGAAGAAGCTCGCAAGGGTACTGACTGGTATGACATGATTGTTAGAACCGGTTGGTCACAGAACCACGAGTTATCTGTAATGGGTGGTGGCGAAAAAGGCCAGTACTCAATGTCTCTGGCATATCAGGATCGTAACGGTACGGTAAAGGGTTCTAACTTCGAACGTTACTCTCTGCGTGTCAATACCTCTTTCAATCCTACCAAGCACTTCACAATTGGTCAGAACACCAACGCTGCGTTGATGATGACAAGAGGTGAGCGTGGTGGCCAGGCCGATGGTAATGCATTCGGTTCTACCTATACCATGAACGCATGGGTACCTCCTTATACTGTAGGTGGTCACTGGGCAGGTTCTCAGGGTAATGGTGGTCGTAACTTCTCAGCTCTTCAGAGTATTGAGGCTTCTAAGAATAACTGGAACCGTAACTTCCGTCTGCAGTCTTCATTCTTCGCTGAGCTGAAGGATCCTTGGATCAAGGGTCTGACCTTGCGTTCACAGTTCGCAGTAACGCTGAATGGAGGTTGGGGGCTGAGCTTCTCTCCTATCACCATCGCAGGTGACAAGGAAGGTGCTGCTCGTAACCGATTGGATGAAAATGGTAACTGGAGCTTTGGCTGGCAATGGACTAACACTGCATCATACAAGTTCAATATCGCTGACAAGCACGATATCACCGTATTGATCGGTACTGAAACCTTGAAGCAGGGCTTAGGCCGTAACATCAGCGCATACCGCTATGACTATGTATTCGAGAACGATCCTAACACTTGGACCATCGGTAATGGTGGTACCTCAACCGTAGGTAACGGTGGTGGTATGGGTTCAAAGACCACAATGTTCGGTCTCTTCGCACGTGCTGACTACTCTTATATGGGTAAGTATCTGGTAACAGCTACTATCCGTCGTGATGCAGCTTCAAGATTCTCAAGCTCTAACCGTTGGGGTACCTTCCCATCAGTATCTTTGGGTTGGCGTATCTCTGACGAGAAGTTCATGGAGAAAGCTCATGCAACCTGGTTGGATGACTTGAAGATCCGCGCTGGTTACGGTACAACCGGTAACTCTAACATCGGTGCTTACAACTACGCATTCCAGTATGGTAACGCAACCAGTTACCTCTATGGTATTGCTGGTACTAACTCAGGTGCAAACACTGGTTATGGTGCAACCTCTTTGGGTGACTCTGGCGCTAAGTGGGAGACTATCAAGATGTTCAACGTTGGTTATGACTTCACTGCATTCAACAACAAGTTGACTTCAAGCTTCGACTTCTATATCAAGAAGACTTCTGACATGTTGGTATCTGCTTCTTGGACAGCAATGGCTGGTGCCGGTAGCAAGCCAAACGTAAACATCGGTGACATGAAGAACACCGGTATCGACTTCTCTATCGGTTGGAGAGACAAGATTGGTCAGGTATCTTACAACATCAATGCTAATGCTTCTTGGTACAAGAACAAGGTTGTGAAGCTGGGTGCTTCTGACCTGCTCTACTCTTCTCGTATCACTGATATCACTCTTACAAGAGAAGGTCAGCCTGTAGGTATGTTCTATGGCTACCAGCTGGATGGTATCTACAAGTCACGTGAGGAAGTATTGAACTATGGCGCACTGCCTTATGGTGTTAACGACATGGTTACACTGACCGGTCGTGGCGTTCCTGGTGACGAAGACTATGTTGAGGAAAAGGCTACAACATGGATTGGTCACTACAAGTTTAAGGATATAAACCATGACGGTAAGATTGACTCTGGCGACCAGACCATCATTGGTAATCCTCACCCAGACATCACTGGCGGTTTCAACATCGGTCTGCAGTGGAAGAACTTCGACTTGAGCACATATCTGTATTACTCAATCGGCAACGATCTGTACAAGCACTACGAGTACTATACCCTCTATGGTCAGTTGGGTAACGCTTACAGCGAAGAGCGCGTTGCAAAGGCTTGGCATCCTACAAACAATCCTAACGGCACACTGCCAATCTGGATGCTTGGTACCACAGCTCCTGAAGCAAGTGTATCTCACTCTGGTTATGTAGTTAACGGTTCATATCTGCGTATGCAGACCCTGACATTAGGTTACTCTCTGCCTAAGAAATGGGTAAGCAAACTGACTCTGTCTCGAATTCGCATATATGCACAGCTGTCTAACGTGTTCACTATCACTGGTTATGAAGGCCTCGATCCTGAAGTTAACAGCTTCGGCTTGAGCGGTGACCGTACCAAGGGTGTTGACTATGGTAGCTACGGTGTACCTCGTCAGTATCTGTTCGGTGTGAACATCGACTTCTAAAGATAAGTTGATTAGTGAGATATTAAATATGAAATACAATTATAATAATTTGAACAATATGAAAAAAGCAATATTATATTCAGCTATGGCTTTGGGCTCTCTGACTATGACAAGTTGCGGTGACAGTTTCCTGTTAATCGACCCAGCTGGTTCAGTGTCAGAGGCTACACTGACCACTGAGAGCGGTATAGACATGGTGCTTACCGGTGCCTATTCATCTTTCAATAGCATGACACAGACAGCATGGATGGGCTATGGATCTCTCTTCAACTTCGTGTATGGTGACGTGGTAGGCGGTGATGCGAACAAGGGTTCTACGGCTGGTGACCAGCCAGACTGGACTCAGTTGGAAACCTTCACATTCTCTGCTTCTAATGGTTATATTTCTGGTAAGTGGAACTCTGTTTACGAGGCTGTTAAGCGCGCCAACAACGTGTTGAAGATGGCTGAGGACATGGGCGATGCACTGCCTAACAAGGCTGTGATCGAGGCTCAGGCCAAGTTCATCAAGGCTGTCTGGATGTTCGAAGGCATCAAGATGTTCGGTGCTGCTATTCCTTACGTCACCCTTGATGACTATAAGGCAAACACTGACCCTCAGGTTGGTAACATTGATGAAGGTGGCAACTACATCTACGTATGGGATAAAGTTGAGACTGACCTGAAGGAAGCTATTGCTGGTCTGCCAGCTGACTGGAAGAGCACAGGCGAATATGGTCGTGCTACTTCTTGGATGGCTAAGGCTGTTTTGGCTAAGATGTACATGTACTGGGCATCTCCTTACAATGGCAACATGAGCTCTAACCCAGCTAAGATGTCTGAAGCTAAGTCTCTGTTGAAAGACATCATTGACAATGGTGTTGACGCTAAGGGTCAGAAGTACAAACTGATCGATCACTATGGTGACCTGTATGATGCAAATTCTCCAGACTGCGACTGGGGTGGTGAAGGTGTATTCGACGTACAAATGACCATCTCTGGTACTCAGACTGATACCAACGCTATCGCATCTAACCCTGCAATTGGTCAGGCTGGTGCATCTGGCTTGGGTGGTTGGGGATTCTACCAGCCTTCATATGACTTCGCTAACAGCTTCATTGTTGACGCTAACGGTCTGCCTTTGTCAACAGCTGATTACCGTGCTCAGCCACGTCTGACTCAGATGGTTTCTACTTCTGCTGGTGATGTTCCAAAGACTGACCTGACTGTTTATGTGGATCCACGTATCGACTTCACAATGGGTCGTTTCAACGTTCCTTTCCTGGACTATGGTACTCCTACAGCCCTCAACGGTTGGGTTCGTGACCCGAACAACGCTGGTCTGTACATGAACAAGAAGAACCTGCCTTACATCAGCGATCGTGGTTCTACTTCAGTATCAACAGCTGTTGCTTCTTCAGCAAAGAACTATCACGTGATTCGTTTTGCTGACATCCTGCTGCTCTATGCTGAATGTCTGATCAATGATGGTGATCTGTCAGGTGCTCTGGATTACATCAACCAAGTACGTGCTCGCGCAGCTAACGATTTCGTAAAGGCTGACGCTACAACAGTTGGTACCTACTCTTTGGATGACAAGGTAAACGGCAAGACTGTTGCTGGTGCAGCTGGTAACTACCGCGTAGGTTTGTACACTGCATTTGCAAGCAAGGACGAGGCTATCACTGCTCTGCGTGCTGAACGTCGTGCTGAGTTGGGTATGGAAGGTCACCGTTGGTTCGACCTCGCTCGTTGGGGTGTTGCTGCTGATGTATTGAACGATTATGTAACCTATGAAGGTGCATTCTTCCCAAATAAGTATAGCAACTATGGTAAGAACTGGGTTATGTTCCCAATTCCTTACAACCAGATTGTAACTGCAATGGGACGTTTCAAGCAGAATGCTGACTGGCAGTAATCAATAATCATTTATTGATATTAGACTTTGAATAACGAAGAGGGGTAAGTCTCTGGGCTTGCCCCTCTTTTTAATACCTTATCTACAATCCATGAGG